>DASPKW010000271.1:0-13257 GCA_035627895.1 Tepidisphaeraceae bacterium | reverse complement strand
CGAGGTACTCCGAGGAATCTGGCCGGGGCGTAAGGGCCCGATCGACGTTGGCGCACCGCCTTCGATTGGAAGATTGCCGAGGTCGAATGGGCCGCGACGTTCGGGGCCAGATCCCTCGTTCCTCGGGATGACAGTCCGGACGCCGGCGCGCGTACCGGCCCCGCTCGCATTCATCTCGAGACCGCCCGCGCGGCGGCCGGCCCGAGCACCTCCACCGCCCGCGCCACCGCGAACTCCAAATCCGGGCAGACGTTCTCCTCGCCCAACTCATCGAGCACGCCGGCCTTATCCAAGGCCTTCCACTGCACCGGCGTGATCCCGCAGACGATCAGCTTCCGGCCGTCCTTGCGCATGCGGCCGACGGCGTCGGCGAGTTCCATGAGGCTGTTGGGCGAGAGGCGGACGAGCGGGGTGAGGGCGAGGATGACGACGCGCCACCGCGCGTGCAGGCGGTCGACGAACCCGGCGAAGTCGGGTTGGGACATCTTCAGGGGCCCCTTGTGGCCCGCGCCGCCGTGGGTCGTGTACGGGCCCATGCGGTAGATGCCCAGTTCCTTCGACAGCAGCGACTGGACGATCCCGAACGCCTTGAGCTCCGAATCCTTGAGCAAATCGAGCTCGCGCGCGTCGGCGATCGGCTTGACGAAGTCCATCACGACGATGAACAGCAGGAACCCGACCGGCAGGATCATCACGTAGCCCGGCCAGCGGACGTACAGCAGCGTGCCGACGACCACGCCCAGCAGGAACGAGCCGAAGATCGAGGCGAGCAGGAGCAGGCGGAGGACGGACGGGTGGCGGCGCGAGACGCGGAGCAGGCGGCCGCGGCGGCTCGCCCGGCGGGTGCGGGCGCGGTCGCGCCACCAGTAGGCGTATTGGACGGATTCGATTCCGAGGTCGGTCACGACGCCGGTCAGGTGGGTCGTGCGGACGACGTTGCCCAAAATGCGGGTGATCGTCGCGTTCTGCAGGCCCATGGCCATCGCGGCCGCGCCGACGAGCAACCACGCCGCGCCGAGCTCGCCGCCCGCGCCTGCGGCGCGCTGGCGGGTGAGCGATTCGAGGCCGATCGCGAAGACGATCAGCAGCCCGGCCTCGAGCAGCAGGGGGAGGATGTACTTGGAGCGCACGCCGCGCCGGCGGGCGCCTTCGGTCAGGAGGGCCGACAGGACGGCGCCGGCGAAGAACGTGGCGAGGAGGAAGGCGAAGTACCCGGCGACGGCGAAGTCGCCGTACGCGGCCGCCTCGCCCGCCCAGGTGGTCGTGCCGGTCACGTGCGAGATCAGGGTCTTGCACGAGAGGAGGGCGACGACGTTGGTGTACCCGCCGATCCAGGAGAGGGAGATCGCGAGCTTGGACTTCTGTCGGAAGGAGTAGGCCTGGGCGGAGAGCATGGGGGCGCGTGTACCGATAGATTATCGGCAATCACGCACCGCGGGGATACGCGCCCGGACAATCGGACCGCGCGGTCCGGAAAGAGGAGCCCGGCGACTCGTCGCGGGACGGAGGCCGAGGGGTGCGTTCGAACGCAGTTCGCGAACGGCTCGGACGGAGCCTCGCCCTCCCGGGACGGAGCCTCGCCCTCCCGGGCTTACCCGGGCGTCGCCACGACGGTCGGCGGGGGCGCGTGCACGGGCTCGGGGTTCGTGTGGTGCTCGGCGCCCTCGCGGGCCAGGATCAGCTCGCCCGGGCGCGGGGTCTTGATGTCCAGCTTGGCCTCGCCCGTGATCAGCCGGGCGTCGCGGGCGTTGACCATCCAGTTCCAGAACCAACTCGCCGCGACGGCCAGGCGGTTGCGGAAGTTGACCAGGTACATGATGTGCACGCCCGCCCAGAGCAGGTAGGCGATGACGCCGCCGAACTTGAACTTGCCGACCATGCCGACGGCGCGGAACCGGCCGATCGTGGCGAGCGTGCCCTTGTCCCAGTAGGCGAACGGCTTGCGCTGGTCGGGCGTTGTCTTGTGTGTGACCTCGGCGGCGAGGAGCTTGCCGACGTACTTGCCCATCTGCAGCGCGGCGGGCGCGACGCCGGGCACGGGCTCGTTCGTGTCGGCGGACTTGGCCGCGGCGAGGTCGCCGGCGACGAACACTTCCGGATGCCCGGGGACGGAGAGGTCGGGGTTCACCACGACTTGCCCCGAGCGGGTCAGCGGCACGCCGAGCGTCGCGCCGACCGGGCTCCCCTGCACGCCGGCCGCCCAGAAGACGGTGCGGACGGGGAGGAAGCCCCGGCCCTTGATCTCCACGCCGTCCGGCGTGACGTTGGTGACGATCGCGTCGAGCATGACCTCGACGCCCATGTCCTCCAAATCGCGCTTGGAGCGCTCCGACAACTTGGGCGGGAACTGCGGCAGCAGCCGGTCGCCACCCTGGACCAGGATGACGCGCGTCGTCGTCGTGTCGATGTTGCGGAAGTCCTTCTGGATCGTCTTGGCGGCGATCTCCTGGATCGCGCCGGCGAGCTCGACCCCGGTCGGCCCGCCGCCGACGATCGCGAACGTGAGCGCGGCCTTCCGCCGCTCCTCCGACCCTTCGTACTCGGCCGACTCGAACGCCAGCAGGATGCGCTTGCGCATCTCCGTCGCGTCCTCGAGCGTCTTAAGGCCGGGGGCGACCTTTTCGAACTCGGGGTGGCCGAAGTAGGAGTGGGTGGCGCCCGCGGCCAATATCAGATAGTCGTACTCGACCGCGCCGCCCTCGAAGGTGAGGCGCTTTTGGGCGAGGTCGACGCCGCGGATCTTGGCGAGCACGACGCGGCAGTTGGGGATCTTGCTGACGACCGAGCGGATCGGGCTCGAGATGTCGGCGGGCGACAGGGCGGCCGTCGCGACCTGGTAGAGCAGGGGCTGGAAGACGTGGTGGTTGCGGCGGTCGACGAGCGTGACGCGGACGGGGGCCTTGGCGAGCGCCTTGGCCGCCGCGATGCCGGCGAAGCCGCCGCCGACGATGAAGACGCGGGGGAGGGCGGGGTTGTCGTGAATGTTGGGCATAAGGGACGTCCGATTCCGTGTGCTGCGAAATGATATGCGACGGTGACGCGGATTTCGCAACGCCGGAACCTCCCGAGAAACTTCATCTCATCTTGTAGCCGCCCCGCTCGCGGGGCGCGTCCGGGGGCGGTCCCTGTGAAATCCTCTGCCCCGCGTCGCATAATCGTCGTCACAGCTGCCAGACGTCCACCCACGGGTACACTCGATGGGGGGAACACGGCGTGCCGTGGCAGGCCGGGCTTGGGAGGGCGAGGCCCCGTCCGAGCCGTTGCCTCGCGGCTCGGGGGGTGCCTACGCGGCTCGGGCGGAGCCTCGCCCTCCCTAATGCCTCGGCCCTGTTGGGCCGGCCGTACGCGAGGACACGCATTTGACGGACGAACACGAGAAGCCCTCGACGACTCCGACGGCGCCCGGCCCCGTTCCGCTGGGGTATGCGGCGGGCGCCTCGCTCCGCCGGCGGCGCGTGTGGCGTCGGCTGATCGGCGTGGCGGTCGTCGCGACCCTCGTGATCGCCGGCGTGCGGCACGGGCCGGGGCTGTTGGCGCGGGCGAAGCTGTTGAGCGAGCAGCGGGCGTGGCTGGACTACGCGGCGCCGGCGGACCAGGTGATGCTGCTCGAAGACTGGCGGCGCGGGTTCCTCGGGCTGCTGGTCAACGAGGTGGAGGGGCGGTCGGATCCCGGGCTGGCGACGGTCGAATGGCTCGACCACATGACCGCGACCGTGGCCGCCCGGCCGTTGGCCGGCCTCGACGCGTTCCTGGCCCGCCAGGGGATGTCGCCCGTCGCCCGGCGGGACCGGTACGGGACCGAATCCCGACCGACGCCCGTCCTCTTCTGCGGCGAGCGGGCGAGCGCGGCGGGACGATCGAGGCGGTGCTGGCCCCGGACGGGCAGACCGTCGCGCTGCGCACGGTCGGCGGTGATTTGGGCCAATAACAATAAGGACGGCGGTAGACCCGCGCGGGCGGCGATCCCAACGCCCGCGGAAGACGGTCGCGCCTTTTCCGCCGGTCCGAGTAATCGCTTCAGACCCTGCCACGATTGTTTCCGACGCCGCCACGCCTGTTCGGGACCCTCCCCCGCGCGTCGCAGAGTCTCCCACGCGCTTCGGAGACTCTCCCACACTCGATTTCGCGGCGTTCATGATCGTGAATGACTCGTTCATCATTGTGAACGAGTTGTTCACAGTGGTGAACGAGTCATTCACAGTGGTGAACGCGGCATTCACGACTGTGAACGAGTTGTTCACAGCTGTGAGAGAGTCATTCACCACCATGAACAAGTCGTTCACAATCATGAACGGGTCATTCACAACTGTTCTCGCCGCCCCGCCGCGCGCGCCCGCCGGCCCGCCAGACCCGCCGCACGTCCCCACGACCGTGGATTACGGGACCGCGCCACCCGCCCCGGTTCCGACGATCGAACGCCGGACCGATAACGCCCGCCCTCGCCCCACACCCGGCCCGGCCGAAACCACCCCCACATCCGCCCTCTTCCATCCTCCATCCTCCACCTTCTATCCTCCACCCTCCCTCCCCCTCCGTGCCTCAGTGCCTCCGTGGTGAATCTTCCCTCCGCGACGGCAAGGCCCGCCCGCCGGGGCGCGAGTCACTTCGCCTTTCCCGCCCCGCGCGGGGCCGGCGCCGGCTTGGCGTCGGGGTTTTTGACCGGGTCCTGGGCCGCGACCGACTTCCGCCAGGCGTGCAGCATCGCGCGGAGTTCCTTCGCTTTGTCCGGGTTCGAGTCGGCCAAATCGTTCTTCTCCTCGGGGTCGGTGGCGAGGTTGTACAACTCGGCCTTGCCGGTCTCGTAGAACTCGATTAGCCGCCAGTCGCGGGCGCGGACGGCGGAGTAGGGCGTTGCCCCGCCGGGGTGGTAGTGCGGGTAGTGCCAGTAGATCGCGTCCCGCGCGAGCTTGGCGGCCGGGTCGGCGAGCAGGGGGACGAGGGACGCGCCGTCGACGGCGGCGTTGTGGGCCGCGTCGCCGGGCGTGCGCGCCAGCGCCAACAGCGTGGGGTATAGGTCGGGCGTGATGGTCGGCTCTGCGCAGGTCGCGCCGGGCTTGGTCAGGCCGGGGAACTTGACGATGAGCGGGACGCGCACGCCCCCCTCGTAGGCCGAGCCCTTGCCGGCCCGCGCGCCCAAATTCGCGCCGGTCGCGCCGATCAGGCCGCCGTTGTCGGAGGTGAAGACGATGATCGTCTGCTCTTCCAGCTTCAGCTCGGCGAGCTTGGCCATGATTTTGCCCAGCGCGTCGTCGACCGACTCGATTAGCGCCGCGTATGCCGGCTTGCCCTTCTGGGGCGTGTCGTTCGCCTTGGCGGCGTACTTGGCGATGACCTCCTTCTTGCCCTGCAGCGGCGTGTGCACGGCGTAGTGCCACAGGTTGATGAAGAACGGGCGGGCCCGGTTGGCGTCGATGAACTTGCACGCCTCGTCGACCTCGCGGTCGGTCAGGTACTCGCCGGCCGGGCCCTCGGCGAGCGTGGGGATCTTGTACGGCGCGAAGTACGACGGCGGCTGCCCCCGGTTGTAGCCGCCCAGGTTGACGTCGAACCCGTGCTTGTCGGGGAAGTAGGCCTCGTCGCCCAGATGCCACTTGCCCACGTGCGCCGTCGCGTACCCGGCGGCCTTGAGTGCCTCGGCCAGCGTGACCTCGGCGGGCGGCAAGTGCTGCTGCCAGTCGGGCGGCAGGAGCGGCGCGTTGGGCCGCTTGTGCCCGGCGATCCAGTCGGTGATCCGAAGGCGGGCGGGGTACTTGCCGGTCAGCAGCGCCGCGCGGGTCGGCGAGCAGACGGTGCAGGCGGAGTACGCGCTCGTGAACCGCACGCCCTGGGCGGCCAGGCGGTCGATGTTCGGCGTCTCGTACAGCTTGGAGCCGTAAACGCCCAGGTCCGTCTGGCCCAAATCGTCGACGAGGATCAGGACGACGTTGGGCGGCCGCGCCGCGGGCTGGGCGGGCGCGAGCGCGGGCAGGGCGAAGAACAGCGCGAGGAGGAGGTGGCGCATGACCAGAGTGTGGCGGGCCGGCGGGCGATTGTCCATCGGTTCATTGCCGATCGCCGGTCGGCCGTCGCCGATCGGGAGGGGCGCACTGGCACTCCGCCCCGGCCCGTGTACAGTCGCGGGCATGCCCCCATGGATCTCCCCGTTCGCACTGATCGGCGCCGGCGTCGCGCTCATGCTCGGCAAGAGCCTGCCCGCCCGCATGGGGGGCTTCCTGCTGATCGTCGCCGGCGCGACCAACCCGCAGTTCGGGACGATGCAGTCCGTGCTGTTCGTCGCGATCGGCCTGGCGGCGGTGATCGGCGGATGGATTGTTAAACTCGGGCGGTGAGGGAGTGGCGAGATGAGGGGATGAGGGGCGGCGGGTCGAGAGACCGTCACGCCGTCCCGCTTCAATCGGCAATCGGAAATGGGCAATCGGCAACCCTGTCATTCCCCGCGCAGGTCGTAGCAGAGGATCCGCTGCTCGGTCCCGCCGACGCGGTCGGGTTGGTTCTGGCAGACGTAGAGGAGCCCGCGGGACAGGACGGGCGGGGCCCACGTCTCGCCGGCGTCGAACAGCGATCGGCGGCTCGTGACCTTCACCCCCTTGGCGGAGCAGTCGAGCCAGAGCAGGTGGCCCCACTCGGTCAGGCAGAGCGTGCGGCCGTCTACTTGCAGGAGGTGACAGCGGTCCGTCGACCGGCGGCGGAGCATCTTCTCGCCGGTGCGCGTCGTGACCTCTTCGGACAAATCGGGCTCGGCGCGCCACTTCTCCTCGCCGGTCTTGAAATCGACGGCGACGAGCGGGCAGTCCGCTGGGCCGTGCCCGTCGCACCCGATTAAGACACCGTCGACCGGCACGGCCGTCATGAAGTGCGTGCCAAAGTTCTCGTTGGTCCACCGCACCTTGCCGGCGAGCTTGTCGCCGTCGCGCGTCAAATCGACGAGCATCCCGCCGCGCCCGTAGCACTCGGAGACGAACGCCGTGTTTTCGAAGACGAGCGGGGCCGACGCGTTGACGGACTCGTACCGCCGCCCGCGCCAGGGGAGGGCGAAGTCGACGACGCCGGTCCTGGGGTCGAGGCAGAGCAGGCCGCCGGTGGCGGGGCGGGACTCACCGCCCGCGAAGACGAACACCCGGCGGAGGCCGTGGACGGTCGCGGGCACGACGGCGGCGTACGACGGGCCCCATTTGTTGGGGGCAGGGCTGGCCCAGAGCGCCTTGCCGTTGCGCAGGTCGAACCCAACGACGCAGACGTTCTTCGCGCCGACGTTGACGACGACGATGCCCCCCTCGATGAGCGGCGCCGCGCCGACGCCGAAGAAGTTGGGCTCGAGCTTGAACTCGGCCAAAAGGTCGCGCCGCCATGCGACCTGGCCGGTCTTCAGGTCGAGCGCCTGCAGCACGCCCTCGACGCCGTACGTGACGACCAGGCCGGCCCCGGCATCGACGGCGGGCGTGCAGCGCGGGCCGTTGGTGTAGCCGTAGCGGTCACGGTACGTCGTCGGGTAGCCGACGCGCCAAAAACGCTGCCCGGTCTGCGCGTGCAGGCAGTCGGTCGTCTCGGCGTCGCCCACGCGGTGGAAGAAGATCAGGCGGTCGCCGACCACGGCCGGGCCGGCGTAGCCGTTGCCCTTCTTCGCCTCCCAGACGGGCTTAAGCTTTGACAGGTCGGCCAGCAGTTTCGTCTCGGCAGAATCCGGCTGGTGGCGCGGCCCGAGGAAGCCGGGGGAGTCTTCGGTGGTCGCGCCGGCGGCGAGGGGCTTGGGGGCGGCGTGGAAGGTGAGCTCGGGATACGCGGCGGGCTTGGGCTCGTCGGCCGGGGCGATCTTGTTGACGGTCGGCGGCGCGGGGTCGACGAAGTCGGCGGCGAGCAGGGGGGTGGCGAGGAGGAGCGCGAGGAAGGGAAGGGCGCGGGGCATCGGGGATCAATGTCCGCGTCGCGACGCGCGGTGTCAACGACAACCTTTTAGCCGCCGGGCTTGCCCAGCGCGTCCGGAGACTCTGATCGCGGAGGCAATCCAAGAACCGCAAATCCCGATGCTAGGTTGAGAGACCGCAGAGGAAACGTTTCACGAATGACCACCAATGCTCACGAATCAGGTTTCTCATTCGTGCCCATTCGTGTTCATTCGTGAAACCACATGGTCCGGGCTGGGAGTGCCGCTGGACGCGCTGGGCAAGCCCAGCGGCTCAAAGGGAGCGCGCGTCTAACGCGGTGCCGCCGCCGCGAGGTGTCGGTGGCGCCCCCGCGCCCGCGTCCACAGGAACCAGCCGACGCCCCACAGCCCGTACGTCAGGCACCCGATCGCCAGCACGTACCGGTGGGCGACGACCACGAGCAGCACGAACACGACCATCACCACGACGGTCGCGATCGACTTGCGCCCCTTCAAATACCGGTTCACCACGTGCGGGTAACGGATGTTCGAGACCATCAGGATGCCGGTCAGCAGCACCACGAACGGCAGCGCGATGATCAGCGCCTTGGCCAGGAAGCCGAGCGTGTTGGCGAGCCAGACGGTCTTCACGGACTGCGATTCGAACCCCAGGTCCTGCTGCGCGAGGATCAGCGCCACGACGGCCCCGGCCGCCCCCGGGCTGGGCAGGCCCAGGAACGAGAAGTGGTGCTGTTCGCCGTGCTCGTTGGAGACGTTGAACCGGGCCAGGCGCATGGCGGCGCACGACATGTAGAGCGCGCCGACGGCCCAGATCAGGCGCGAGAGCATGCTCGGGATGTCGGGGTGGGCGGTCTTGAAGAGCTGGAGGGCGATCATCGCCGGGGCGACGCCGAACGAGACCATGTCGGCCATCGAGTCGAGCTGGCCGCCGAAGTCCGTCGTGTGGCGCGTCATGCGGGCCAGGCGCCCGTCGAGCCCGTCGAACAGCATGGCGACGAAGATCATGTACGCGGCCGCCATGAACCGGTTCTCGTAGAACCAGTTGGTCAGCGGGTCGTGTGACCGGGCGTCGAGCGTGCAGATGTAGATCGCGGCGAACCCGCAGATCGCGTTGCCCAGCGTGCAGAGCGACGGGAGGAAGTAGACCGAGCGGACGTACGCCCGCCGGCCGTGCCGCTTGAGCCGGCGGCGCTTGTGCTCGGGCGTGCGGTGGATCTCGGGTTTGTGACGCCTGAGCCGGCGCGGGCCGTCGGGGTCGCGGTGGATGCGGATCGGCTCGGCGCCCGGCGGCGGGGTGGGCTGGTCGGCGGGGGAGGGACTCGAGGGGTGTTCCATGTGATCCTGCGAGTCTTGGGTCGGTTTCTCTGACGCCTCGCGCTCGCCTTCGGACTCGCCTGAGGCTCGTCCGCTGGGTCGCGGCTAAACGGGGTTGGACGCGGGTTGCGGTTCGGGCGTCATGGCAGATGACGTCGCGACGCCCGTGTGCGCGATCTGCCGATCGACCACCGCGAGGATGTCCAACCCGCCACGGACCTTGTCGCCCTTCTTGCAGCGAACCTCCGGGGCCAACCGCTTGGGAATGTACAACTCGGTGCGCGACCCGAACTTGATCATGCCGATCCGCTGGCCGCGGGCGACGACGTCGCCGGTCTGGGAGGTGCAGATGATCCGGCGGGCGATCAGGCCGACGATCTGCTTGACGGCGCAGACCACCTCGTTCGTGCGCGGCTCGAACAGCATGATCGTGTTCGACTCGTTCTGGTCCGACGCGGCGTTGTGCGAGAGGGCGTTGATGAACTTGCCCTTCTTGTAGACGACGGACGCGACCACCCCGTCGCACGGGGCGCGGTTGACGTGGACGTTGAAGACCGAGAGGAAGATGCCGATGCGGACGGCGGGCCCCCCGCCCACCAGGTCGCAGTTCTCGATCTCGCCGACGTCGGACACCAGGCCGTCGGCGGGGGAGACCATGGCGCGGGCGTCGTCGGTGATCGGGCGCTCGGGGTCGCGGAAGAACGCGAACAGCCAGATGATGACGGGCAGCACTAGGAACCCGAGCGGCCACCAGACCCACGACAGCCCCCACCCGATCGCCAGGAGGACGACCGTCCCGATGATGATTTCCCAGAGCCCGTGCCGCGTAAGACGTACCATGTGCGCAAGTTAGGAGTAGCTGGCGCGGATGTCAACGAACGGAATTGGAAGAGGTCAATGGTCGATGGTTAATTGTCAATTGTGAATGCCGCGCCACGTTTAGCCGCGACCCGAAGGACGAGCCTCAGGCGAGTCCGGAGGCGAGCGCGTTTCGCGCGAGGGGGTATCCTCCCCTACCCTCGACTCCCCCATGCTCCTCCCCACCGGCACCCAGGTCGTGACTCGCACGCCGACACCCGCGCACCCCGCGGGGAGCGTCGGCGTCATCGAGTCCGCGCCGCTCGACCCCACCCACGCGTACCGAGTTCGCTTCACCGACAATTCGGTCGCCTCGTTCAAGCGCGACGAGCTGGTCGTCCTCCGCCAATTCCAGCGCGAGTCGGCCGGCGTGACCGACTTCCCGACCATCGACGCCGATTTCCGCCAATACATCATCTTCCGGTGCGTCGTCGGCTCCCAGGCGTACGGCCTCGCTGGCCCGGGGTCTGATTTCGACCGCCGGGGCGTCTACCTCCCGCCGGCCGACCTCCACTGGTCGCTCGCCGGCGTCCCCGAGCAACTCGACGAAGACGCGACGCAGGAGACGTACTGGGAGCTTCAGAAGTTTTTGGTGCTGGCGCTCAAGGCCAACCCGAACGTGCTCGAGTGTCTGTATTCGCCGCTAATCGAGCACGCGACGGCGATCGCGCGCGAGCTGCTCGACATGCGCGCGAGCTTCCTGTCCAAGATCGTCTATCAGACGTACAACGGCTATGTCCTGTCCCAGTTCAAAAAGCTCTCGGGCGATTTGCGGAACAAGGGCGCCGTGAAGTGGAAGCACGTGATGCACCTGATCCGCCTGCTGCTGGCCGGCGTCACCGTCCTGCGCACGGGCGAGGTGCCCGTGCGCGTCGACGAGCCGCACCGGGCGAAGCTGCTGGCGATCCGCAACGGTGAGATGACGTGGGAGGAAGTCGACCGGTGGCGGCTGGTGCTCCACGACGAATTCGACGCGGCGTTTCAGGCGACGGCGCTGCCGGACCGGCCGGACTACGCGCGGGTGAACGATTTCCTGATCCGGGCGCGGCGGAGCGCGGTCTGACGGGCGCGGTACCGCGGTCACTCGCTCAGCACCATCCGGCCGTCGCGCACCCGCTCGCCGAGCGACGGCTGGGTGAACGTCACGTCGACCCGCTCGGCCGCGTCCTTCCCGCCCTCGGCCGTGTTCGTCAGCTTGAGCGGCCGATCCTTCCCCTCCGCCGTCACGATTCGCGCCGAAACGGCGTAATCCCCGATCGGGACGTCGACCAGCGTGTGCGTGTTCGACGTGTCCGGGTTGGCGAACCGCGCGGTCGGAAACTCCCGCTCGAACGGGTCGATTTTCGTCCCGTCCAGCAGGGGCCCCTTGGGCGCGAAGCGCAGCACGACCTTCCCGCCCGCGTACTTGGCCGGGATCCGCGACGCCGGCGGGCCGAACGCCTGCGCGTCCTCCAGCAGGACCGCAACGCCGTAGTACGAGTTGCTCAGCCCCTTCTCCCGCCCGGCGCGCAGCCCGGTCAACCGCCAGACGAAGTTCCGCACGATCCCCGCCCGCGAGTTCTGCGCGACGAACGGGCCCTTGCCGTCCACCGGCGCCAGGTCCACTTGGTACTGCCGCCCGTTGTACTCCCTGGCCACCTGCGCCGTCACCTTCCACTGCCCCGGCGGGACCTCGAACTCGAACCGCCCGTCCTCGCCGGCCTCGGTCGTGAACTCGTTCCGCTGCCCGCTCTGGAACGCGACGCCGGCGATGAACACGTGGACGGTCCCGCCGGCGATCACGTTCCCGCGCTCGTCCGTCGCGACCCCGGCCACAACGTTCGCCTTCGGCTCGGGCGGCTTGGCCGCCGGCTTGGGCTTAACGTCCTCCGCGGGGGCAGCAGGCCGCGCGGCGACTGTCGTGAGCAGGGCGACCGCGAGCGCCCACCCGATCCAGTTCGTGCCCGTCGCCCGTGTAATTTGTTTCCCGGCCATGCTCGTTCCTGACAATCAAATAATGAGTGACGACGCCGCACGTCGCGCGTCGTGGACGCCGGACGATAAGATCTCGAGTGGGCGGCCGTACATTGCCCTGAACAGGCGCGGCCTGCCGTGCGTTTCTCGCCGGCGCAAGTTCGTGTGATTGAGATGGCAATTCCGTCCCCCTCAACTCCCCCGCCCGCGCCGAGACGCCGCGGTACCGTCGTACTCTTGCTCGCGGTCGTCGTGACCCTGGGCCTCGCGTCCCGTCTACTGTTCCCGGGATACCCGCGGCTGATCACGAAGGACGCCGGCGACGCCCTCTGGGCGATCATGTTCTACCTGCTCGTGTCGCTCGCGGGCCCGCGTCTGGCGATCGCACCTGTCGTGGCGATCGCGTTCGCAATCACTGCCGGCATCGAGTTCTTCAAGCTGCACCGCGCCCCCTGGATCGACGCCGTGCGGGACGTGAAGGTGATGAGCTTCCTGCTCGGACGGGTGTTCGGCTGGCACAACTTTATCGCGTACGCGATCGGCACCGCGGCGGCGGTGGTGATCGACCTCGCCCTTCTTCGGAACACCCGCAGGTAGTTGCGCGTTGCTGACGCGTCCGAAGTCCATTCGTCAGACCGCGCGTCAGCGGAACGTTGTCCCGCAGCTAACCGAAGGGACGCAATGACCCCCGCCTCTCCCCAATCCGACCCCCGCCTCCACCGCGTCGCCGATGCGCACGCCCACCCGTTGCTCTTCGCGACGATCTCCGGGGCCCACCTCTACGGCTTCCCGTCGCCCGACTCCGACTTCGACCTCCGCGGCGTCCACCTCCTGCCCGCGCGCACGCTTCTGTCGCTGGACGTCGCGGGCGAGACGCTCGAACAGTCGGGCATCGTCGACGGCCTCGAGATCGACCTCGTCACCCACGATTTGCGCAAGTTCATGAAGCTCATGCTGCGCAAGAACGGCTACGTGCTCGAGCAGCTGCTCTCGCCGCTCATCGTCCGCACGTCGGTCGGGCACGACGAGCTCAAGGCGCTCGCCCCGGCGTGCATCACGCGGTTCCACGCCTACCACTATCTCGGGTTCGCCCTCACGCAGTGGAAGCTGTTCGAGAAGGAGGCGCCGCCGCGCGCCAAGCCGCTCTGCTACGTCTACCGCGTGCTGCTGACCGGCATCCACCTGATGCGCACCGGGCAAGTCGAGGCCAACCTCGTCGCGCTCAACGACGAGTACCGCCTGCCGTACGT
>DASPKW010000270.1:0-51866 GCA_035627895.1 Tepidisphaeraceae bacterium | reverse complement strand
CACGGAGGCACGGAGGCACGGAGGCACGGAGGGGAGAAGCGATTTCACGAATGGTCACGAATCGCCACGAATGAGGATAAAGTCATTCGTACTCATTCGTGCTCATTCGTGAAACCTTCTACGTGCCCCCGCCCCGTGACGGAGGTATTCGACGACGGCCTGGCACTGGGGGCTGTCGAGCAGGGCGTCGCAGCAGGCGCTCTCGACGACCGCGCCGGCCCCGTCCGAGACGCACAGGCAGGCCAGCCAGTCGGTGACCCGCCTGGCCTGGGCGAGGTTGTGGGTGACGATCACGATCGTGCGCGTCGCCTTCAGGCGGGCGATGAGGTCTTCGATCGCCTGGGTGGAGCGCGGGTCGAGCGCGCTGGTGGGCTCGTCCATCAGGATGACCTCGGGGTCGCACGCGAGGGCGCGGGCGAGGCACAGGCGCTGCTGCTGGCCGACCGACAGGCGGGCGGCGGGCTCGTGCAGGCGGTCCTTTACCTCGTCCCACAGCGCGGCCTCGCGCAGGGCGCGCTCGGCGACGGCGGGCCAGTCGCGGCGCGCGACCGCGCCCAGGTGGCGGACGCCGAAGATCACGTTCTTGTAGACCGAGGCGGGGAAGACGACGGGCTGCTGGAAGAGCATGCCAATGCGGGCGCGGAGGTCGTCGGGGCTGACGCCGGGCGCGCGGGTCGACCGGCCGTGGAAGCGGACGTCGCCGCCGACGGTCAGGCCCGGGACGAGCTCGGTCATGCGGTTCAGGCAGCGGAGGAGCGTGGTCTTACCGGCGCCCGACGGGCCGATCAGGCCGAGGACCTGGTTCGGGCGGACGGCGAGGTGGACGTCGCGGAGGATGGTGCGGTCGCCGGCGCGGACGGTCAGGCCGCGGACGTCGAGGACGGGCGGGACGGCCGGCGTATCGGGCGACGGCGGGCAGCAGACGGTTGCCCCGGCGGCGGGCGAGATGACGGCGAGCGGGTTAGCCATGGCGGGCCTCCTCGTGGACGCGGAGCCGGACGGGCAGCGCGATCGCGCCGAGCAGGAAGACGAGGATCAGCAGGACGGTGGCCGTGCCCCACACTTTACCGGCGACGGCGGGGTCGAACGAGTCCTGGGCGAGGATGAAGACGTGGTAGGGGAGCGACAGCACCGGGCTCTCGCGCACGCCGGTGGGGAGCGTCGCGCCGGCGAAGATGGTGGCGGTGAACATGATCGGCGCGGTCTCGCCGGCGGCGCGGGCGAGGCCCAGGAGCAGGCCCGTGAGCAGGCCGCCGACCGCCTGGGGCAGGACGACGGATCGGATCACCTGCGAGCGGCGCAGGCCCAGGCCGCGCGCGGCCTCGACGTACTTCGTGGGCAGGACCTTGATCCGCTCGACCAGCGCGACGGTGACGGTCGGCAGGATCATCACGCCGAGCAGGACGCCGCCGCTGAGCCAGGACTTGCCCCAGCCAAGATACTTCACGAAGACGATCAGGCCGGCGATTCCGAAGAGGATCGAGGGGACGCCGTTGAGCGTGTAGAGGATCAGGTCGAGCGTGCGCTTGGCGCGGTCGCCGGTGAGGTAGACGGCGCGGACGAGCGCGATGCCGAGCGCGACGGGCGTGGCGACGCACGCGGCGGTGGCGATCAGGATGAGCGTGCCGACGAGGTTGTAAAAGATGCCGCCCTCGGCGCCGACGAGGCGGATATGTTCGGTCAGGAACTGCCAGCTCAGCGCGGGGAAGCCGCGGGTGACGATCGCCTGGATGACCCAGATGAGGACGCCCAGAGCGACCGCTGCGCAGAGCGCGGCCGCGCCGGCGAAGACGTAGTCGGGCCAGCGCCGGCGGTGGAGCGTGGCGAACGGGTCAGGCGTGGGCATGCGACCTCCCGGCGAGCCACCCGCCGACGAGCGTGACGATCGCGACGATCGCCATCAGGAGGAGGCCGAGGCCCACCATGGCGGCCCAGTGGAGCGGGTCGCCGTAGGCGATGTTGGTCTCGGCGCCCCCGAGCTTGCTCGACATCGTCTGGCCCGGCGCGACGAGCGGTTTGAGCGAGAACCAGCTCGCGGGGAGTTGGTTGTCCTGTCGGCCGACGACGAGGAAGACCGCGATCATCTCGCCCAGCGCGCGTCCGAGCGCCAGCAGGACCGCGGCGACCAGCCCGCGCCGCGCCTGCGGGAGGGCGACCGAGCGGACCGCCTGCCCGCGCGTCAGGCCGAGCCCGCGCGCGGCCTGGCGCTGTGCGCTCGGGACGGCGCGCAGCGCATCGTCCGACAAAGTCATGATCGTGGGCAGGATCATAATGGCGAGCAGGATGCCCGCGGTCAGGAGCGAGTCGCCGCTGTGCATGTCGACGCCGAGCGAGCGGAAGCCGTCGTACACGTAGTTTCGCAGGACGAGGATGCCGAGCAGGCCGTAGACGACGCTGGGGACGCCGGCGAGGAGCTCGATCGTGAGCTTGACCGCGAGGCGGAGCTTGGGCGGGAGGTACTCGCTGGCGAAGACCGCGGCGCCGATGCCGATCGGCGCGGCGAGCAGCACGGCGACGATCGCGACGACGGCGGTCCCGTAAAGCATCGGCAGGACGCCGAACACCTGGTTGCGGAAGAACCACTTGTCGCCGGTCAGGTAGTGCGTGCCCTCGTGCCGCCAGACGGGGAGGCTCTGGAGGGCGAACAGGAGCACCATGCCGACCAGCGCGGCGATCGTCAGGGCGGTGAACGCGGTGCTGGAGACGGCGGTGACGCTCCAGCGGCGGCGCGGTGATGCGGTCGCACGCGATGCGTCCGTCGGGGAGGTAAGTGCGGTGCCAGATGACATCGAAGTAACCGGCGGGGCCGCTTCAGCGGCTCTGTGTACAGCCTCAGTGGGGCTTGAGATCCTTCAGTCGCAAATACCCGTGCTTGGCGACGAGCTCTTGTCCGCGGTCGCTCAGGAGGAAGTCGATGAAGGTCTTCGCGTCGCCGGTGGGCTCGCCGTTGGTCAGCAGGAAGAGCGGGCGGCTCATCGGGTACTTGCCGGTCGCGATGTTTGCGGCGGTCGGGTCGACCAGGGCGCCGGCGTCGTCCTTGAGGGCCAGCGCGAAGACGGTCCTCTGGTCGGCCCAGGAACTGGAGAGCTGGCTCAGCGCGCCTCGGGTGGAGGCGACCTTGTTGCGGGTCTCTTCGTTCCCGCCGACCTCGGGGAAGCTGACGGGCGGGGCCTTCTTCGGGCTGCCGTAGACCCAGTGGACGAAGACCTCCCACGTCCCCCGGCCGGGCTCCTTGTTGAAGAAGGCGATCCGGAGGTCGGGCCCGCCGACGTCCTTCCAGTGGGTGATTTTGCCCTCGTAGATGGCCTTCGCCTGCTGCTTGGAAAGCGATCGGAGCCCGCCGTCCCAGACGTCCTTGGAGACGATGAGGGCGACGGCGTCCTCGCCGATCTGGGTCTCTTTGAAGTTCACCTTCGGGTACTTCTTGCGGTCGTCGTCGGCGACGTGCTTGGAGATCATACCGATCTGGACCAGGCCGTCGCCGAGCATGGAGATGCCGCCCGAACTGCCGCCCTGGGTGTCGACCTGGATGTTCATCTTCCGCTCGGCGCGGAGGACCTCGGCGGCCTCGGCGGCGGGGAGGTTGACGGTGGTCGAGCCGTTGATCTTGAGGGCGCCCGGGCTCGGCGAACTACCCGATTCTTTGCAGCCCGCGACGATCAAGGCGAGCACGAAGGCCGCTGAGGAAAGTCCGATGCCACGCGTCATCCGCTGCTCCCGGGGCGAAGACCGTTCGAAGTCGACCGACGGGAGTAATACTCTAATGATCGCTTGAACGTTGTCGAGACGAACGGGTAAAGGAACTCGCGACCCCGTAGGGTGGGCACTGCCCACCGTTCGTGCCATCCGCACGGGACGACGCGCGCGTTCGGGCGCTCACGTGCACCTGCGGTGCGACCGCTAAGTACGTCCTTGGAATCGGGAGGGGGTTGCGCGATCGCGAGGCGCGCTATCGATCGTCGCGGGATGCGGCGGGGCGGTCGCCCAGTTCCAGGCGGCAGCACCCGAAGTCGAGGACGTCCAGCGATCGGCCGGGGGCCGTCGGCTTCGACGCGTACTTGGCCGCCAGCGCGTAGCGGACGAACCGCCCGGCCTTGGCGGCGGTCACGATCCCGGCGGTCCGCAGCAATTTGAGGTGGTGCGACGCGTTCTGCATCGGCAGGCGCAGCTCGGTCGCGATCTCGGTCACGGGCCGGGCCGCGCCGTCGCGCAAAAGCTCGATGATGCGCAGCCGCTCCGGGTCGGCGACGGCCTTGAGGAGCTTCGAACATTGGGCGGACGACGGTGTGCGTTTCATGCCGGCGGATCGATTCTACCCGCGGCGGCCGGCGGCGTCACCGGGCGGGCCGACCGGGTATGCCAGCCGGTCGGGGCGCGGGAGGTGGGGCGGGTCGGACGAGCGGGCCATCTTGTCCGACTATGAACTGCACGACTTCCGGGCGCCGCCCGTGTCGCTCGAGGGCACGTTCGTGCCGGACGACGAGCCGTCGCGCGGGGTCCCGCAGGGGCGGGTCGCCGAGGCGCATTCGACCAGCTCGATGGGGACGGCGGACGCGGGGTGGCGGACCGTCGGGCCGGGGGAGGCGGTCGTGCGCGAGCCGGTGGTTGTGTACCCGCCGGGCGACCGGGCGTACGAGACGCCGTCGGAGGCGCGGGCGGACGACCGGGACGTCGAGGGGTGCTGTGGCGGCCGTTCTACGCGGCCCAGGCAGAAGCGGTCGGGCGGGCGGCGCCGGTCGCGCAGCGGGGCACGATCGTCGCGAAACTAGCCCGCGTGCTGGCGGTGATCGAGGTGCCCCCGCCCGGATCCGCCCCGCCGTGCGCAATCCGCGTCATCGGTCGCCCGGCAAGGCGTTTGACGGGCGCCTGCTGGTCACCACCGGGCGGAAGAACCCGTATTGGGGTGTCGCGCCGGCCGGGCGGGGGTACCTGCTCGACACGCGTACCGGGACGGCCACCGCGCTCTACGAGCGGGCGCGCCTGTGCGCCCTGTGGTGGGGCCAGGGTGGGCGGACGGTCATCGAACAGGTCGGCCGGTGGATGTAGGAGGACGACGCGACGGCCTACCTTTCGGGGAAGGACCCCGCGCCGCCGGAGAGAGCGGACGGCGAGTTCCCCCGGTCGCTGGTCCGCCCGTCCCCGGACGGCGTGCTCTGGGTCGCGTGGTCGAGCGGGCCGATTGGCTGGTCGGGATCACCAAGAACGGGGCGGACTTCCTGGATCGCAAGCCGTCCTGCGGCGCACCGACTTCGGCAAGGACGTGACCGTCCGCGAGGCCGCGTTCCATCCGACCCGGCCGGTCGCCCGGGTGACGCTGATCGTCGAACGGAACGGGGGGGGAACGGCGGCCGCCCGATCCTCTAGCTCGATGAGAGAACGGGGGACACGCGGCCGATGTTTGGGCTCTACGCCGACCACGTCGCGCTCGACCCGACCGGCCGACACCTCGTGTCCGCGCTGCGGTGCAAGCGCAGCCGCGGCGACCGGGATTGGAAGCTCGGGGGCGTCACCGTCGAGACCCGGGCCTCGCACGTCGTGGCCTGCTACGACACGACGCCCCTGGCCTCCATGCGGTCCCGCTCGCGGGGGGCGAGCGGGCTCCAGGGCATCACGTTCGCCGTTCCAGCGTCTCGGACAGTCGAGTTCATACGAGGCGCGTGCCGGCCGGCCGCCAAACCATGATGTCCGTCCCGGTTTCGAGGATCCCTTGGAAGCACGAGCAGGAGCGCCGCACCGACGTGCACGCGCTCCGGCACACGCTCGGGAGCCTGCTCAGCAGGGCCGGGACGACCCCCCGCGAGGGGATGGAGCTGATGCGCCACACCGAGATGGCGATGACGATGAAGGTCTCCACCGACCCGCGGATCTTCGACCCGTCCGGCGCGATCGACCGGCCGCCCCTGCCCGGTGCGAACGCGACCGGCGAGGCGGTACGGGCGACGGGGACGCTCGGCGGCGCGAAGGACCCGGAGGCGCGGGTAGCAGAGCGGGTAGCGCGCGCTACCCTCGACCGGCGTTCAGAGACATTCACCGGTACGCCCAGCGATCGCGCCAACTCGCGCCCAAGTGCTTTCGCTGGCATGGATAGGCAACAAAAAACCCCTTCCGGCGGGGAAGGGGTTTCAGTGCGCCATCTAGGACTTGAACCTAGAACCCGCTGATTAAGAGTCAGCTGCTCTGCCAATTGAGCTAATGGCGCTTGGTCACGCGGCGGGGGTGTTTCGCCCGCCGAGGGTGCGTGACTTTAGCGGGTCGGTGGGGGTTGTCAAGGGCCGGTCGGGCGCGGGGTTGGGTTGGGTCCGCGGGGGGTGGAATTGGGACCGGTTGGGGATCGTTTCGTCAGGGGATGAAGGGGTTCGGGTTGGCGGAATTCGGGCTGTTGGGGCGGTTGTTGGCCGGGCGGCGCGGGGCGCGGTCGTCGGCGGGGGTGAAGGCGGTGCGGGCGGTGACGTTCTCGTACAGGAACCAGTCCTGGGCGATGAGGCCGGCGGACTGAAGGTTCTGGCGCATCGTGGTGTTCATCTCCTGGGCGGACACGGAGCGCTGGTCCCAGCCGGGGATGAGCTTGTCGACCTCGATGACGGCGACCTTGCCGTCGGCGGGGAGCTCGACGAGGCCGGCCGGGTGGCCCTTGAACGCGGCGACGACCGGGGTGCTGGCCTGCGTAGTCGCGGCGGGCTTGGTCGCGGTGGCGGTGGCTTTGGGGTCGGTGGTCTTCGGGTCGGTCGGCTTGGGCTTGTCGGCGGCGGCCGTGGTTGCCGGGGCGGTGGCGGGGCGGCTGGCGGGGCGGAGGGCCTCGCCGGTGCGGGCGGGCTGGGAGAGCAGGGCGAAGGCGGCCCGCTTGAAGGGGCGGGTCGACTGCGTGCCGAGGGGGTAGTTGGGGACCGAGTCGCCGAACATCGGGGATTCGCCGCCGGGCGCGCGGAACGCACCGGTGGTGATCATGGGCTTATTGAGCTCGTTGGCGACGCTTTGGAGCCACTGGCCGGACTGGACGGAGGCCAGGGCTTTCTCGGCGGCGGCCTTGGCGAGCTGGTAGGCCTTGGCCTTCTTCACGTCGGCGACGACCTGCTCGCGGACGTCGTCGAGCTTGGCGGGCGCGTGGGCGGGCTCGGCGGCGGTCGCGCGGGCGATGACCTGCTTCTTGCCGCCGACGTCCTCGGCGGCGGGCAGCGGCTGCCACAAGGAGGGCCGCTGGTCGGCGGCCTGGCCGAGCGCCTTGCGCTCGTCGTCGGTCAGGTAGGCGTCGAGCGCGGTCGTCAGGTACTGGCCGAACGGCGTGCGCCCGCGCTCGCCGGCGGTGACCATCAGGTCCTTGAAGTCGACCGTGTCCTTCATCGCGTCGGCCGTGAGGAACGTGCCGACGTCGGAGATCGTGAGCGTGACCTTGTGGTCGGCCTGGACCTTGTCGCGGAGCTTCTGGAGGTACTCGAACGTGTTGTACGGGACGCCGAGCGACGAGGTCGGCACGGGCTTCTTGGCGTCGACGGCGGCCTTGTAGGCGTCGAAGTCGGCGCGGAGCGTGGTGCGGACGGCGTCGCGGACGGCGGTCGTCAGCGCGGTGACGCGCTCGGTCGTCAGGCGCTCGCGGATCTCGTCGGCGGACTCGGCGAGCGTCTTGGGGCGGGTGCCGTCGCCGAGCGAGAACGTCTCGCGCGTGGTCGGGATCGCGGGCGTGCCCTTGTTGGCGTAGTAGTACTCGGCGACGTCCTCGCCCTGGACGGGCTTGATCGCCTTCTTGACCTCGTCGGCCGAGATCACGATCGCGTCGAACTTGGCGCGGTTGGGGATTTTGTAGCCGAACGGGGTCTCGTCGGCCTTGGCGTCCTTGTCCTTGTACTTGTCGAAGTGGGCCTTGACCTCGTCCTCGGTCGGGGCAGGGACCTGGACCAGGAAGTCCTTGGCGTCGAACTCGACGACGTTGACGCTGAGCTGCTGGGCCTGGGTGCCCATCAGGTAAGACCGGAGCGGCTGGCTGACCTTGGCGACCGTCGCGGCGCGGCGGGCGGAGTTGATGACCTTGAGGAAGTCGCGGAGCAGGGCCCGGCGGTTCTGGTAGTCGCGGCCCTCGGGCGTGCCGGCCTCGGGCGGGGCCTGGCCGTTCATCTCGGCGGCGAGGATGGCGGTGACGGTCTCCTCGTCGGCGCCGATCCCGTTGGCCTCGGCCTCCTTGACCAGGAGCATGAACGCGTCCTCGTTGGACTCGATCTGCTCGAAGATGCCGATGCCGAGGTAGGCGGCGTCGCCGATCGCGCGCATCTGCGGGGGCTGGCTCTGCGAGAGGATCTGCCAGAGCTGGGGGGTCGGCCCGTAGTTGCGGACGATCTCGGAGGCGGCCTGGCGGAGGCGGGCGTTGGTCAGGCCCTGGACGACGAGGGCGGACTCGCCGGTCGGGACGCTGCCCAGCGCGAGCGCGAGCCCGACGGGGCCGTAGTGGTCGCGGAGGGCGCGCCACTCGTTCTTGAACCGGACCGAGTCGTTGTAGGTGAGGGTCTGGCCGAGGAGGGTGCCGGCCGGGCGGTCACCGCCGCCGCCGCGGCCCATCTGGCCGAAGCCGATCGGCAGGGCGAACGCGATCATCAGGAGGATGCCGAAGATCGCCATCGCCTTCTTCTGGTTCTTACGGAAGTACTTGATCATGGGAGGGGGGAGCGGGTTCCGCCCCGCGTCGGACGCGCGGTCGTGGGCGTCGGGCGCGGGGCGGGGTGCGCGGGTTAGGTTGTCAGCGGTTCGGGGGTCAGCGGGTCGGTCGGTCGTCCGGGTCAGTTGCTCGCGGCGGACTTGGCCAGGCGGTCGATGGCCTTCTGGGCGGCGGTCGCGGCGGGCGTGTTCTGGTGCTCGCGGGCGACCTGGCGGTACACCTTCATGGCGGTCTCGGGTTCCTTCAGGCGGGTCTCGAAGATCTCGGCGACCTTGAGCAGGGCGGCGCCGCAGTTCGTGTTGTTCTCGTGGAGGGCGACGACTCGCATGTACTCCAGTGCCAGGTCCTTCCACGCGTCCGGGGTGCCGGCCGCGCCGAGCTTGCCGGCCTTGATCTCGGAGTTGATGAACAGCATGTCGGCCTTGCTGTTCTCGTTCAGCAGGGCGGGGTCGACCTTGGCGAGGGCGGCGGCGGCGGCGTCGACGTTCTTCTTGCCGAACTCGTGTATGGCGATCAGCAGGTCGTACTCGGCCTTCTCCTGCGGCGAGCCGCCGAGCCCTACGATCTCGCCCTGGTTCTTGATCCGGGCCTCGCTGTCGCCGGTGTGCTCGTAGATCGCCCCGATCAGCGTGAGGTAGGCGCGCTTCTCGTCGGCCTTGGAGGTGCCGTTCTTGGCGGTCGTGAGCTTCTTGAGGGCCTCGGCGAGGTACTGGCTCTTGGGGTCGACGGGCGCGAGCTCGGGCATTGCCTTGGCGGCCGACGCGGCGTCGCGCGCGACCATCGCGATCCACGAGTCGACCGCGATGTCGAACCGCCCGGACTTGGGCGCGACGATCTGCAGGCGGGCGGACGCGAAGTCGCGCAGCCACGGCTTGGACGACTTTACCGCGGCCTGGTACCCGGTGGCCGCCTCGCCGAACAACCGCTTGGCGTTCGCGTCGCCCTTGGTCTCGGCGTCGGTCGCCTCCTTGAACGCCCGCTCGGCGGTGTTGAACGAGGTCTCGTTGGTGATCTCGAGGCTGATGATGTCGGCGACCCGCTTGTGAGTCTGGGCGCCGCTCTCGGCCGTGAAGTAGATCTCGTTGTCCTTCACGTTGGTGACGGTCGCGTTCTTGTACGTCAGGCTGGCGCCCTTGGCACCGCTCTTGACGACGACGACGTCGGCCAGCGCGGCGGGCGCGACACAAGCGGCGACGGCGGCGAACAGTGCGGCGGCGAGGCGGCGGGTGGTTAGCGTCATGATAGGTTCCTCTTTCGCGGTCGCGCGGCGACGACGGGCACGCGGCCCCTTTCAAAACGTCTTGCGATTGCAGGAGAGGGGGGTCGAACCCCTACACCTTTCGGTACAGGCTCCTAAGACCTGCGCGTCTGCCAATTCCGCCACTCCTGCGTGTGAAAATCGCGGTCCGCCCGGATTGACCGGCCTGACCGGTTCCGGTCGCGACCAGCACCTCTTGGGTACGACCGACGCGCCGACTCCCGATTCAACCTGATCCGGGATATCTCGCGCATCGGGGAACGCCGTCAGTAAATATTGTACGACACTGCGGGGGGGCGTCCAGTCCAACCATCTATAAGCAGACCGCGGGTGCCCCATGAGCGGCCCCGTAACGCCGGGGCCGCCCCCGGGCTTTCCGACAATCTGCGGTGCGAGCGTCCTCTGCCGGCAGGCGGGGCGAACGTGCTCATGCTGGCCATCAGCCTCGATCTACGGCTTGACGTGGATCGCCGTGGCGTCCACCGTGATAACCTTCTTGTCGCCCTCGCCCTCCACGCTCCGCACCTTGCCCTTGACCGTGACGACCTTCATCGGGGCGAGCCCGCCGACGCCCTTGAGGCCGGCCTTGAGCGGCCGGCCGTCGGCGCCGACGACCTGCACGGTCAAACTCTTGGCGACGATCGACGCGGGCTCCGCGCAGCACGCGTCCCACGGCGTCTTGCACGAGTCGCCCGCGTCCTTGTCGCACGTCTCCAGCGACGGATCGGCCAGCGTGAACACGGCCCGGTTCGCGGCGATCGGATCGACAGACCCGGCCACGATGCCGCGGATCACGACCTCCTGGTCCTTCGCCGCGGCCTTCTTGGCCGCCGACACGTCCTGGGCCCCGTCCGGCGCGGCCGGCACGACCAGCGAGGCGGGGATCGCGTCGGCCCCGGCCGCGGACTGCGTCCCACTCCCGGTGTTGCCACCGCCACCGGCGCCGCCCGCGGTCGGCTTCTTGTCGCCGTCGCACCCGGCGATTACCGCGAGCCCGAACAGTGCCGCCATCGTCGTCTTTCCGAACTTCGTCATCGCGTCTCCTGAAAAGGGGAAGAGTCTTCTAGTCCACCATCAACACGGTCAAGTCGCTTTGAGCGCCTCGGTGATCGGCAGGCGCAGGCACCGCCACGCCGGCGGCAGCGCGCCGACGATCCCGAGCAGCAGCCCGGCCGCCAGCCCGAGGGCCAGGACGGTCGTGTCGATCGACAGGGCGAACACGCCGATCGAGAACCGCACGTTCACGCCGTCGATCAGCCAGAGCGAGAGGCCCGCGGCGATCAGTGCCCCGGCCGTCGACGCCAGCACCGACTCCTGCACGAGGCTGGCGACGATCGCGTACCGCGGGTAGCCGATCGCCTGGAGGGCGCCGAGCTCGCGGACGCGCGACGCGAACGCCGCGTACATCGTGTTCAATCCGCCGAACAGGCCGCCGGTCGCGATCAGGATCGCCGTCGCCCACGCCATCGCCTGGATCGGGCGGTAGAACGCGAGCAGCTTCGCGTAGTACGCGTCCTCGCGCAGCGCGACCAGCTCCAAATCGAGCCGCCGGCGGGCGAACAAGTCGACGTCGTCGAACTCGGCCTCGCGCGGGTCGAGCGTCAGGACGACGCACGAGAGGTTGTCGCGCCTGGCCGCGATCTGGAGGTCGGTCAGGGCGGCCCAGATTTCGGCCTCCATGACCGTCCCCGGGGCCTCGAACCGGCCGACGATCTGCCAGGCGCGGTGGTCGATCCAGAGCGACTGGCCCGCCGCCACGCGGTCGTCTGACACGCCGAGCTTGGCGGCCGCCAGCGCGCCGACCAGCAGCTCGTCGCGCCCGGGCGCCGGCAACCGGCCGCTCGCCAGCCGCGCCTGCGCGTGGACGAGGAACGCCGCCGGGGTCACGCCGCGGAGCGAGACCGCCGTGCCGCCCGCGTCGTCCCTCGCGAGCCGCACCGGGGCCATGAAGTAGACCTCGGGCGAGATCATCGGCACGCCGCCCACCGTCTTGATGCCCGCGACCGACCCGCCGACCAGCCCCGGCACGGTCGGCGAGATCTCGCTCCGCTCGACGCTCTCCTCGCTGCCGGCGCCGAGCAGCATCACGTTGCCCTGCCCGCCGGTCACCGTCAGCGTCCGGCCCATCCCGCGGACGAACGCGCCGGCCGCGATTACCAGCAGCACGACCAGCGTCGCGCCGGCCACGCTCAACCCGAGTCGCACCGGCGACCGGGCGAGGTTGCGGACCGCATAATCCCAGGGAAGGAGTCGCATCGTCGTCGTCTCTCGCCTACACGGCCCGGAAACACTGGGTGATCTCGCGCCGCGACGCCTGCCACGCCGGCACCAGGCCGGCCACTATCCCGAGCCCGGCCGCGACCGCCAGGCCGATCAACATCACGCCGCCGTCGGCCCGCATCCGCACGCTCAGGCCCTCGTTCGACAGCGTGAGGCCCGTGTACCGGATGACCGCCAGCGCGATCCCGGTGCCGACCAGACCGCCGATCACGCCGATCAGCAGCCCCTCGGCCACGATCAGCCGCGCGATCAGCCCACCCTTGAACCCGAGCGTCTGGAGGACCGCGTGCTCGCGCACCCGGTCCTGCACGCTCAAGACGATCGCGTTGCCGACCAGCGCGAGCACGGCCGCCAGGCACGCCCACCCGAGGTACCCGGCGAACTCGACCAGCCGGACGACGTCCGCCGCCGCCCGCCCGACGAACGCCTTCTCGCTGCTCGTCTGCGTCGGCTCGGCGTCGTGGGCGAACTCGGCGTCGATCGCCTTGGCGACGGCGTCCAGCTTCCGCGGGTCGTCCACGCGCACCGTGTACTGGGTCACGATCCCCAGCTTGCGCGAGCCCGTGCCCTGCTGGAGGCGCGGCAGGTGGACGAAGGCCACGTTCTGATCCTGCGGCTCGGCCGACCGCACGATCCCGGCGACCACGCACTCGACGCCGACCGCGCTGAACGAGTCGCCGACCTTCCACCCGCGGCGCTTGGCGAGCGTCTCGCCGACCAGGGCGGCGTCGCCCCGCTTCGTCCACGCGTCGGCCGACCCCTCGATCACGTCCAGGTTCGGCGCGTAGTGCTTGGTAAAGTGCTCGGGCGGCACGCCGCGGAACGTGATGACGTCCAGGCTCGCTCCGCAGTTGGTCACCTCGATCTTCGTCGGGATCGCCCACGCGACGCCGGGCACCCGCTCGATCCGTTGCAGGTAGTGCTCGGGCAGGCGGCTCGTGGCCGGGCAGTAGCGGTTCTGGCGGTACACGACCAGCGTCGCGTCCTTGGACGTCGTCCCGGTCGCCTCGCGCACGCCCGCCTGCATCGCCTGGACGGCGCAGAACAGGAACATCGCGGTCGAGACGCCGGCGACGGTCAGGAGCGTCCGCGTCCGGTGGCGCACCACCTGCCGCAAGACGTACGGGATGAACTTCGGGGCGAGCATCGTCAGTGTCCTCCGCCGGTGGTCGCCGCCGCCGCCGCCGTCACGTCGACCCCGTCCTGGGCGACGTGCAGGGCCGCGCCGGACGGCGGGGCCTCGGCCAGCCGGCCCTTCTCCAAATGCAACGTCTGGTCCGCGTGCGCGGCCGTCTTCGGGTCGTGCGTGACCATGATGAGCGTCTTGCCCAGCTCCTCGTTCAGCCGGCCCAGCAGGCTCATGACCGACGCGGCCGCGGCCGCGTCCAGGTCCCCGGTCGGCTCGTCGGCGACGATGATCTTCGGGTCCGTGACGATCGCCCGCGCGATCGCGACCCGCTGCTCCTGCCCGCCCGAGAGCTGGCGCGGGTAGTGGTCGTGCCGGTCGGCCAACCCGACGAGCGACAACGCCAGCGCGACCCGCGCGTGCCGCTCCTTGCGCGACAGCTTGTGGAGCAGCAGCGGGAGCTCGACGTTCTCGTACGCGGTCAGCACCGGGACGAGGTTGTAGAGCTGAAACACGTACCCGACGTACTCGCTCCGCCACGCCGCGAGCTTCGAGCGGGACATCCGCCCGACCTCCTGACCGTCGATCTTGAGCGACCCCGCGGTCGGCCGGTCGATGCCGGCGATCAGGTTGAGCAGCGTCGTCTTCCCGCTCCCGCTCGGCCCCATCAGCGCGAGGAACGTCCCGGCCTCGACGTCGAGGCTCAGGCCGTCGAGCGGGCGGATCACGTTCTCGCCGCGGCGGTACTCGCGGGTCAGCTCGCGACATTCAATGAGCGCCATGGTGGCCTCCCTTCGCCCCGCCGTTCACCTTCGGATCACGGAACTGATCGTCGTCCGCCTCGCCAATCACTCGGACGCGCTGGCCGTCCGACACGGGCCGGTCGCTGACGATCAACCGGTCGCCCGGGTTGAGCCCCGTCGCGATCGCGACCCAGCCGTCGCGACGATCACTCCCGAGGGTGACCGTGCGCCTCACCGCCCGGCCCGCGCGCGAGTCAAGCACCATCGCCCAGCGGACGTCACCGTCCTGTCGGACCAATGACTCGGGCGCGAAGACCGTGCCCCCAGAACCGGCAGCCGACTCGTTCGGCGCGGACGAGTTGACGATGTTGCCGCCTCCCTTCGTCGTCCCGGGCGTCGGCCGTGCTCCGCCGAGGAACCGCACCTTCGCGAGCATCTCCGGCTTAATCTCGGTCGCCGGGTCCTTGATCGACACCTTGAACTGCTGCGTGTTCTTCTGCACGTCCGCCTCGTGTCCGGCCCGCGTCACCACCCCGTCGAACACCCGGTCCGGCAGCACGTCCACCGTGACCCGCGCCGCCTGCCCGACACCGACCTTCGCCGCGTCCGCCAGCGGCACGTCCACCCGCACCTGCAGCCGCCGCGGGTCGTACAGCCGCACGACCTGCGCCGACTGCGCCACGTCCCCGCCGAACACGACCTTCGACCCCGGCTCGACCATCCGCCGCATGACCACGCCGTCCGCCGGCGACTTGACCTCCGTCCGCTCCAGCCGCAGCTTCGCCTCGGCGACTCCAGCCTCGGCCAGCCGGACCGCGGCCTTGGCGTCCGCCAGCGCCCGCGTCTCCTCTGTCCGCAGCCGACGATGTTCCTTCGCCGCCGCCAGCTCGGCCGCGTGCTGCCGCACCTTCGCCTCCAGCATCCCCCGCTTGGCCTCCAGCGACCGGATCAGCGCGGCCTGCGCGTCCATCCGCTGCTTGGCCCGCACGGCCTCGACCCGGCTCACCGCCCCGGTCTGGATGCCGGCCGTCGACTCGTGCTCGAACGCCAACTCCTTGAACCGCGCCCGCTCGGCGTCCAGGTCCAGTGGCAGCCGCGTCAGGTCCGCCGCCGCCTCGTCGTGGAGCGCCTGCGCCGCCGCGACCGCCCGCTCGCGCTCCACCGGGTTGTCCCACGTCTCCTGCGCCGCACTGAGCGCGGCCTGGCGCGACGCGAGTTCCGCCGCGGCCCGGTCCAGCGCCAGCTTCGCGTCGTCCGCGATCAGCCGCGCGACGACCTGTCCCTTGGTCACCGGCTCGCCTTCCAGGACGAGCACCTCGGCGACGACGCCGTCCGTCAGCGCCGACGCGGCCAAGGCGTACGGGTCGGGCTCGACCCATCCGGGAGCCTGCGCAACGACGTCGCCCGAACGCGATCCGCCATGCGCCGCCGGCGCGGCCGCAGACGTCGCAGTGCCGCCGCCGCCGGCCCGCACGACGACCGGCACAACGCGCACCTCGACACCCGGCCACAGTGCGTCTCGTGCGGCATACGCGAGCAGTCCGCCCGCAATCGCCAGAATCGCGAGCGGCACGAGCACCCGTGTCACCCACCGACGCATCGGCGCCGGCACCGCACTCGCTGCGGCGGGCGAACGGTCGTCGCGGGAGGCGCGCGGCTCCGACCCCGGAATGGTCGGAACGCGTAAGCCGGGAGCGCGACGCGACAGCGCGCCGAGATGGGGCAGGTTATCAGTCATGGATGGCACGGGTAGACGGCATGTGCCGCTCCCGTGAATGCGGGTGAGATGGAGTTCGCGCGCAAGCCCGTTGTGGAAGCGCGCGGTCAAAGCGACGCGAGATCGACGCGCCATGCGGTCCGGCAGGGTTGCCGGAGCGCGCAGGGGCGGCGCAGAAGTCGGCTACGCCAATCTCGGAGGGTGGAAGATTCCGTGCGGGACCGAACGGCAAGTCGGCCGCTCGTCCACGGCCGGGGTCGCGCGTCCCCCGTCGAGCGCGCCGCCCAGAATTACCGGGCTGGCGGTGACGGCCATCATCCCAACGCCGACGACCGTCATCGCGCACTTCGGCGGACACCGGTCGGGTGCCGGCTGCTCGGGCCCGTGAGGCGGGTGCCGGTCGCCGTCCTGTGGCGCAGCCGAGTCCGCCGGACCGGGACAACAACTGTCCACGTCCGCGGCGGCCGTACGGGCGGTGACCACATTGCAGACCGACGGCGCGGCGCAGACCGCCCGCGGAGCCCAGGCCCCAAGGATGCCGGCCAGGGTCAGGATGACGACGCCGCACCTGGCAGCGCCGATCGTCGAAGTTGTGGAGCACCGGCGGCCCATCGGTTCAGCGATCATATGCCCGGACGAGTGGCGATGCCAACGGCTCAAAACGTTCGGCTCGGTCGCGGGCGGGGTCCCGGCAACGGGAGCGGCCCGGGGATCACCCGGCAAGCCCGGCGGCTCAAAGGAGTTCCCGCGTCCGGCCGCCCGCTACCCGATTGACTTTACCTCGCCCGGGCGTTCAGATGCGCGGACGACAGTGGCGGGCGCGAGTGCCCCCGTTTCGCACGCGATTCTGATCCCCAGGACCGACGAGGAGGACCGACACATGGCGCGCCCGGTTACGCTGTTCACCGGCCAGTGGGCCGATCTGCCGTTCGAGACGATCTGCGAGAAGGCCAAGGGCTTCGGGTACGACGGCATCGAGCTGGCGACGTGGGGCGACCACTTCGAGGTCGACAGGGCGCTAAAGGACAAGGGGTACGTCAAGCAGCGGTGGGACGTGCTGGCGGGCCACGGGCTCAACTGCTACGCGATCAGCGCGCACCTCGTCGGGCAGGCGATCTGCGACAACATCGACGAGCGGCACAAGTTGATCCTCCCGCCCGAAGTGTGGGGCGACGGGTCGCCCGACGGCGTGAAGACCCGCGCGGCACAGCGGATGATCGACACCGCCAAGGCGATGCGCCTGTTCATGGACGCCCGGCCGGCCGATAAGTGCCCGCCCGCGCAGGGGTTCGGGGCGGTCGTGAACGGCTTCACGGGGTCGAGCGTCTGGCACAGCATCTACGCGTTCCCGCCCACGAGCCAGGAGTACTGGCAGAAGGGGTTCGACGACTTCGCCAGGCGGTTCGGGCCGATCCTCGCCGAGTTCGAGAAGCAGAACGTGAACTTCGCGCTCGAGGTGCACCCGACGGAGATCGCGTTCGACATCGCCAGCGCCCAGCGGGCGATCGACGCGGTCAAGGGCCACAAGCGGTTCGGGTTCAACTACGACCCGTCGCACCTGGGCTACCAGCACGTCGACTACGTGAAGTTCATCCGCACGTTCGGGAGCCGGATTTACCACGCGCACATGAAGGACGTTTGGTGGGGCCACGGGGACGGCACGGTCGGCGTGTTCGGCGGGCACACGACGTTCGCCGACCCGGCCCGGTACTGGGACTTCCGCTCGCTCGGCCACGGGGACATCTCGTTCGAGGACATCATCGTGGCGCTCAACGACGTCCGGTACGTCGGCCCGCTCAGCGTGGAGTGGGAGGACAGCCGGATGGACCGCGAGCACGGCGCCGCCGAGGCGGCGGCGTTCGTGAAGGACATCGATTTCAAGCCGTCCTCGATCGCGTTCGACGCGCAGTTCGACCGGTGATGTTTTCGCTGCAAAGACGCGAAGGCGCGAAGAAGTAGAGAACACGCGGGGCACGGAGTGATCCGTGCCCCGCGGGCGTTTCGTCGTGAGGATCGGCGCGTAGGGCTCGCTTCAGCGAGCGGGACGTCGTCACGGTTTGCGTTGAAAGGAATGGGCGTTTCGCGGCGGCAGGTCGATTCCGCTCGCTGAAGCGGGCCCTACGCGGAGCCACGAGCAATGCGTGCCGACGACCTCGACTTTCATCTTCCCCCCGAGTTGATCGCGCAAGTGCCCCCGCGCGACCGGACCGCTTCGCGGCTACTCCACTACCGTCGGGATTCTCGCGCGATCGAGCACCGCGTCTTCGCCGACCTCCCGTCATTGCTTCGCGCCGGTGACCTCCTCGTGTTCAACGACACGCGAGTGGTTCCTGCGCGCTTCTACCTGCGGAAGGAGAGCGGGGGGCTGGTCGAGGGGTTATTCGTGCGGCAGGAGGCGCAGGGGCGCTGGCGGGTGATGCTCAAGAACCTGGGCGGGGCCGCGGGGAAGCGGCTGACGTTCGAGCGGGACGCGTCGCTGCACGCGACGGTGGTCGAGAAGCACGACGGCGGCGAGTACGTGATCGAAGTCCATTCGACGGAGCCGGCCCTGGTGGTGATGGGGCGACTGGGCCGCATGCCGCTGCCGCCCTACATCCGGCGCGAGAAGCTCGCCGACGCGCACGATGCCGAGGATCTGGAGCGGTATCAGACCGTGTACGCCAAGGAGGCCGGCGCCGTGGCGGCGCCGACGGCGGGGTTGCATTTTACGCCGGAGCTATTGGCGGAGTTGGAGGGCAGGGGGGTCGGGCGGGCGTTCGTGACGCTGCACGTCGGGCTGGGGACGTTCAAGCCGGTGACCGTCGACGCGCTCGCTGCGCACGCGATGCACTCCGAAGAATACGAGATCACGAGGGAGGCGGCCGAGGCACTCAACAGCGCGAAGCGAGAGAATCGGCGGATCATCGCGGTGGGGACGACGTCGGCGCGGGTGCTGGAGAGCCAGCCGGCGGACCGGAGTTTCGAGGCGAAGCGCGGCGCGACCGACATCTTCATCTATCCGCCATACCAGTGGCGGCACCTGGCGGGGCTGGTGACGAACTTCCATTTACCGCGGAGCACCCTCATCGCGCTCGTCGCGGCGCTCGTCGGGCTGGACGAGCAGCGGCGGAGCTACGCGGAGGCGATCGCACGGGGCTATCGTTTCTTCAGTTACGGGGACGCGATGTTCGTGGAGTGATCGTCACTTCTTCGCGCGCGATTCCTGCGCCTGCTTTTCCCGCACGAGCTGCTGGGCGCGGGGCCGCTCGTTCTGGAGGCGCCTCAGGTCGTCTTGAGCCCGCCGGCGCAGCTCTTCGCCCTTGCGGACGTCGCCGTCGACGGACTGCATCTCGCGCTGCAGGGCCGTGACGTCGGACAAAGCCGCCTGCATCGCCTTGCGCGACGACGTCTCGGCGAGGGCGAGTTCCCGCACGCGGGCGTCCGCGGCGGTGGCGCCCGCCTGGGCGGTCTTGAGATTGGCGCGGCTGGCGGCAATGGCGGCGGTGTCGGCCTCGGCCTGCTGGCGGGCGGCGGTGACCTCGGGCTGAGACGACGCGTCGCGGTCGAACCGCTGGCGGACGGCGGAAAGCTCGGTATTGGCGGTCTGGAGTTCGCCGCGCGCGGCCGACGCCTCGGGGTCGCCCAAGATCGCGGCCTGCTTCATCTCTTCGACGGCGGTCTTGGATTTCATCCAGACGGTGGACGCGTCGGCGAGTTGGCCGGGGTCGGCGGCGCCGGCGCGAAGTTGTTTCACCGTTGCCTCATTCGCTGCGGCTTGCGCGACGGCCTGCTGGTAGGCCGGCGTCCCCGCGAGGGCGTCGGTCACGCGCGCCGCGGGGGCGTCGAACTTCGCCTGCGCGGCGGCGACGCGGTCCGCGGCGGCACGACCGGCGGGGTCGGTCGCAAGGAGGCGCTCGACCGCCTGCCGCTTGGTGTTAATGGCGGACTTGGCGGAGTCGTCGGCGCGCGAGGTCGCCTCACGGATGGCTTCCTGGGCGGAGGGGAGCGCCTTGTTCGCCGCGTTGGAGGCGGCGCGGGCGGCAGGCTGGGCGGCGGTGGCGGTCGCGAGCCGTTCCTTCTGCGCGGCGACGACGGCCTGGGCCGCGTTAATCCGCCGCGGGAGCTCGTCGCGCCGGATCTGGAGCTGCTGGATCTCGCGCTCGATGCGGGTGACGAGCTGGTTCTGCTGGACGATCTGGCGGTCAATTGAGTCGAGGGCCTGCTGCGCCTGTTGGGTCTCGCGCTTGGCCTGGTCGGGCGTGATCGCGAGCGCGGGCGACGCGAGGAGGAAGAGGGCGACAACGAGATGGGCGCGCGGCATCGATGGCCTCCGGTGTCTGTGGAAGACACGACAGCGGGCGGGGCGTTAGAAGTCAACCGAAATCCGCGAGGCGAACTGGGACGGCGACTCGGGCGCCGGCATGCTCGAAATCACTTTCCGAAACCGTCCGCGACCGTCATTCCGAGTTCTCTGGTCAGAAACGCCCAGATGTCCGCGCGTTCTTCGATGGCTTTGGCAAGGGGTTTGCCGGCACCGTGACCGGCGCGCGTCTCGATCCGGATCAGCGTCGGCTTCTCCCCCGCCTGGCATTCCTGAAGCCGCGCGGCGAACTTGAACGAATGGGCGGGGACGACGCGGTCGTCATGATCCCCGGTCGTCACAAGCGTCGCGGGGTACTTCGTGCCGGGCTTGAGGTTGTGGTACGGCGAGTAGGCGTAGAGGGCCTTGAACTCGTCGGCGTTGTCCGACGAGCCGTAGTCGCTCGTCCAGCCCCACCCGATCGTGAACTTGTGGAACCGGAGCATGTCGAGCACGCCGACCTCCGGGACGGCGGCGGCGAACAGGTCGGGGCGCTGGGTCATGCACGCGCCGACGAGCAGCCCGCCGTTGGAGCCGCCCTCGATCGCGAGCTTCTGGGGCGACGTGTACTTCTGGTCGATCAGGAACTGCGAAGCGGCAATGAAGTCGTCGAACACGTTCTGTTTTTTCAGCTTGATGCCGGCCTGGTGCCAGTCTTCGCCGTACTCGCCGCCGCCGCGGATGCAGGCCACCGCGTAGACGCCGCCGAGCTCCATCCAGACGACGTTGGACGTGGCAAAGTAGGGGGTCATGGAGGCGTTGAAGCCGCCGTAGCCGTACAGGAGGGTCGGGTTGTTGCCGTCGAGGGTGAGGCCTTTCTTGTGGGTGATAAACAGGGGGATGCGCGTGCCGTCTTTGCTCTGGTAGAAGACCTGGCGGGTCTCGTACTTGGCGGGGTCGAAGTCGACCTTGGGCTGGCGGAACACCTCGGCCTTGTTCGCGACGATGTCGTACTTGTAGATCGTGTTGGGGACGGTGTAGGAGGTGAAGGAGAAGTAGGTCTCGGTCTGGTCGTTCTTGCCGCCGAAGCCGTTGATCGAGCCGATGCCGGGCAGCGCGATCTCGCCCTTGGGCGTGCCGGCGGTGTCGAACAGGCGGACGACGTTCTTCGCGTCCTTCAGGTACGGCGCGATCATCGTCTTGCCGAACACGCTCACGTATTCGAGCGGGTCGGCCGACTGCGGGACTAACTCTTTCCAGTGCTTCCGCTCGGGTTTGGTGACGTCGACGGCAATCACGCGGCCACGGGGGGCGTCGAGGTCGGTCTTGAACCAGAAGGTCGTCCCGTCGTGGTCGATGAACTCGTACGCCGCGTCGTTCTCCATGATGAGCTCGACGATCGGATTGTCCGGCTTGGCGAGGTCCTTGTAGAGGACGCGGGTCTTGGGGTCGGTGCCGTGGTGAATGGTGATGACGAGGTACCGGCCCGAGTCGGTGACGGTGGGGCCGAAGCTCCACTCCTTCTGGTCGGGGCGGTGGTAGACCAGCGCGTCGTCCGACTGCGGCCTTCCCAGCGTGTGATAGTAAAGCTTGTAGAAGTAATTGACGCCGGTGAGCTGTTCCTTGGTTTTCGGCTCGTCGTACCGGCCGTAGTAGAAGCCCTTGCCGTCCTTGCTCCATGTGGCGCCGGAGAACTTGGACCACTTGATCAGGTCGGGCAGGTCCTTCCCGGTGCCGACGTCGCGGACGCGCCACTCGACCCAGTCGGACCCGGCCGAGGAGAGGGCGTAGGCCATGAGCGCGCCGTCGTCGGTGTACGACGTGCCGGCGAGGGCGACGGTGGCGTCTTGCGATAGCGAGTTGGGGTCGAGCAGCACGCGCGGCGTTGCGGCGGGGTTATCGAGTACGTAAAGGACGGATTGGTTCTGAAGGCCGTCGTTGCGCGTGTAGAAGAGGCGGGTGCCGCGCTTGCTCGGCAGGCCGAATCGCTCGTAGTTCACCAGTTTGAGCATGCGGTCGCGGATCGCGGTACGGTGAGGGATCTTCGCGAGGTAATCGAACGTGACCGCGTTCTGGGCGATGACCCACGCCTTGGTCTTCTCGGCGTTGTCGTCCTCGAGCCAGCGGTACGGGTCGGAGACCTTCACGCCGTGATAGTCGTCGACCTGGTCGACCTTGTCGGTAGGGGGGTACTTGATCGGCGGCGCGGCGACGGCGGTCATGGTCATCAGAGCGATCCCCATCAAAGAGACGTAGCGCATAGATGAAGAGGGTACGTCGCGCCCGTTCGGGAATCAAAAGCTGCTCGACGACCGTTCGTTGCCCCGACCCGCGCGATCGACCATGATCCGACCCCGATGGACCTCCCCGAATCCGGACACGACCCCGTCCTCCTGACCCAAGTCCTCGACCTCCTCGCGCCCGCGCCGGGGAAGACGATCGTCGACGGCACCTTGGGCCGCGCCGGACATGCATCCCACATCGCGAGCACGCTGGGCCCTACCGGTCGCCTGATCGGTCTGGACGTCGACCCGCGAAACCTCGAGTACGCGCGGGAGCGGCTAAATGGCGCTCCCTGCGAGGTCCGGCTATTCCACGCAAACTTTGCCGAACTTGCGGACGTCCTCGAGGAAGTCGGGGTTTCCCGGGTCGACGGAATCCTTGCGGACTTGGGGATCAGCACGAATCAGCTCTTCGAAGCCCCGTACGGCATGTCCTTCTCCGTCGACATGCCGCTGGACATGCGAATCGACCCTCGATTGCCCAAATCCGCGGCGGACCTGGTCAATACGATGCGGGAGGACGACCTGGCGAACGTCCTATATGAACTGGCCCAGGAGCGTTGTTCGCGACGAATCGCCAGAAAGATTGCGGACGCGAGGCGGGTTTCGCCGATCAATACTACCGGACGTCTGGCGGACCTGGTCCGGTCGGCCGTCGGGCATCAGCCGTGGGAGAAGATCGACGCGGCCACCCGCACGTTCCTGGCGCTCCGTATGGCGGTGAACCAGGAACTCGAAAACCTCGAGGCGCTTCTCGAGAACGCCCCGGGATTACTGGCCCCCGGCGGCCGGTTGGCGGTGATCAGCTTCCAGTCGATGGAAGACCGGCTCGTCAAGCAGTCGTTTCGTATGCTTGACCAGACCGGCGCCGCACGGGTGCTGACCAAGAAGCCCGTCGAGCCGGACGACGACGAGATCGCCAAGAACCCGCGCAGTAGGTCGTCGAAGATGCGGGTGATCGAACGGACAGGAAAATAGGCGAGTCTCACGACCCCGGCAGGACGCCGAGCCGCGAGCACTCGCAACACGAAACTCGCAACTCGCAACTCGCAACTCGCAACTTCCACTGGACGGGGTCGAACATGACGCGTGAAACGAAGATCGGGCTGCTGGTCGGGCTGGCGTTTATCATCGTCGTCGGCATTCTGCTCGGCGAGCAGTTGATGCGGTCGACCGAGCCGCCGCCGGCGCAGGTGGCGGGCGTCGCGGACAACGTGCGGAAGGGGATCACGACGCCGGCGAGCCACGCACAGGTGCTCCCGCCGGTCACCCCGCCGCGCACGATGTCGCCCGAGACGCACGTCCCGACCCGCGACGAGGTCACGCCGCCCGCGTCGCCGGTGACGGTGGTGGAGATCCGCCCGGGCGGGAACGGCCCGCAGCCGCGCATCCCGGCCGGCCACGTGTCGCTCGGCATCGGCGCCGATCCCTCGGCCACCTCCGCGGCGATAGCGCCGCCCGCCACTCCGAACGGCGCGATGAACGACGGCGTGAACGGTGGCCCGGTCGCGATCAACGGCACCACCCGCGTGAACCCGCCCGCGACGCCGGGCGGACGGTCCATCGCGGACATCGCCGCGGCCATGGGCGAAACGCTCCTCGGCCCGGACGGCAAGCCGCTTCGGGCGACGACGCCGCTCACGCCCCCGACCACTCCCGGCGGGGCCGCTTCAGCGGCTCTGCCAGCCGGCGCCAAGCAATACAAGTGCGAATCGGGCGATACGCTGTCGAAGATCGCGCAGAAGAACTACGGGTCGGCGTCGAAGGCGTTCTGCAATCTGATCGTCAAGGCGAACCCCTCGCTCGCCGAGAACCCGGACAAGGTCATCATCGGCGTGACCTACACGATCCCCCCGGCTCCGACCGCCGCGGCCGCAACGCCGACCGCGCCTGCCACCCCGACGGCCCCCAAGCCCCTCGCCCCGACCGCCCCCGCCGCGCCGCCCGCGAACGAGTACGTCGTCCAACCCGGCGACAACCTCACCCGCATCGCCATCGACCACTGCGGGAGCGCCGCCCTCGTCCCGGCGATCAAGGAACTCAACCGCGACGTCCTCAAGGGCGGTGACCGGATCACCGTGAACATGAAGCTGAAGCTCCCGGCCAAGCCGATCGCGGCCGCGGCGTCCGCGCGGTGACAAGGGGAGGGCGAGGCTCCGTCCGAGCCGTTCTCTCCCGACGCGCGCACGCGCCGTCATCCCGAGCGCAGCGAAGGATCCAGCCTCGAACGTCGAGGCCCCGTCGCGAGTCCCATCGGCCTCGTCGCACCCGCCAGTTCCTTCGGAGTACCTCAGGGTGACGGCGTCCACCCCTCCACAATTCTCCGCGTCCTCTACGTCTTTGCGGTGAACCCCCTCCGTCCGACCCGGCAAGGATGCCACCATGGTCAAAATGCTCCTCTGCATCTTCGGCGCCATGGGCCTGGCGGTCATGGTGCTCCAACTCCGCCAGCAGCACCTGGAACTGAGCTACAAGGTCAACCGCCTGCACCGCGAGATCGAGGGCCAGCAGGCCAAGCTGTGGAACCAGCAGGTGCAGATCGCGATCTACACGGCCCCCAACGCGATCCAGGAGACCGTCAAGACGCAAGACCTGCATTTGGTGCCGCGGCCGAAGGCGGACGGGTTCGGGGCGGGGGCGGGGATCAACCCGGACGCCGAAGCGGAAGATTGATCGACGGGGATAGCTCACCGTAGAGGCGCAGAGTGCGCGGAGGGGGGGCAGAGAACAACACCGAACCCACGGAATGAGTTCCGTGGGTTCTTTCATGCGCGAGTCGGAATCGGCTTGTCGCAGTCGCGCGTCCGTGCGAGGATTTCGCGCCATGGGCATTGCGCTGCGCTGCATCGCGTTCGTGTGCACCGTTATCGTGGGTCTTCCACTCCGCGCCGCCCCGCCGAACGTGCTCATCATCCTGACCGACGACCAGGGCTGGGGCGACCTCTCGTTCAACGGCAACACGAACCTCGCGACGCCGAACATCGACGGCCTGGCGAAGGCCGGCGCGTCGTTCGACCGCTTCTTCGTCCAGCCCGTGTGTTCCCCCACCCGCGCCGAGTTCCTGACTGGCCGGTACCACCCGCGCGGGGGCGTCTGGAACGTCTCCACCGGCGGCGAGCGGCTCAACCTAGACGAGCGGACGATCGCCGACGTCTTCCGCGGCGCCGGCTACGCCACCGGCTGCTTCGGCAAGTGGCACAACGGGACGCAGTACCCCTTCCACCCCCGCGGCCGCGGGTTCGACGAGTATTACGGGTTTACGTCGGGCCACTGGGGCGACTACTTCGGTCCGTCATTGGATCACAACGGGAAGATGGTGACCGGCAACGGATTCATCGTCGACGACCTGACGGACCGCGCCATCGCGTTCATCGGGGGCAACGCGGCTAAGAAGCGGCCATTTTTCTGCTACCTGCCGATCCCCACGCCGCACACGCCGGCGCAGGTGCCGGATGGGTTCTTCAAGAGGTTCGACGGGGCGGAATTGAAGCTGCGCGGGCCGAAAGCCGAGAACGTCGCCAAGACGCGGGCGGTGCTGGCGATGTGCGAGAACATCGACCACAACGTCGGCCGGGTGCTCGCGAAGCTGGACGAGCTGAAGATCGCGGGCGAGACGATCGTCGTCTACTTCCACGACAACGGCCCGAACGGCCCGCGGTGGAACGGCGGGATGCGCGGCTTCAAAGGCTCGACCGACGAGGGCGGCGTCCGCTCCCCACTACTGGTCCGGTGGCCCGGGCGCATCGCGCCCGACACGCGAGTCGCGCAGATCGCCGGGGCGATCGACCTCCTCCCCACGCTCACCGACCTCGCGGGTATCCCCCTGACAAGCCGGGGCACAGCGCCGGGAGCTACGCGACCAGAGCGCCGCCCCGGATCGCCCTCCGACACCGAACGACCCCTCGACGGCATCAGTCTCAAACCCCTCCTCATCCCCGCCACCCCGCCCGCCCCCTGGCCCGACCGCGTGATCGTCAACCACTGGAACGGCAAGGTCAGCGCCCGCTCGCAAACGCACCGCCTGGACGCAACGGGGAAGCTGTACGACATGGTCGCCGACCCCGCACAGACGACCGACGTCGCCACAAAGGAGCCCGCGGTCGCGGCGAAACTCAACGCCGCCGTCGACGCGTACCGGCGGGATGTGCTCGGCGCGCTCAAGCGCGGCGCGGAAGACGACCGGCCGCTGCCCGTCGGTCACGCCGCGTTCCCGATCACCCAACTCCCCGCGCGCGACGGCGTGGGTCACGGCAAGGTCCGCCGGAGCGCCCCGGCGCCGAACTGCTCGTTCTTCACGAACTTCGCCGGCGGGAAGGAGGACCGTATTACGTGGGACGTCGAGGTCGCCACGCCGGGGAAGTATCATGCGGTCGTCTACTACACGTGCCCGCCGGCGGACGTCGGGGCGACGCTGGAGCTTTCGGTCGGGCCGGTGGCGGTACGCACGAAGGTGACCGAGGCGCACGACCCGCCGCTGCGCGGGCAGGAGAACGACCGGTTCAAGCGGGAGTCGGAGTCGTACGTCAAGGATTTCAAGCCGCTGACAATCGGTACGCTGGAGTTGAGCGCGGGGCGGGCGACGGTGACGCTTCGCGGGGTCGACGTACCGGGAAAGTCGGTGATGGACGTGCGCATGGTGACGCTGACGGTGATCCCGTAGCGCGCCCTCCAGTGGGGCAGACATTCTTGTCTGCCCAGACGTTGCTTTGGTCAATCCCTCGCGAGCGAAACCCATGAACAACTTCATGCCGTTCCTCCTCTTGCTCTCCCTGCCCACCCTCGCCGCCACCCCATCCCCCCGGCCCAACGTCATCCTCATCCTCGCCGACGACTTCGGCTACGAGTGCGTCGGCGCGAACGGCGGCACCTCCTACAAGACGCCAACGCTCGACAAGCTCGCCGCCACCGGCGTGCGGTTCGAGCACTGCTACGCCCAGCCGCTCTGCACGCCGACGCGCGTGCAGCTCATGACGGGGATCTACAACGTTCGCAATTACGTCGACTTCGGCAACATGGACCCCAAGTCAGTCACGTTCGCCAACCTCTTCAAGAACGCAGGGTACGCGACCGGAATCTGCGGTAAGTGGCAGCTCGGTCACGACCGGGATCTGCCCAGGCGCTTCGGCTTCGACGAGTCGTTCCTGTGGCAGCACACGCGCCGGCCGCCGCGCTACGCGAACCCCGGTCTCGAGATCAACGGCAAGGAAGTCGACTACACGGACGGCGAGTACGGGCCCGATCTGGTCAACGACTTCGTCCGCGACTTCGTCCGCCGGCACAGGGACGAGCCGTTCTTCCTCTACTACCCGATGACGCTCACGCACGACCCCTTCCAGCCCACGCCCGACAGCAAGGACTGGGACCCCAAGGCGAAGGGCGAGCAGGTCAACCGCAAGCCCGCGCACTTCGCCGACATGGTCGCGTACATGGACAAGCTGATCGGCAAGCTCGTGGCCACGCTCGACGAGACCGGCACGCGCCAGAACACGCTCATCCTGTTCGTCGGCGACAACGGCACCGGCAAGGGCATCCGGTCCCTGATGGGCGAGCGACTCGTCGTTGGCGGCAAAGGCACGACCACCGACGCGGGCACGCACGTGCCCCTGATCGTCAATTGGCCCGCGGGCATGACGACGCCCCGAGTCTGTTCGGATCTCGTCGATTCGACGGACTTCCTGCCGACGATCTGCGCCGCAGCGGGCGTCGCCGTTCCGGCCGAGCTCAAGATCGACGGCCGATCGTTCCTCCCGCAGCTGCGCGGCGAGGCCGGCGACCCGCGGACATACGCCTACATCTGGTACAGCCGAAACGGCGGCGCGGCCAACGCCCGCGAATGTGCGTTCGACCGGCGCTACAAGCTGTACCGGACCGGCGAGTTCTACGACCGCTCGGCCGACGCGGACGAGCAGCGGCAGTTGAAGGCCGAAACGCTGGACCCCGGCGCCGCAGCGGCGCGAAAGGCGCTGCAGGGCGCGTTGGATCGATACCGCGACGCGCGCCCGGCGCATCTCAGGAAGGGGAAGCGGAACGCCGCAGCGGACGACGACTGACGGACTCCCCGCCGGCTACCCCCGGTCCGTCTTCCGCGCGACGTAGATGATCCGCCCGTGGCTGTCGTAGAAGACGTAGTCCGTGTGCATCACGCCGGGCTCGTGGGCCGGGGCGAACCGCTCGTACGAGATCGGCCTCGCCTTGCCCATCCCGACCATCTGGCGGACGGTGAGCCGGGCGAACTCGTCCTCCGGCTCGGTCTCGCGGAGCCACTTCCGCCCCAGGCTCCCGCGCGGATGGATGTCGTCGCGGGCGAAGCCGATCGGGTAGAGGGCGTCGGCCGAGGGGAGCGATGCGCTGCTCCCGTCAGCCCCGTTCGGCGCGCACCCGTGGACGAGCAACGCCCCCGTGAGAATAAAAAGGTAAACTCGCATCGCGTCGCTCCGCCTCTCGCCGACGCGTCCACATCGGCACACACTAGCCCGCGCGGCCTTCCGCCCATTGGCGGAACGCGAGCGCGAACTCCGTCTCGTCCATGTCCAGCCCGGGTTCCACCCACGCCGTCACGTCGGCCATCGGGAGGTCCGGGAACGTGGCACTGGCGGGGGCGACGACGTATCGCTCGCCCGCCAGCCGGAGCACGGTCACCCGCCCGTCGTACTCGTACCGCCAGAGCTCGGGAACGCCCAGGCCCGCGTACGTATCTTCCTTATCGGCCGAACTCCGACTCAGGTCGACTTCGATCGCGAGGTCGGGCGGCGGGTCGATCGCCAGGTCGATCGGCGTTCGCGTTCGCACGCGCGACCTCATCCGCGGCGCGTTGCGGATGTAAAAGCATTGGTCGGCCTCGAGCCCGCGCTCGGCCGGACGCCGCCAGGTCGCCATGCCGAGGCTGAGCAGCGGGATCCGCTTCACTTCGGTGTACGACTGGATCAACCGCGCCAGCACCCACCCGATCCGCTCGTGTTCCGGTGAGGGCGACATGGTCCCTCGGTTATAGGTGACGAACACGCGCCGCCGGTCGCCCAGCGCCGCGACGATCGACTCGTACGCGGCCCAGGGGACGTCGTGCATCGTGAACCGCTGCGTCGCGAAGCGATCGGCGAGGCCTGGCGAGGATTCGGGGGTCGCGATCGTCACGACGATGCCTCCGTTGTGGGCGCCGCTACTTCACCACGTTCAACCCCACCCCGCGCCGCTCCTTCTCGATCTTCTCCCACCCGCTCCCGAGCTGCCCGATCGGATCCGGCGGCAAAATGTCCACCTTCTTTTCGCCCAGCTTCGCCTCGCCCCGCCGCACCTTGTCCTCGAACTGCCGGCACTCCTGCAGCAGGCGGTCCAGGATCTCTTCCTCCGGCACGTTCGCGACCTTCTCGCCCTGCACGTAAATGATCCCGCGCCGGTCGCCCGCGAAGATCGCCACGTCCGCGCCCTCGGCCTCGCCGGGGCCGTTCACGATGCACCCCATCACCGCCACCTTGATCGGCAGCTTGATCTCCTCGGCCAGTTTCTTCCGCACGTCCTGCGTCAGCGTGAACAGGTCCACCTGGATCCGCCCGCACGTCGGGCACGCGATCAGCTCGGCCCCGATCCGCTCGCGCAACCCCAGGATGTACATGAGCTCCAGCCCGTCCTGCACCTCGTACACCGGGTCGTTCGCGTAGCTGATGCGGACGGTGTCGCCGATGCCACTGGCCAGCAGGTGACCGAGCGGGACGACGCTGCGGATCGTGCCCGTTTCCTTGGGGCCGGCGTGCGTGACGCCCAGGTGCAGCGGGTAGTCGAACCGCTTGCTGATCTCCTGGTAGGCGCGGATGACGAGCAGGGGGTCGATCGACTTGGCGGAGATCACGATGTCGTGGAAGTCTTCCTCGCGGAAGATGTCGAGGTACTCCTCGAGCTTGGTGATCATGATCGCGAGGAAGTGGCCGTGCTTGTCGTCGGAGAAGACGCCGCCGAGCTCCTTGAGGCGCTTCTGCTTGTCCTTGCGCTCGATGATCGAGCCCTCGTTGACGCCGATGCGGATCGGCACTTTGCGGGCCTTGCACGCTTGGATGACGTCCTTGACCTGGGCGCGGTCGCTGATGTTCCCCGGGTTCAGGCGGATCTTGTGTACGCCGGCCTCGATGGCCTCGAGGGCGCGCTGGAAGTGGAAGTGGACGTCGGCGACGATCGGGACCTTGACGGCCGGGATGATCTCCTTGAGCGCCGCGGTGTCCTTCTTCTCCGGCACCGCGACGCGCACGATGTCGCAGCCCGCCGCGGCGAGCTTATGGATCTCGGCGACGCACTTGTCGATCTCGTACGTGTACCCCGCCGTCATCGACTGCACCGAGACGGGCGCGTCGCCCCCGATCGAGACGAAGCCGTGGGCGGCGTCGCCGAGCGTGACCTTGCGCGTGGGCCTGCGGTTGAACATGGAATCCTGCTGTCCTTCCTGAGTGCGTGCCGATCCCTTTGGGAGGATCGTAAGGACGATCCGAGATCGAATCAATTTATCGAACTGGGGCGTGCGCGACCGCGTTAGAGTGAGAAAGATCGCACAAGTGTAGGAACGGGATTTGTTTGCGGGTTAGCGAGCCCAAACTGCGTGGCCCAGGCGCGCCGATTATCGGGTGTCGCTCGCGGCCTAACCACGCGTACGCTAAAGGGTCTTATGGACGGTGCTTGGACTCCGTTTCGGCCACAACGCGAACACGTCGACAGGATACCTGTGACTACATGAATCGCCCCGCCCGCGCCAAACTGATCCTGCTCAGGCTGCTCTTCGGGGGGGCCGTGGCAGGTGCCTGCGCGTTCGCGCCCGCAGCCCATGCGGGGGAACCGGTCGGCCGGCAGGGGGCAGGTCGGCCGATCGGAAATCCGGCGCAGGTCGCCGCCGCGACGCGCGACGCGGTCGACAACCTGCTCGACGACGTCGGCCGCACGCACTTGGCCAACGGCGTCACCGTCCGCGACTTCCTTCGCGCCACGGGCGGGCTCGAGGAACTGACCAAGGACCTCCAGACGGCCGAGCAGGTCGGCAACGTCCGCTGGATCGACGACCGCACGTGCCAGGTCGAGTTGCAGATTTCCGGGGCGCGCGTCGCCCGGCGAATCGAGACGCTCGCCCGCGCCCACCCGAAGGACGCGCCCCTCGCCGCCCCCGACCTCGAAAAACCCCTCGCCCAGATGCGCTCCCGTTCGTTCTCGGCGACCGGCACGTCCGTGGCGCGGCCCGGCGGCGCCGGCGCGCTCACGCGCCCGGGCGGCACCGGGGGAAACGTGGCCCAGGTGTCCATCCCGTCCGCCACGGGCGGGAATCCGGCGGCGACGACCACGGCGCCGGCCCCCAAGCCGCAGGTCGTGACGTCCCCGCGCTGGGCATCCGTCGCCGAAGGCGAGCGCGAGCTGGTGCTGCTCAAGGCGAAGCTGGACGCGGCCCAAACGTCGCTCCGGTCCGTCAGCCCGGTCATGCTCAGCGCGCGGTCGACCGTCGGCGACGTGCTGGCCGACGGCGACGTCGGCCCCGCGATGGAGCAGTGGTTCATCACCCAGCCGGTGACGCGCGTCGAATATCGAGACGACATGCTCGCCGAGGTCGCACTCGACGCGACGCCCGCGGTCGCGTTCGACCGGTTCCGGGCGCTCGCGGCGGCCGCGCAGGCGCGCGTCGCGGTCCCGCCGGCGACCGACGACGTCACGTGGGCCAAGGCGCGCGACGGGTTCCGCGAGCGGATGGCCGCTCCCGTCGGGCGGGCGGCGCTCCGCACGGACCCGATCGGGTTCGCCCCGCGGCGGGTCATGGGCCTCCCGGGCGGCGACAACGGCGGGGGCCTGCGCCGCGGCGCGGACGCCCCGGCGTGGGTCGGCCGGCGCCTCGAGGCCGACGGCATCGGCACCCCGCGCAAGGGCCGGCTGATGACCGCCCGCGCCGCCGAGGCCGGCGCCGAGGCCAAGCTGCGGGCACAGGTCGAGGCGCTGGAATGGCGCGGACGGACGATCGGCGTGGCCGCTAAGGACTCGCGCCGAATCGACGCCGCCGTCACCCGCGCCCTGCAGGCCGCCCGGATCGGCAAGACCGAGTACCGCGAGGACGGCAGCGCCCGGGTCGACCTGTACCTCGACCTCGAAACCCTCTGGGCGGAGTTGCGCGAAGCGGAATGACCCGCAAGTCGCCACAGAGCACACAGAGACACAGAGGAGGAGGGCGAATCGGTGGCCGAGTGCTCGCCGTGCGAGTGATCTCTTTGACGTGGCGATTTCGTCCCGTAGCCCAACGGGGGTGGGTGGGCTAAGATCGGCGTCACGAAGATGCCCAAGCCGTCCGCCAACAACACCACCCGGATCGTGAACCGCCGGGCGACGCACGAGTACCACATCGAGTCCAAGCTCGAGTGCGGAATCGTCCTGCTCGGGAGCGAGGTCAAGAGCCTGCGCGACGGGAAGGCGCAGATCGCCGACGCGTTCGCCCGGGTCGACGGCGGGCAACTCACGCTGCACAACGCGCACATCGACCCCTACGGCCCCGCCACGCGCTACAACCACGAAGCCAAGCGCGAGCGGCGCCTGCTGGCGCACCGCCGCGAGATCAAGAAACTCGAAGCCGCGATGGCGACCAAGGGCGTCACGCTCGTCGCCATCGCCCTCTACTTCAAGGACGGGCGGGCGAAGGTCGAGATCGGCGTCGCCAAGGGCAAGCAGCAGCACGACAAGCGCGACTCGATCCGGAAGAAAGAGCAGGACCGGGAACTGCGCCGGATCATGTCGAAGCGGCAATGAGGGGATCGCCGATTGCCGAGTGCCCATCGGGCGCGCGCTCCCTTTAAGCATTGATCGTTAATCGTTACCGTGGTGCGCGAGCGTCGACGCCCCTAAAATCGCGGCTCGACCAACTTCGCACCGTAAGCAAGGACGCATGCCAGTCATGTCCGAGACGACCACCGATTCATCGCCCGAGAAGAACCGCGACGGGCTCGATTTCGTCCGCCGAATCGTCGAGGAGGACCTGCGCACCGGCAAGTGGGGCGGGCGGGTCGCCACGCGGTTTCCGCCGGAGCCGAACGGGTATCTGCACATCGGGCACGCCAAGAGCATCTGCCTGAACTGGGGTATCGCCCTCGAGTACGGCGGGACGTGCAACCTGCGGTACGACGACACCAACCCGGCCAAGGAGGAGGAAGAATACGTCAAGAGCATCGAGGCGGACGTCGCGTGGCTCGGCTTCAAGCCCGCGCAGACGCTCTGGGCCAGCGACTACTTCGACCAGATGTACGCCTGGGCCCAGGAACTGATCAAGAAGGGCAAGGCCTACGTCGACGACCAGACGGCCGAGCAGATCAGCCGCGGGCGCGGCTCGCTGACCAAGCCGGGCGCCGAGAGCCCGTTCCGCAACCGGTCGGTGGAAGAGAACCTCGACCTCCTGGAGCGCATGAAGAAGGGCGAGTTCCCCAACGGGTCGAAGGTCCTGCGCGCCAAGATCGACATGGCGTCCCCGAACATCAATTTGCGCGACCCGGTCATGTACCGCGTCCTGCACGAGACCCACCACAACACCGGCGACACCTGGTGCATCTACCCGATGTACGACTGGGCCCACGGGTTCGAGGACTCGCTGGAGAAGGTCACCCACTCGGTCTGCACGCTGGAGTTCGAGAACCACCGCCCGCTGTACGACTGGTTCATCGACGCGGTGAACGAGGGACGGACCGACGACGGCTCCGGCCCGTGGGGCAGGAAGATCTGGCACCCGCAGCAGATCGAGTTCGCCCGCCTGAACCTGACCTACACGATGCTGAGCAAGCGCAAACTGCTCCAACTCGTGCAGGAAAAGACCGTGCGCGGGTGGGACGACCCCCGCATGCCCACGATCAGCGGCTTCCGCCGCAAGGGGTACACGCCCGAGGCGATCCGCGCCTTCTGCAAGCACATCGGCGTGAACAAGTTCAACAGCACGGTCGAAGTGCAGGTGCTGGAAAACTTCCTGCGCGACGACCTGAACAAGCGGGCCCTGCGCGTCATGGGCGTGCTCCGGCCGCTCAAGGTCGTGATCACGAATTACCCGGAGGGGCCGGGCGAGCAGCTCGACGCCGTAAACAACCCCGAGGACGAATCCGCCGGCACGCGCAAGGTGCCGTTCTCGCGCGAGATCTACATCGAGCGCGACGACTTCATGGAGACGCCCGCGCCCAAGTACTTCCGCCTGTTCCCCGGCAACGAGGTCCGGCTGCGGTACGCGTACTGGGTCAAGTGCACCGACGTGATCAAGGACGCGAGCGGCGAGGTCACCGAAGTACACTGCACGTACGACCCGGCGACCCGAGGCGGGAACAATCCGCCCGACGGCCGGAAGGTCAAGGGGACGATCCACTGGGTCAGCGCGGCCCACGCCGTCGACGCCGAAGTTCGCCTGTACGAGTACCTGTTCACCAAGCCCGACCCCGAGGATTTCCCGGAGGGGGCCGACTGGACAGTCAACCTGAACCCGAACAGCGAGACGGTCCTGCCGGCGGCGAAGCTCGAACCGAGCGTGAAGGGCGCGGCCGCAGGCACGAATTTCCAGTTCGAACGGCAGGGCTATTTCGTGGTCGACAAGGATTCGTCGGCCGGGAAGGTCGTGTTCAACCGCTCAGTGAGTCTGAAGGACACGTGGGCGAAGGAACAGAAAAAGGCCTGATCATCCGCTTTTAACCGCCCGCTTGCGGGGCGCGTCCAACAACTCTCGCGAACCCAGTGGTCCGCCTGCTCGGCCCGATTTACCCGGAAAACTCAGATGCAACCAACTCGCTTCTCCATGTGCCTCGCCGCGGCGGTCCTCACTGTTTGCGCGCACTCCGCGATGGCCCAGGCGCCAGAGTTCAAGCCGGCGGACCCGAAGGTCGCCGCCGAGGCGATCGCGGCGTACGAGAAAATCTCGGCGGCGTTCGCGGCCGGCGACTTCGTGACCGTCGTCAAGGGCCTGGCCGACAACGGCCGGCCCATGATGCCCGCGGCCGAGCAGACCGACGATAAGGTCACAAAGCTGGCGGACAAGCTCAAGGCCGCCAAGGACGCCGAGCGCACCCGGACGGTGATCGCGGACGCGGCGAAGGCGAAGGCCGGTCCCGCTGACGCGACCTCCGCCGACGTGACCCTCAAGAACTTGAACCTGACGCACGTGCGGATCCCGCTGAAGGGGACCAAGGACGTCGCCGAGAAGCACAAGCTCGCGCCGGGACGGTCGACGACCGACGCCGACGGAAACCTCATCGTGCTGATGGTGCGGCACGAGGGGCGGTGGTACTGGAACCCGTTCGGGTGGTAAGCGATCGCGGCTTCACAGGCGCGTGCCCCTATAGCCGGCCGCCAACCTTGTAATGTCTGCGGTGTCTGCTGCCGGGTATGGTCCTTCCGCGAAGGACACACACTCGGAGGCACGATGCCGTTCCACTGCGGGCGTTGCGAGCGCGTCATTTACAATCGCCGGCGGGTCACGTGCGAGTTCTGCGGCGCGCCGATCCCCGCAGGGCAGCAATTGTCGCCGGCCCAGCGGGCCGCCATCGAGACGCTAAAGGCAAACGAGACACGGGCGCACCGGGCGCACATGTCGCGCGGCGAGGCGGCGGGCGGCGGCGACGGGTTCACCGGCAGCGTTTATGTCGACGGCGGGGGTGGCGACGCCGGTTGCGGCTGCGACTGACACAAATCAGGCTCGATTCGCGCGCGCCGCCAGGACGGCAGGGCCGCTTCAGCGCCCCTGTGATTTCACGGTCGTCACCGAACGCCCAACAACCACAGCCCCGCGCTCAGCCACAGCGTCATCGTCGCCAAGCTCACCGCGCTCGTCCCAATGCACACCCGCAGCGCAGTCGCCGGGTCGCCGTTGTACGTCCGCGCCATCACGATCGGGAACGTCGCCGTCGGCATCGCCGCCTGGATCGCGATCACGCGCTTGAGCTCCGTCGACGCCGGGACGAGCAGCGCCAGCCCCAGGAACATCGCCGGCAAAACGCCCAGGCGGAGCACGCACGACCAGAACACAACCCGGCCGCCCCGCCGCACGGTCTGCGCGTTGAACTCGTCCGCCGCGATCGCGCCGATCAGGATCACGCTCAGCGGGATCGCCGCGCCCGCGATCAGGTGGATGCCCTGGCGGACGAAGTCGGGGACGTAGGCGTGCCCGCCGGTGAAGTTCAGGACGAGCGAGGCGATGATCGCCAGCGTCGGCCCGTTGAGGATGCGCTTGGGCCAGTCGCGGGCGACGTGCCCACTGATCAGCATGACGCCCACCGTCCACATCACGACCTCGACGCCGAGGTTGTGGACGAACATGACCGACATCGTCTCCCTCCCGAACAGCGCGGCCGCCAGCGGCAGGGGGACGTACCCGTAGTTGTACAGCCCGACGCACAGCGCGAACGTGCGACGCTGGGCCGGCTCCCCCACGCCCGCCCGGCCGCCCATCGCCTTCCCGAGGTACCACGCGACCGCGAACCCCAACAGCACGCTCACCGCCCCGACCAGCGGCGGCCAGACCAAGTTCTTCGGGTCGCGCAGCACGGCGCTGTCCCACGTCACGTCCAGGATGAACGCCGGAAACAGGACCTTCACGACCAGCGTCAACAGCGACCGATCCGCCTCCTCCGTCAGCCAGTCGAGCCGCCGCGCGAGCGCGCCGACGCACGCGACCGCAAAGATCGCCAGCACGGCGAAGAACATGACCTGCCAGTGGGACACGGACGGCGAAGGGTAGCGGGCAGGGGGGGATTGTCCATGTCGAACGACCGATACCGACTGCCGACTGCCGACTGCCGCTTGAAACGCGCACACGCGTCCCCGCTGTCATTCCGAGGTACTCCGAGGAATCTGGCCGGCAGGTCGAGGCCCGCTCAACGTTGGCAACCAGTCCTCGAACACGAACCGCCAACGTCCAACGGGCCCTGACGTTCGCGGCCACATCCCTCGGAGTACCTCGGAATGACAAGCCCCACGCCGACGCGCGTACCAATCGGCAATCGGCAATCGGCAATCGGCAATCGGCAATTCCCCGTACCCCTGCGACAATCCGCCCCACCCCCGCCCACCCCCGTTTCTAGACACCTCCCCCCAGCCTTCGTACACTCCCGCCCATGGCCAAGGCCCGTGCTATCGTCAAGCGCCGCAAGGCGGTCCGGAACATCCGCAAGATCACCAAGACCATGCAGATGATCGCGACCGCCAAGTTCCAGAAGGCCCTGCGCCGGGCCGTCGGGACCAAGCCGTACACGCTGAAGGTGCGCGAGGTCGTCGGCGAGCTGGCGGCGACGGTCGGCGAGGTCGACCACCCGCTGCTCCGCAAGGTAACCGATGCCGACCGCAAGCGGCGGGTCGCGCTGATCGTCATCACGTCCAACCGCGGCCTCGCCGGGGCGTACAACGGCAGCGTGCTCCGGGCGGCGACGGCGTTCATCCGCCAGCAGGAGGCCGCCGGCAACGCGATCGACCTGTACGTCGTCGGAAAGAAGGGCATCGCGTACTTCACGTTCCAGAAGCGGCCGATCAAGGGGCGCATGGAAGTGCACGCCGACACGCCCACGTTCCTGGAAGTCGAGCGCGGGGCGGCCCCGTTCGTGGACCAGTTCGTCGGCGGCGACCTCGACGCCGTGTACGTCGCCTACATGAACTTCATCTCGACCGGCCAGCAGAAGCCCGAGGTCATGCAACTGCTCCCCCTGGCGGGCGTCGCCGAGGCGCTGGACGAGATCGGCCGGCAGTCGTCCGAAAAGGAGGCCCAGCTCGCCGCGGGCGCGCTGGACGCGCGGCGGTCGGGCGATCCCGTGGCCGCCGCCCCGGAACAACCCGGCGTCGGGCGGCTCGTGTCCCAGTCCGTCTACGACTTCTCCCCCGACCCCCGCGAGCTGTTCGACTACCTGCTCCCGCTGACGGTCAAGACCGCGCTCTTCCAGGCCTTCCTCGACGCGGTGTCATCGGAAAACGTCGCCCGCATGGTCGCGATGAAGTCCGCGACCGACAACGCGGACAAGATGGCCAAGAGCCTGACCATGCAATACAACCGCGCCCGCCAGAGCCAGATCACGACCGAACTGGCGGAAATCATGGGCGGCGTCGAGTCGATGAAGAAGTAGGGGGGGAATGACGAATGACGAAACTCGAATGACGAATCAATGACAAAGGTCAAATGACCAATGACGAAACGGCGCGCCAGCAATGTGGCTCGCCGTTTCGTCATTTCTGCATTCGTCATTCGTCATTCGTCATTGATTCGTCATTCGAGTTTGGTCATTCGTCATTCCCGGGTCATTTTCTAGCCGCTTCTTCCGTCAGCACCAGCGGCGCCACCACCTGCCTTAGCTGCTCGATCGCGTCCTCGAAGCTGCACACGACCAGGTCGGTCCCGGCCGCGCCGATCCGCGCCTTCGCCTTGCGCACCGTGTCCTCGCCGCACAGCGTCCACAGACCCACGATGATCTTCAGCTCCGGCAGCTTGGAGCGCAGGCGCTTGACGATGTACCGGGCGTGCGTAACCGCGGCCGGGGGCAGGGCGGACACGAACACGACCTGCGCGCCCTTGTCCACGACCATCTGCACGTACTCGCTGGCGAGCTTCTCGACCGACACGTACTCGGCCCGGTACCCCCGGCGATCCAGCAACTGCGCGAGCATCGTCCCGGCGATCTCGTCGGCCTCGTCCCGCGCGGGCAGGCACAGGACCGGCCGCTCGTACCCGACGGCCTCGGCGTCGGTCGCCGGGCCGTCGTCGGTCCCGCACACGGTATCGATGATCTTGGGCTTGGCGTGGCCGTTCCCGTTGCCGGTGGGGACCAGGGTCCCCGCGGCCGTGTCGGTCCCCGGGCGCAGCTTGGCGCCCTCGGCCGACGCCGGCAGGTCCGCCATCTCCTCCACCAACTCGCGGACCTCCGTCCGGATCACCGCCTGCTTGCGCTCGTCCAGCCGGTCGCGGTGGCGGTCCGCCTCGGCCAGGCCGAGCGCCGGCAGGACGATCTGGTCGTACACCTTCACCAGCGACCGCTCGCCGACGTACTCGGTCAGCAGTTCCTCGGCCTCCTCCGTGTCCTCGGCCAAGAGGCGCTGGTACAGCCGGTACTTGGGCTCCAGCGCCGGCTCGGACCCGAGCAGGATGTTGAGGAACTCGAGCTGCGGCACGTACTTGCCCATCACGACGATGATCGTCGTCAGCGGCGTCGCCAGCAGCAGGCCGGGGGCGCCCCAGAGCCAGGTCCAGAACACGGCCGCCACGAGGATCGCGACCTCGCTGATCCCCGTGCTGCTCCCGTAAAGCCACGGCTCCATCACGTTGTTCGACACCAGCTCGATGACCAGGAACATGCCCAGGACCGCGAGCGGGACCGCCATGCCGTGGTAGACCGCCAGCGAGATCGCGATCGGGAACGCCGCCCCGATCCACGGCCCGATGTACGGGATGAACCGCAGGATCGCGGTCAACAGGCCCCAGAGGAGGAAGTTGGGGAACGAAGGCTCGTTCCCACCGAACGTCGCGCCGATCACCCACAGCCCGATGCTGATCGCCACGCCGTACGTGCCGTTGACGATGCACTGGGCGATCAGGTACTTGCTGATCCGCTTGGCGGCCTCGTCCATCGCCTGGGTGGTCACGTTGATCCGGCCCTGGCCGATCAGGCGGATGATCCGGTCCCGCATGTCCTCGCGCGCCACCAGCATGAAGATCATCAGGATCGCGACCAGGCCGAGCGTGGCCAGCGGCTCGACCACCGGCGCGATGCCCGCGTAGAAACTCTTGAACGCGACCGTGGCGTCGTCGGCCCCGGCCGGCCGGTCCACGACCGTGACGGGGATCGGGTTGACGGGCTGGGTCGTCGGGTTGACCGGCACGACGTTCTGGGCGCCGCCGGGGCCGGGCTGAAGCTGCGCGGCGGGCTGGTCCGGCGTGGCCGGCAGTGGCGCCGTGGTCGGCTTGCTGGCGGCGTCCTTGAACGTCTCCTGGACGGCCTTGTTGGCCTTGTCGAACGCGCCGCCACCCTTGGAGAACTTGCCGAACCAGGCGACCTTTTCCTGGATGTTGGTCTTGTACTGGGGGATCTTCTCGGCCAGGTCGTACACCTGCCCGTAGACGACGTACCCGAGCACGCCGATCAGGCCGATGACCACCAGGACCACGGAGATGACCGCGGTCACCCGGCCGGGCGAGTACCTGCCGATCTTGAGCCGCTGCAGGCGCGTGACGAGCGGGGCGAGGAGAAAGCTGAGCATGATCGCCAGCGCGATCGGGATCAGCACTTCCTTGGCGAAGTAGAGGGCCGCGACCACGACCGCGATCGACGCGAGCATGAGCAGGCGGGGGCTCTTAGACGTCGGCGACGCGGTCTGCGCCATAAGGGCTCACGGGGGTGCGACGTGCGCGAAAGCAGGGCCGACGCGCGGGCGCCGGCCGGGACAATCGGTGTCAACGCAAAACGGGTGCCGGGTGCCCAACGGGCGGATCCGAACGACTTGCCGGCGTCCGATAACCCGGCGTTACACGTGGCGGGCTGAGCATTTAGCCCGCGCGGCAGAATCGGCGGGCGGCGGGGGCCGATAGGTCAGATGGGAGAACCCGCCTATGTGCCGTATCTGCCGTACCGTTTCTGCCGCGGTCGTGCTCGTTGTGTCGTGGAGTGCCTTGGGCCAGACGACGCGCCCGACGACTGCCGCGCCGCTCTACGCCGCCGGAAGCGCCGTCGGGGCGCGCCCCGACGGCACCGACGGCTCCCCCGCAGGTAGCGGTCGCGCGACGACGGTCATGGTGACCGAGCCCGAGTCCCCCGCGCCGGCGGCGGACGCCGCGTGGCCCCGCACCGTGCGGGCGTTCGCCAAGGCCCTGGCCGACGGCGACCGCGCGGCGATCGACGCCGCGCTGGCCCACAAGGCCAGCATCCGCCGGTTCGGCGCGACCCACGGCGAGGACTCCGCCAAGGTCGTCGAGCGGCTCGGCAAGTCCCTGCTGATCGGCAATCACGCGTACCAGCACCCGCCGCTGGTCATGGCGGCGGACATCGCCGCCGACTTCAAGGTCGCCACCGCCGTCCCGGACCGGGCGAAGGTCAAGTACCTGATCGACGACGAGATGGAGATCAAGCGGGGCAACGCCACCGCCGTGCAGTGGGTCGTCGAACAACTCGCCGCGACGCAGGGGACGCCGGTCGGCGTGATCGTGCTCTGGTCCGGCCGGCCCAACCCCGCGGGCGTGACGGCGCCCCCGCTGTTCGACACGGTCTTCGTGCTCTGCCGCGGCGAAGAGGTCGGGCCGGGCGAGTACCGCCTGACGAACGTGGTGTACGGGAACCCGATCCCGGAGTGATCGGGAGCTACCGAATGGTAAGCTCGAGTTGCGGAGCGCCCGTCGGCCGTTTCGCGCCCTGGGGCAGTTCGATCGTGATCGTGATGCGGGCGGGCGGTGGGCCGTCGGGCGGGAGCTTGGCCAGGGCTAGGCCGCGGCCGGTGGAGTCGGAGTAGAACGTGCCGGCGGGGACCGGGTCTGCGCCGTCGGGGTGGAACCAGATCTGGTAGATCTTGGAGACGGGGAGGGGCTTGAAGCCGGATGCCTCAACGCGGCACGCGTGCTGAGACGGGGCATAGAAGACGCGGGCGGACGCCTCGGGCTGGGCGGGACCGCTGGGCATCACGAACGTCTGCAGGTCCGGCGCCCGGAGGAGGTCGACGCTGAGCTCGGCGACGCGGAGTCGCTGCTCGGTCGAGCTCAGCCGCTCCTCGAGCCGGAAGATCTCGGCCCGCTGCTTGGCGATCTGCCCCATGAAGTTGTCGTACACCGCCTTGTTGTCCCGGAGGACCACCCAGACGGTGATCGACAGGGCCAGGCCGGCGAGGGCAATCGCTGTGGCAATCGGGCGGCGCGTCGGGCGCGCGACGACCGTCGACGGGACGGCGCGGCCGATCGGTGCGGCGGGCGGGTCGACGGGGCTGGGGTGTACGGGATCGCCCAACGGTCTGGCTCCTTCCGGGGCGAGTGTACTGGGAATGGTGGGGGCGTGCTATGCGCCGAAAGGGAGGGCGAGGCTCCGTCCGAGCCGCGGGGGCGCCCCGCGGAATCAGAGCGGCTCGGTCAGAGATCCGCCCTCCCGAATGCGGCCGGCTCGCGACTCGCTACTTGAGATCGGCCGGCTTCACGCCCTTCTTGTACCCCCCACCCCGGTACGCGCTGGGCTTGTACTCCCCGACGACCGTGACGTCGGCCTTCTCCGGAACCTTGAGGTCGAGCAGCGAATACGTCGCGTTGACGAGCAGCCGGCGGAACGGCTCGTTCGCCAGGTCCGTGCTCGAGCCCATCGTCGTCGTGAACGCCTTCCCGGCCTTGCCGTCGGGCAGCTGGTACGACTTGACCCACGCCACCGGCATCATCGGGTCGTTCTTGTTGACCGTGGTCTCGGTGACCTTGCCGGTCTTCTTATCGGTGGTCCTTTTCACTTCGGGGCCAACCGGCTCCTTGTCGGTCTCGGCCATGCCGAAGTTGGGGTCGACGTCCGGGCTCTTCCGCTCGCCCGCGCGCTTGACGACCTGTCCGAGGAGCAGCGCCTTGGAATCCCCGGGCAGGGGAAGGTTGACCGTGTACACGTCGGTGCCGCCCCAGATCGCGCCGTCGTCGATGCCGGACAAAATCGGGTGGCCCTTGGCGCCCGGGGCGATCAGCGCGCGGGTCGACTCGGTCATGTGGCCCCCGTGGTGGGCGACCCATTTCTCACCCAGAACGAGCGATCCGAAGCCGCCCTTCCAGGCCTGCTCCGGGCCGTTGTACCCGTTGTTGTACTTGTCGTACGGCGCCTTGAGCTTGGCGAACGCGTGGGTCGCGGTGCGCAGGCCGATCACCGGTTTGCCGGCCTTGAGGAACGCGTCGACGTGCTTCATCTGGTCGTCGGGCAGCGCGCGGAAGCGCGTGAAGATGACCATCAGGTCCGCCGACCCGAGCGCTTCGAGGCCGGGGATGTTCGTGCCGTGATTCGGGTTGATCTCGCCCTTGTCGTCGACGGCGAACAGGACCGTGCACTTAAACCCGTGCCGCTCGGCCAGGATCTTCCCGAGCTGCGGCAGCGCCTCTTCAGACCGGTACTCCTCGTCGCCCGAGATCAGGACGACGTGCTTCCCCTTCCCGGGACCCTCCTTGCCTTCGTAAACGACGAACGGGTCCGCGGCGAACGCGGGAACGGTCAGGGCGAAAAGGGCGATCAGGGCGAGGCGGGTCATCATGTGCGGGGTTCTCCTTCGCAGGGGTATACCACGGCGCGCGGGGAATATTGAAAGGGTCATGACCATACGCTCGCCAGGTCCGTGGGGTGTGTTCGCACGCGACAGGCGCCTACCATCCCACGGCCGTCTCGCGGAGTAGCTTGATATGTCGAAGAACGTGCTGTTTTCCGTGCTGGACCTCTCGCCCGTCGTCGAAGGCGGGACGGCCGCGGACTCGTTCCGCAACACGCTCGATCTCGCCCGCCACGCCGAGCGGCTCGGGTACCACCGCTACTGGCTGGCCGAGCACCACAACATCCCCGCCGTCGCCAGCGCGGCGACATCGATCCTGATCGGGCACGTGGCGGGCGGCACGAACACGATCCGCGTCGGCTCCGGCGGCATCATGCTGCCGAACCACGCCCCGCTCGTGATCGCCGAGCAGTTCGGGACGCTCGAGTCGCTCTACCCCGGCCGGATCGACCTGGGCGTCGGCCGCGCGCCGGGCGGCGACCACCGGACGGCCAAGGCGCTGCGGCGGTACCTCTCGGGCGGCGCCGACACGTTCCCGGCAGACGTGCGCGAGCTGATGGGCTACTTCAAGCCCGCCCCTGAAGGGCAGGCCGTGCGGGCGGTGCCGGGCGAAGGACTGAACGTTCCCATCTACCTGCTCGGGTCGAGCGATTTCTCGGCCCGCCTCGCCGGCGAACTCGGCCTGCCGTTCGCCTTCGCGTCACACTTCGCCCCCGAATATCTGCAGGTGGCGATCGCACTCTACCACGCAAGTTTCCGGCCGTCGGATCAACTCGACCGCCCGCACGTCATGGTCGGCGTCAACGTGTTCGCCGCCGACACCGACGCCGAAGCCCGGCGCCTCTTCACGACGCTCCAGCAGCAGTTCCTGAACCTCACGCGCGGCCGGCCGGGGCTGGTCCAGCCACCGGTCGACGACATGGCCAAGCTGTGGAACCCGGTCGAGCGCGCACAAGTCGAGCGGATGACCCGGTACTCCGTGGTCGGGTCGGCGGCCACGGTGCACGCCGGGCTGGAAAAGATCATCGCCGAGACGGGCGCGGACGAGATCATCGCGACGGCGAGCATCTACGACCACGCGGCAAGGGTGCGGTCGTTCGAAATTGCCGCAGGGGTATTCGCGGAGATCAACGCGAGCGTGCACCAGAGCGCGGTCAAGCCGGATCCGGAGCCTCAGGCGACGGGCCGGTTGCGGGTCTTGGGATGACGAGCGCAGCTAGGCGCGCCGCGCAAGCCCAGCGGCCGAAAGAGGTCAGGCCAGCCCACTGTGCATCCGCGGCCCCGGCGGTTGCCCTCGGACGATCGTCGCCTCCTCGTCCAGCATCTGCTCCCACCGCGCGGCCACCTCCTCCGCCGGCAAGATCTGCTCCGCAAGCTGGATGAACGTGCGGTAGTGCCCGTGCTCCGACGCCCAGAGGCCGCGGTAGAGCTTCTTGAGCTCAGGGTCGTCGTCGCACGACTCGCCGAGCAGCGCGAACCGCTCGCACGACCGGGCCTCGATCAGCGACGAGATCATCAGCCGGTCGACGAGCTCTTCCGTCCCCCGGCCACGGCGCACCAGCCGGTGCAGCGCGCTCGCGTACGGGTTCGCGTGCGACTTGGTCAGCCGCCCGCCCCTCCGCGCGAGGATCCGGCACACGACCGCGAGGTGCTCCACCTCGTCGCGCGTCACGGCCGTCATCGCCGCCACCCAATTCTCCGGCGGGCTCGGTTCCGGCCAGCGGTTGAGCAACTCCAGCGCATTCGCGGCCGCCTTCTTCTCGAGATGGGCGTGGTCGTTCAGCAACTCGAGCGGCCGCGCGAGCACGGCCGCGGCCCAGTTCGGGGGAGTCTTGTAGCGGAGTGGGAGGTCGACGTCCTTCATCGCGACGGATGATACGCGTCACACCGAAACGTGAACACGAAGGGGGTGCATTGACCGTCACACAGGGGGGGCGCGGGTGCTCACTTCAGTGAGCATGCCGGAAACCTTCTTGATCTTTCACGTCTTCACGTTTCACGCGTTCGTCAGGGTATCGGCGCGTATAATTCGCCACCCATGTGCGGCCGCTACACCCTCATCCGCCTCGCCGACGTCCTCGAAAAATTCCCGTGGATCGAGCACGCCCCGCCCGACCTCGTACCGCGGTACAACATCGCCCCGACCCAGCCGCTGCTGGCGATCGCCAACGACCACCCGAACGAGTTCACGCACTTCTACTGGGGCCTCGTCCCGTCGTGGGCCAAGGACATCTCGGTCGGCCACAAGATGATCAACGCCCGCGCCGAGACGCTGCCCGAAAAGCCGTCGTACCGCACGGCTCTGCGCCGGCGCCGCTGCCTGATCCTCGCCGACGGCTTCTACGAGTGGCAGGTCGACCCGGCGACCGCCCACAAGTCGCGCCCCAAGAAACAGCCGATGTGGATCCGCATGAAGGACCACAAGCCGTTCGCGTTCGCCGGCCTGTGGGAGCACTGGCACGACCACCAGGGCGCCGGGAACGAACTGCGGAGCTGCACGGTCATCACGACCAGCCCGAACGAGCTGATGCGCCCGATCCACGACCGCATGCCGGCAATCGTCCCGCCCGAGCTCTACAAAGACTGGCTCAGCAAAGACGAGCGCGAGCCCGACGAGCTGATGGCCATGCTCGGCCCATACCCGGCCGACCAGATGGAGGCGACGCCCGTGTCGACGTTCGTAAACTCCCCCAAGAACGAGGGGCCCGGGTGCGTCGAGGGAATGACGAAAGGCACGTTGTGGTGAACGGCGTGTGAATGCGCGTTGTCGCCCAGAAGGCGTCCCCACTGTCATCCCGAGGTACTCCGAGGGATCTGGCCGCGAACGTCGGGGCCCGTCCGACATTGGCGGTTCGCATTCGAGGACGATTCGCCAGCGTCGTGAGGGCCTCGCAACTCGAGGCCAGATCCCTCGTTCCTCGGGACGACAGTCCGGACGTCGTGCGCGACACCGTCGCACTTGCCTTCCTTCGCCGGCCGCCCTAAGGATGCCCTCGTGGCTCATCCGATCGCCATCATTGGCGCCGGCCCGCTCGGCATCGAGCTCGCCATCGCCCTCAAGCGCGCCGGCCTCGCCTACGTCCACTTCGACGCCAAGCAGATCGGCCAGACGATCTCCTGGTTCCCGCCCCAGACGCGCTTCTTCTCCTCGAACGAGCGCATCGCGATCGCCGGCGTGCCCCTCCAGACACCCGACCAGACGAAGGCCACGCGCGAGCAGTACCTCGCGTACCTGCGCTCGGTCGTGCAGCAGTTCGACCTGCGCATCAACACGTACGAGCCGGTGACATCGATCCGAGCAATCTCAGAGGGATTCGAGCTGACGACGGAGAAGGGGGGCGAAGCGCGACGGTGCGTCGTCTCAAAAATCGTGCTGGCGACCGGCGGCACCGCGTGGCCGCGGCGACTCGACGTGCCCGGCGAAGACCTGCCGCACGTCCACAAGTTCTGGAACGACCCGCACGACTACTTCGGCCAGCGCGTCCTCGTCGTCGGCGGCAAAAACTCCGCCGTCGAGACGGCCCTCCGCCTCAACCAGGCCGGCGCGATCGTCTCGATGTGTTACCGGCGAAGCGAACTGCCCGCAAAGCACATCAAGTACTGGCTCATGCCGGAGATCGCGAGCTACCTGAAGAGCGGGCGGATCACAGGATACTTCAACCACGTCGTCACGCGGATCACGCCCTCGCACGTGGCGCTCGCCCCGTGCGGACCGGACTTCGGCGCGACCGATCGCGGTGCAGACCTGCCGTTCGACTTCGTCCTCCCGCAGATCGGCTACGAGGCGGACATGTCCCTCGCCAAACTCGCGGGCGTCACGCTCAACGCCGACCGCCACGTGCCCGCGTACGACCCCCAGACGATGGAGTCGAACGTCCCCGGCGTCTACCTCTGCGGCACGGTCACCGGCGGCACGCAAGACCGCTACGAGATCTTCATCGAGAACGGCCACGCCCACGTCGAGAAGATCCTCGCACACCTCCGCGGCGAACGCCCGCACGTCGAGGCGCCGGTCTACGCAAACCCGGAAAGCTAATCGTTCTCCCGCGCACCCTTTTAGAGCGCCTCCAATTCGCGTTTGCAGGTCCGCCCTCGCAATGGCCGCGACAGTGGCTTCGCCTCGTCGCGATGGTCATACCGCAGGGCCTGCAAACCCAGAATGGAAGCGCTCTACCCGCCGGGCCAGCCCGGCGCGTCCCGAGGCGCTCGCGCCGCAGGCGTCACTCGTCGAACACGTGCCGCAAAATAAGCTCTTTGACGCCCGTCGGCGCAATCGCCCCCGCGGTAACCAGGGCGGGATGCGTCGTCATCAGCATCGCCCCCTCCTCCGGCGTCCGCGCGGCCAGTCCGTGCGACCCTTTGACGAGCCCCGCGTCCAGCGGGATCACGTCCATCATCGCGCGCATCCCGAGCTTGCGCTTCGCAAGCGTCCAGCCGATCTTGAGCTTGGGCGAGCGAATCGCCGGGTCGAGGAACAGCTCCACCGGGTCGTAGCCCGGCTTGCGGTGGATGTCGACCGTGCGGGCGTAGTCGGGCGCCTTCGCGTCGTCGAGCCAGAAGTAGTACGTGAACCAGGCGTCCGCCTCGGCGAGCGCCACGAGCTCGCCCGAGCGCGCGTGGTCCAGGTTCAATTCTCGCTTGCCCGCCTCGTCGAGCACGCGGGCGACGCCGGGCGCTTGTTCGAGGACCGCGCGCACCCGTGCCACGTCCGCCGAATCGCGCACGTACGCGTGGGCGACCTGGTGATCCGCGACAGCGAACGCGCGGCTAGCGCCGGGGTCCAGGATCTCGCGACCAAGTTCCAGTCGCGTCGCGAGCAGGCCGGCCTCGCGCAGGACACGGTTCAGGTGGACCGGCCGGCTGACCGGCGTAATGCCGTACTCGGAAAGGATCATTACGCGCGCGCTGCGCGATTGGTAGTGATCGATGAGCTTGCCGCATTCGCTGTCGAGGTCGCGCAGATCCGTTGGGAGTTTCGAGTCTCGAGTTGGGAGCGACGTACCCGGGCCGACCTTCTGCAGGACGTAGTCGAGGTGCGGCAGGTAGATGAGCGTCAGCGTCGGGTCGTGCTTCTTGTCCACCTCGATCGACGCATCCGCGATCCACCGCGTCGCCTTGATGCTCGTCGCCGGGCCCCAGAAGTTGAAGAGGGGGAACGTGCCGAGCTTGGCCTGCAACTCGTCGCGGAGCGAGGCCGGGTGGCTGTAGACGTCCGGCAGCTTCCGCCCGTCGGCCGGGTACATCGGTCGCGGCGTGACCGAGTAGTCCGCCGTCGAGTACATGTTGTACCACCAGAACATGTTGCAGCACGTGAACGCCGGGTCGCGCCGCTTGCCCGCTTCCCACACTTTCTCCCCGCCCACGAGCTTGTTCGACTGCAGCCAGAACCGCACCTCGCCCGTGTCGCGAAAGTACCAGCCGTTCGCGACCGCGCCGTGCTCACTCGGCCAGAGCCCCGTGAGGTAACTAGACTGGACTGTGGTCGTGACCGCAGGAACGACCGGCTCAATCGCGCGCCACCCGCTGGCGGCGCTGAGCGCGTGCAGCCGCGGCGTGTGCTCGGCCGAGATCAGATTCGCGGACAGGCCGACGGCGTTGATGACCACGGTCTTGTGCATCGACAGGCATCAATAGCGGACGCGCTGGGCAACGCAAGCCGTGGCGTGGGCTACCAGCCCGCGAGTCAGCACCCACCACGCCACGGCCGCGCCGCCCGAGCCTACAATTCCCCCGCATGACGACGACGACTGCGCCCTCGATGAAAGTCACCATCCTCGCCGCCGGCGCGGCCGGGATGTACTGCGGCTCCTGCATCCGCGATAACGCGCTCGCCCTCGCCCTCCGCAGGATGGGCCACGACGCCGTCATGGTCCCCCTCTACACGCCCGTCAAAACCGACGCCGAGAACGCCTCGATCGGCAAGGTCTTCTACGGCGGCGTCAACGTCTGGCTCCAGAGTGCCAGCCGCATCTTCCGCCACACCCCGCGCTTCCTCGACTGGCTCTTCGACCGCCCCAAATTCCTCATGTGGGCCGGCTCGAAGGGCGCGCAGACCTCGCCCGCGCAGCTCGGCCAACTCACCCTCGACATCATCCGCGGCGAAGACGGGCCGACGAAAAAGGAGCTCAAACGCCTCGCCGACTTCCTCAAGTCCGAGCTCAAGCCCGACGTGATCACGCTCCCCAACCTGATGTTCATCGGGGCCGCCAAGTACCTGCGCGAGCACACCGGCGCCGCCGTGATCGCCGAGTGCACCGGCGAAGACATCTTCCTCGACGCGATGGCCGAGCCGTGGAAGTCACAGGCGACCGCGCTGATCCGCGAACGCGCCGCGCACGTGAGCCGGTTCGTCGCCACCAGTCAGTACTACGCCGGTCAGATGGCAGCGTACCTGAACGTCCCCGCCGACCGGATCGACGTCGTCTATCCCGGTGTGCCCGAGAAGGACTTGGCGACCGGGGAGCATTTTGTGACGGGCGGGAGTTCCGACGGCCGGGCGATCGGCTTTCTGGCACGGATTTGTCCGGAGAAGGGGCTCGACCGATTGATCGACGCGGCGGTTCTCCTTAAACAGCGGCCGGACTTTGCGACGCTCCGCGTCCGCGCCGCTGGCTATCTGGGGAAGGCGAACGAACCGTACTTCGAACAGCTCAAGCAGCGGGTCGCGAGTTCCCCGTTGGGCACGGACTTCATGTACTTCGGGGAGGTCGACCGGGCGCGCAAGATCGAACTGTTCGACTCGGTCGACCTCGCGTGCACGCCCACCGCATACCCCGAACCCAAGGGCCTGTACGTGCTCGAGGCGCTCGCGCGCGGGTGTCCGGTGGTCCTCGCCCACCACGGGTCGGCCCCGGAGTTGATCGAGGCGACGGGTGGCGGGATCACCGTGCCGCCCGGCGACGCGCCGGCGCTCGCCGACGCGCTGGCGGCGCTATTCGACTCGCCCGACCGGCGTGCGGAAATGTCCCGCGCCGGACTCGCCGCGGTCCGGGAAAAGTTTCTCGACACGCACATGGCGCGGGGAATGTTGCAGACGTTCGAGCGGGCGCGGGGATGACGCGCGGTGCGCCGTTGCGCCGGCGCCCCGCCCGAACGATTTCGCGGATTCGTTCACAACGCCAAGGTCGGCGACACGCCCCGCACCACAATGCCCTCCTGTCCCAGGCCGCCCCCCGGCTTGCCCCGGGGGCCGCATACCGCGTACAACTCACCCGCATATGCGCAATCGCTTCCTCCGCGACGCGGCCTCCGGCGACCTGGTCGACGACGTCTTCGTGATCACCAACAAGCAGCTCGCCGCCGCCAGCACCGGCAAGCACTACGTCAAGGCGTTCGTCTCCGACTCGTCCGCGCAGATGGTCGCGCGCATGTGGAACACGACCCGCGAGATCTTCAATTGGATCCCCGACAGCGGCTTCGTCAAGATCCGCGGCCGCGTCGAAAACTACCAGTCCAACCTCCAGTTCATCATCGAGTCCGTCGGCCCCGCCATCGCCGGCACGTTCGACCCCGCCGACCTGATCCCCCACACGCCCAAGGACATCGGCGCCATGTGCGCCGACCTCCGCAAGGCCCTGGGCGCGATCCGCAACCGCCACCTCTCGGCCCTCATCCAGACCTACCTGGACGACAAGGCCATGATGGACAACTTCTGCAAGGCCCCGGCCGCGATGAGCTTCCACCACGCTTACGTGGGCGGCCTCCTCGAACACACGCTCAACGCCCTCCAGGTCGCCGACGCCGTCTGCCCCTTCTACCCCGGCCTCAACCGCGACCTCGTCATCGCCGGCATCTTCCTCCACGACATCGCCAAGACGTGGGAGCTCTGCTACGACTGCTCGTTCGGCTACACCGACGCCGGCCAGCTCGTCGGCCACATCGTCAAGAGCGCCATGTGGGTCGAGCACAAGGCCAGGGAGGCCGCCGCCAAGATCGGCGAACCCATCCCCGGCCAGCTCGTCGACGTCCTCCAGCACATCATCCTCAGCCACCACGGCACCCACGAGTTCGGCAGCCCGCGCCTCCCCAGCACGCCCGAGGCCATCGCCGTCCACATGATCGAGAACATGGACGCCAAGCTCATGATGTCCCTCACCGCCACCCGCGGCGACAAGGCCGGCGGCGACGGCACCTGGACCGAATACCAGAAGGCCTTCGGCGGAAAGCTCTACCGCCCCGACGTCGCCCCCGCGACCGACGGCGGATCCGACGCCCCGCTCCCGCCCGACGGCGACGGCGCCGCCTTCCCCCGCCTCGCCGACACCCAGGTGCGCCCGCCCTCTACTCCCCCCGCGGCCGCAACCCGCCCCGGCGGTCAGAACGCCCCCGCCCCCGTCGCCCCT
>DASPKW010000269.1:0-9083 GCA_035627895.1 Tepidisphaeraceae bacterium | reverse complement strand
GACCGGGCGCAGCCGGATGGTGGGAGACATCCGCAAGGAGCCCGACTTCCTGAACCGGACTGGACGGTTCAACCCGGCGGCAACGGAGGGGCAGATCAGCTTTATCTGTGTGCCGATCAAGCTCGAGGGGCGGACGATCGGGGCGCTGTCGGTCGACAAGCCGTTTCAGTCGGACGACCAGATCCATTCCGACCACCGGTTTCTCGAGATCATCACGGCGTTCCTGTCGCAAGCGATCCAGGTCAACCGGATGGTGATGCGGCAGAAGGAAGAACTGCTCGAGGAGAACGCGCAGCTGCGGTCGCAGGTGCGGGACCGGTACCGGTTCGAGAACATCATCGGCGACGCGCCGGCGATGCACGATGTGTTTGCGACGGTGGGGCAGGTGGCCAACAGCCGGGCGACGGTGCTGCTGCTGGGCGAGACGGGCACGGGCAAGGAGATGATTGCCAAGGCGATTCATTACAACTCGCCACGACGGGAGAAGCCGTTCATCCGGGTGAACTGCGGGGCCATGAGCAGCACGCTGTTGGAGAGCGAGTTGTTCGGGCACGTGAAGGGGTCGTTCACGGGGGCCATCCGGGACAAGATCGGCCGGTTCGAGGCGGCGGACGGCGGGACGATCTTCCTCGACGAAATCGGGACGATGGAGCCGCAGTTGCAGGTGAAGCTGCTCCGCGTACTGCAGGAGCGCGAGCTCGAGCGCGTCGGCGACACGCAGACGCTGAAGGTGGACGTGCGGGTGATCGCGGCGACGAACGTCGATTTGCAGGAAGAGGTCGCGCGGAACAACTTCCGCGAGGACCTGTTCTACCGGCTCAACGTCGTCAGTATTTATTTGCCGCCGCTGCGCAATCGGCGCGAGGACATCCCGCGGCTGATCGACTTTTTCCTGGACAAGTACAACGCGATCAACGGGCGGCAGCTGCGGCGGATCAGCCGGGAGATGCTGAACATTTTGCTGCGGTACCCGTGGCCCGGGAACGTGCGGGAGTTGGAGAACGCGATCGAGCGGGCGGTGGTGCTGTCGCGGGACGAGGACTTCACCGAGGACCTGCTGCCGCTGAGCGTGCGGATGTTCGCGGCGCAGCGGCGGACGAACCAGGCGAGCGAGAGCATCGACACGCTGACCCGAAGGCTGGCGGACCAGGCGATCTCGGACTACGAGATGCGCGAGGGGGAGATCTACAAGCTGGTGATCGACCAGATCGAGCACGCGCTGATCGACCGGGCGCTGGCCAAGTGCGCGGGCGTGAAGACCAAGGCGGCGGACTTCCTGGGAATCAACCGGAATACGCTGAATAAGAAGGTGAAGGATCTGGGGATCGAGGCGGTAGACTGAGCGGGACGTCGTAGGGCACGCTTTAGCGTGCGAAACGACGGCGGGACGAGGACTCGAACGAGAAGGGCGCTGCGCGGCGGCGATCTGATTCCGCACGCTGAAGCGTGCCCTACGTTCGGCTGGTCGGATCCTCCTGACATGTTTTCGATTACGCTTGAAACGCTGGGCAGGGGGGCGGTTATCATGCCCGGCCATGCGAACCGCGCTCCTCCTCGCTTCCGTCCTGATCTGCGCCCCGACATTCGTGGTTGCGCAGACCAAGCCCAACGTGTTGTTCATCGCGACGGACGATTGCAACAATGACCTTGGGGTGTACGGGCACCCGCTGGTGAAGACGCCGACGCTGGAGCGGCTGGCGGCGCGGGGGGTGCGGTTCGACCGGGCGTACTGCCAGTTCCCGCTCTGCTCGCCGAGCCGGGTGTCGTTGATGACGGGGCTGCGTCCGGACCGGACGAAGATTTTCGAGCTGCAGACGGATTTCCGGAAGTCGACGCTGCCGGACGTGGTGACTCTGCCGCAGCAGTTCCGGAAGAACGGCTATTACGTCGCGCGGGTGGGGAAGCTGTACCACTACGGCGTGCCGGGCGGGATCGGGACGGCGGGGCTGGATGACCCGCAGTCGTGGGATCACACGGTGAACCCGAAGGGGCGCGACAAGGCGGAGGAGGACAAGCTGGTCAACCTTCAGCCGAAGAACACGGGGCTGGGGGCGACGCTGGCGTTTCTGGCGGCGGAGGGGACGGACGAGGAGCAGACGGACGGGATCGCGGCGACGGAGGCGATTAAGCTGCTGGAGGCGAACAAGGACAAGCCGTTTTTCCTGGCGGTGGGGTTTTACCGGCCACACTGCCCGTATGTGGCGCCGAAGAAATACTTCGATTTGTACCCGACGGAGAAGCTTTCGCTGCCGAAGTTCGAGGCGGGGGATTTGGCGGACGTGCCGCAGGCGGCGCTCACTACTCGGCCGCCGAACTACGGGTTGCCCGAGGCGGACCTGAAGCGGGCGCTGCAAGCGTATTACGCGTCGATCACGTTCATGGACGCGCAAGTCGGGCGGCTGCTGGACGCACTGGACCGGCTCAAGCTGGCCGACAACACGATCGTCGTGTTCTGGTCGGACCACGGCTACAACGTCGGGCAACACGGGCAGTGGATGAAGCAGTCGCTGTTCGAAAACTCGGCCCGCGTGCCGCTGATCGTCGCGGGCCCGGGGACGACCGCGGGCGGGAAGTCATCGGGGCGGACGGTGGAGTTGCTGGACCTGTATCCGACGCTGGTTGAGTTGGCGGGGTTGCCGCAGCCGGCGCACAAGCTGGAAGGGCGGTCGCTCAAGGCGCTCTTGGCGGATCCGGCGGCGGCGTGGGACAAGCCGGCGATCACGCAGGTGCGGCGGGGTGGCGGAAAGAATAATCCGAACGCGTTCGCGGGGTACTCAGTCCGCACCGAGCGGTACCGGTACAACACGTGGGACGGTGGGACGAAGGGCGAGGAGTTGTACGACCACCAGGCGGATCCGGAGGAGCGGAAGAACCTGGCGAAGGACCCGGCCCAGGCAACGACGGTGGCCGAGCTCAAGGCGCTGGTGGCGAAGTGGAACGCGCCGGCGCAGTAGCAGGGGAGACCGGTTACTCGGTCGACCGCCCGTCGGAGCTGCCGCGGCGCGTCGCCCGACCGGTCAACCGCGACGGCTGCGCCGGGTCCGGCGGGCGAGGGCGACTAATGCACTCGCGGCCGCGACGCCGAACGTGCCCGGCTCGGGAACGGGCACGACGGTCAGCACGATGTCGTTCCCGCCCGACCCGCCGTGATAGTCGATCTGCAGGCCGTAGCTCTGCCCGTTCGCCGACGACACCGCCGGCATCGCCAGGCCTTCCGCCCGGCCCGCGAATTGACCGAGCACCTCGCCGGTGCCGAGCAACTCGACGATCGTGAACTGGTCGCCGTACTCGGGCACGTAGTTGAGCTCGACCGTCAGGCCGACGGCGCCGCTCAGCGGGACGTCGGTGTCCGTCCCGGTGACCTCGAGTTGGTCGTACGCGGCACCGGCGGCGCCGGCCCCGTTCAGTTGGACGGCGACGGCCCCGTTGCTGAAGTCCACCGCGGACGCGACGATCGTGCCGATCGGGTCCGCCGCCGACAGCCCGCCGGGCGCGATCGTGCCGCCCGAGCGGACCCGGATCGTCCCGTCGACCGTGCCCTCCCCGCCGATCCGTCCGTCGTCCTGCACCGTCACGATGCTGGTCGTGATACTCGCGGCGGGGTGCAGGAGGAGCGCCCCCGCGCCGACCTGGGTCGGGCCGGTGTAACTGGCGATCCCCTTGATGAACAAGTCCCCCGCCCCGAGCTTCTGCATCCCCAAGCCGGCCGTGCCCTCGACGACGTCCTCGAGCGTGAGCGGGGCCGTGGTCGGGCTGAACGTCGCGTTCCCGGTCAGGGTGGTGTCGCCGGCGAACTCGACGCCGTACCCGTTGCCGCCGGTGATGTTCAGCGTGCGTGCGCCGATCGCAAGGTTGCCGAGGCGGAACGTGTTGCCCGCGTTCGACCCGCCGGCGCGGTTCGCGTCGATCGTCGCCGTGCCGGGGAGGTCGCCGCCGGCGAACAGCCCGGTCGGCGCGATGACCGACACGTTGTTCCCGTACGCCAGCACCTGGCCGCTGCCGGTCCCGTTGTCGCGCAGGAGCAGCCCGCCGTCGGCCAGTGCGACGGCGGCCGTGCCGAGCGTCTTGCCGGCGCCGGCGGTGGCGCTGTTCTCGAGCTTTAGGTTCTTGCCGACCGTGATCGTGCCCGAGTAGTTGTTCGTGGTGCTCTTGAGGGAGACGATGCCGGAGTTCGCGTCGTAGCCCGACCGGTTGAGCGCGATTCCGAGCGCGCCCGAGCCGGTCAACTGGGCGCCGAGCGTGATCCCGTTGGCCCCGCCGTTGTCGCGCCAGAAGTCGTTGAGGAAGAGGAACGACGACGCGGTGACGTTGACGGTGCCGTTGACGACCCGCGCGGCCCCGGTGGCGCTGAGCGCGCCCCCGGCGAGGCTGACGGTCGGCTGGGTGAGCGTGCCGGACATCGCCAGGTTGCCGCCGTTGATCGTGATCGTGTTGGTCCCGGACGCGTTCCCCAGGGACGAGCCGGACGCCTCGAGCGTGCCGTTGTTCACAATGACGGGGCCCGTGAACGAGGCGTTGGCGCCCTGGAACTGGAGGCGCCCGCCGCCGTTCTTGGTGACCGTCCCCGACCCGCTCAGCGTGCCGGTCGTGAATCTGACCTGCGTATACGCGGCCTCGACGAACCCGCTGAACGTGCCGGCCATGTCGAAGGTGCCGCCGCCGGCCTGGACGACCACGTTCCGGCCGGTCGCCGTCCGGTCCGTGTTGAAGTTCGCCAGCACGGTCCCGCCGTTGAGCGTGACCGTGTTCGAGGCGGCGCCGAGCATGTTGTTGAAGACGGTGTTGTCCGCGCCCGCCACGCTCAGTTCCAGCGTCCCGCCGGTGTTGACGAGGATGCCGCCGGCGAGCGTGTTGGCCGTGCCGTTGGTCAGCCGCAGGCGGCCGCCGTTGATCGTGATCCCGCCGGCGATCGAGTTGGCCCCGCTCAGGGTCAGCAGGCCCGCGCCGGCCTTGGTCAGCTTGCCGGCGCCGGTGCTGTTGGTCAGCGCCTGGCTGACCGCGGTGGTGCCGGCCGCGTCGACGGTCAGGCGGTTGTTCTTCAGGTCGATCGTCGTCCCGGTGAGCGCGAGCGTGCCGCCGGACGTGACCGAGACGGTCAGGTCCGCGTCGAGCGTCAGGTTGCCCGAGTACGTGTTGGTGTTGCTCGTGTTGTTCGCGGACAGCGTCTTGAGGCCGGCGCTGCCGGCCTGCACGACGATCGGGCTGGCGATGTTCGTGCCGCCGTTGGTGTCGTCGATCGTGATTGTCGCAGGGGCCGCGCCGGTCGTGTCGCCCAGGCGGAGCGTGCTGCTGGCGGCCGACCCGGTCGCGGCGAACCGGAGGGTGCCGGCGTGCACGAGCGTGTCGCCGGAGTACGCGTTGGCGGCGCCGAACACGACGACCGAGTTCTGGCCGATCCGGACGCCGTTGCCCGGGCCACTGATGATCCCGTTGAACGTGACGGACTTCCCGTTGCCGCCGCCGACGCGCAGCTCGGTACCGGTGGCGAGCGCGATCGGGGTGGTGGCGCTGAACGTGAGGTCGCCGTTGACCGGGTCGATGTCGGCACCGGCCGCAGCGCCCTGGTCGAGCGTCAGCGTGCCCGAGAGGTTGAAGGTTTGCAGGGACGTCGACAGGTTTCGGATGCCCGGCGCGCCGGCGGCGGCGCCGGTCAGCGTGAGCGCGTTGCCGGTGATCACGGAGGCCGGGTCGGTCGCGAGCGACGTGTCCTGGAACTCGATGCGGTGGCCGTTGTAGCCGGCCAAGCTGTTGTTGGCCGTCAGCCGCGTCCCCGCGCTCGTGACGTAGGCGTTGCCGAACAGGAGGAGGTCCTCGCCGCCGTCCGGCACGACGTCCCAGTTGGCCGCGGTCGACCAGTTGCCGTCGGCCCCGAAGCCGCGCCACTCGGAGGCCTGCTGCGCGTACGCCATCGAGCCGCAAAGGGCCACGCCGACCGCCGCCGCCAACTTGATTCGCTGAGATCTGGTCATGGAGTATTGCAAAAGTACCGTGCGCAAATTCGCGTCGCGCCCGTCGGTGTGCGCGGCCCGGAAAAATCCGGGCGCCGGTGCGTGAAACCGGGGCGAGTACGCCGCCTTTCCCACTGTGCCGCAATGCTCTGATATCGGGGGAAGGCCGATGCGAGACGTGCTATGTCCCCTACCCGCCGCCAGGCATTGCGTTGAGGATGCGCCTGTCACCGAGCTCGCGGACGGATGTGGCGTTCCCTAGCTTCACCCCCGGAGGGCGATCCGCTATCATCCCGGCAACCCCAGACCGCCCAACCGACGAGGGGGGCGCACCCGCCAACCAACTGCCGAGGACGATGTGCCCGATTCCCTCTTCGACCGCCTGCGCGCCAACATCCACACCGTCTTTTTCGGGCACGACCACGCGGTCGATCAGTTGCTGATCGGCCTGCTGGCGCGGGGGCACGTGTTGATCGAGGACGTGCCGGGCGTGGGCAAGACGGTGCTGGCCCGGTCGCTGGCCCGGTCGATCTCGTGCAAGTTCACGCGCATCCAGCTGACGCCGGACCTGCTGCCGTCGGACGTGCTGGGCGTATCGGTCTACAACTCGCAGAACCAGACGTTCGACTTTAAGCCCGGGCCGATCTTCGCGAACATCGTGCTGGCGGACGAGATCAACCGGACGACGCCGCGGACGCAGTCGGCGCTGCTCGAGGCGATGGCCGAGGAGCAGGTGTCGGTCGAGAACACGACGTACGCGCTGGAGCGGCCGTTCATGGTCGTGGCGACTCAGAACCCGTTCGAGTTCGAGGGGACGTATCACCTCCCGGAAAACCAACTCGACCGGTTCCTCCTGCGCATCCAGGTCGGGTACCCGGACCGGGCGAGCGAACACCGGATCCTGTCGCTGCAGCCGGGGCGGACGCGGCTGGAGGACCTGCAGCCGATCGCGTCGGCGGCGGACGTGGTGGCGGCGCAGGACATGGTGCCCAAAGTGCGGATGGACTCGGCGATTTTGGACTACATCCTGGACATCTGCGACGCGACCCGGCACCACGAGCAACTGCACCTGGGGATCAGCCCGCGCGGTGCGCTGGCCCTAACGGCGGCCGGGCAGGCGAGCGCCGTCCTAAACGGGCGCGACTACGTGATCCCCGACGACGTGAAGAACCTCGTCATCCCCGTGTGCGCCCACCGCGTCATCGCCAAGTCGTACATCCACAACGGCGACGGCGAATCGACCGGGCGGATCCTGAAGACGATTTTGGACCAAACGCCGACACCGCGCTAGCGTCGCCGCGCGTTTCGTCCGTCGCCCGGCTCGCGGGGCAGGGGGTACGATACGCGCCATGAGCAACGCCGACGCTCCGAACAGCGCGGACGCGGTTCCGGACAGCTTTCGCGGCTACTGCCTCGACTGTTTTTACGACCTGCGCGGCCTACCCGAGCCGCGCTGTCCCGAGTGCGGCAGGCGATTTGACCCGGCGCGCCGGGGCACCGTTAGCCGCACGCCCTATCGCGACTTTTGGGCAGCACTCGCCCGTCCAAATCCGGCTTTCACGCGGGCCGCTGCGGGCGGGAGGGCGCACAAGCCGCTCAGTTCCGACGTCGCGCGACTGTGGTGCGAAAACGCCGAACTCAAACGGTGTGTCGCGCTGCTGGCCGAACTGCTGATCGCCAAGGGTGTGGTTACGCCGTCCGAGGTGGCCGAAGTGACCCGGATCGCGGTCGTCTCGTCCGCGTTCGAGCCGGCAGTCGTTCCCGAATGAGTCCCGCGCCAAAAAAGAAAGCCCCGGGACGACGGATCGTCCCGGGGCTTCTGTGTGCCTGCTGTGTAACTCGCGATCGGACGTTGCCGCGCGAATCACCGGACTGCCGTAGCAGCCGCGTGAACCGCAGGATTCTCACCTACGGAAGCTGCTTACAGCAGCCCACACGTACAGTCAGAATTGGTCACGGATCACCTCCATTTCGGTCGGGTCGACGCGGCACGTTTATGCGGTGGCCGCCGCCCATGGTCCTTGCCAAGCCGTCGCGGGCGCTCTTCGAGGGTGACTGTCGGCCGGGGTGGAGGCGACTCGCGTCGCCACTGGGAACCGGCCTTAGTAGGGCTCCTCTACTTGCCCGCCGCCGGGCGCTACCTCCCGGGAACGCCTTCCCGGGAACCTGGCGAGATTTTCAGATCCGCATCTGAAACCCGCCCGCACCCTCCGGCCGTGCACGACCGAAAAGTGCGATGAACATCATACGTACACCATCAACCGGAGTTCAAAACAATTCCGCGCGGATCGGCTAGAATGTTTCGTATGGCGGACCCCAATCCCACGTCAGGCGCCTCGCCCAGTGCGAAGGACGTCTTAGAGCAGCAGTTCCTCGAAATGCGGTGGCGGACGCTGTCGCTGGCGGCGGATCTGGATCGGATCGAGCGAGCGGCAGGCGGTATTCAGACGCTGCAGGCGCATCCGAGGGCGCAGCAGCTTCGAAAGCTCTTCGAGATCCTGCTGTCGACGGAGGGGCCGACTCGTGCGGAGCGGGTTCAGATGCTGCTGAGCGACATGAGCCCACCTCCGCCGAAGTGACGGAACAGTGGCACTGAAGTGCCACTGCCTGTTGCGTGTGCTCGGCTTCATCACGTCTGGTTTCTGACTTCTCGCTTCTGACTTTTCCGCGCCATGAAATTCATCGACCCGCACATCCACTGCGTTTCGCGCACGACCGACGATTACCAATTCATGGCCCGCGCGGGTGTCGTCGCCGTTTCCGAGCCGGCGTTCTGGGCCGGGTATGACCGGTCGAGCGCTTCGAGCTTTGCCGACTACTTCCGGCATTTGACCGACGTCGAGCCGCTGCGCGCCAAGCGGTACGGGATTGACCACTACTCCTGGCTGTGCATCAACGCGAAGGAGGCGGAGAACGTCAGTTTGTCGCGCGAGGTGATCAAGCTGATCCCGCCGCTGTTGGACCATCCGCGCGTTCTGGGCGTGGGGGAGATCGGGTTGAACAAGAACACGCGGAACGAGATTACGATCTTCGAAGAGCAGGTGGAGATCGCGGCCAAGTACGACCAGCTGATCCTGATCCACACGCCGCACCTCGACGACAAGCACAAGGGGACGGCGATCATCACGTCGATTT
>DASPKW010000268.1:0-5151 GCA_035627895.1 Tepidisphaeraceae bacterium | reverse complement strand
CTCGATGTCCTGGATGTAGTGCTTGTTCCCGAACGCGTCCTCCTCCTGACCGGCGTGATCCTGGTGCCCGGTCATCGCGGTCGTCTTGTTCTCGAGGATGATGAACGTGATGTCCTGGTTGGCCTTGATCGCGTTGCTGATCGCGACCTGCCCGCTGTGGAAGAACGTCCCGTCCCCCATGAACACGAGCTGCTTGTTCGTGATGAACGGGTCGATCCCGCTCCCCGTGCCCGCGCCCAGACCCATGCCACTGTAGTTGTGCATGAGCTGTTCGGTCGGGGCGTACATCAGCATCGTGTAGCACCCGGTGTCGCCGTGCGCCACCAGGTCCACGGCGTCCCGGCCGTGGGTCTTCTGCATGTACGTCGGGTCCTTCAGATTCTCCCGGATCTGCAGCAGCGCCGCCGACGAATCGCGGTGCGGGCACCCCGGGCAAAACGTCGGCGACCGCCCCACCACGTCCGAGTCCTTCAGCACCGACAGCTTCGGCTTCGACACCCGCCTAAGCAGGTCCAGTTCCGCCGTCAACCGCCCGTTCCGCATGTCGGCCGGGATCTCCTCCGTCTCCTTGATCAGCGGAATGAGAATCTGCGCCAGCACCGACGGGTTCAGCCCGCGCAGCTCCGGAATGCCCGGCCGCGCCTGCTCACTCCCCGCCTTCGCCGGAAACGCCTTGCCGTACAACTTGGACGAGACCGCCGTCGCGACCTCCATCGGCAGCGTCTTGAACAGCCCGTCGCGGATGTTCTTCTCGAGAAAGCTCCGCCGCTCCTCGATCACGACCATCGTCTTGCAAAGCTTGGAGAACTCCTCGACCAGCTTCACGTCCGTCGGGTACGGCATCCCCATCCGCAAAACGGGGAACGCCCCGTACAGCCCGATGTCCGCCAATACGTGATCCAGGTACGGCCCGCCCATGCCCGTGACGATGAACCCCAGCGGCGCCGGGGTCATCGTGAACGTCGTCGCCGGGATGATCTTGTTCAGCCCCAGTTTCCGCGCCGCCTCGATCGTCATCGCGTGACGCTCGGGCATCTTCAGTTCCTGCCAGATCGTCTTGGGCGGCAGCAGGACCTTCCCCAGATCGATCTTCCCGCTCTCGAGCGCGATCCGCTGTTTCGTGTTGATCGCCGGCCACTGGTTCGGCCGGCACTCGACCGTCCCGCCCCCGTCCGCCTGCGCCGTCGTCACCACGTACCCGACGTACAGCCCCGCCGCCCGCGACAGCTTGAAGCACAGATCGATCCAGTCCTTCGTCTCCTGGATCGTCCCCGGCTCGACCACCGCCATCCGCATCGTCTCGAACAGAAACCGGCTGTCGGCCGGCACCTGCGTCGAGTCGCACCACGGGTCGTCCCCCGCCAGGCAGATCGCCCCGCCCTCCGCGTGCGCCCCCGCCAGGTTCCCGAGCGTCAGCGCGTCGGACGCCACGTGCACGCCGACCGACTTCATCACCGCGATCCCCCGGCACGGCGCCATCTGGCTGCCGTTCAGCGCGGCCGCCCCCAGCGCCTCGTTGTTCGCCTGGTACGCGCGGACGCCCTTCTCCTTCAATAGGCCCGACACGTCCGAGCACACGTCGAAAAAGTTGGCGACCGGCGAGCCGGGATAGCCCGTCAGCAGGTGCACGCCCCCCTCCACCTCCAAGGCGCCCTTTACGAGCAGCTCATTACCGGTAAAAATTTCGCGGCCGGAACCGGCCAAATAGCGGGGATCAATAGGCATGAAATGTCCGTCCAGTCTGTCCTGCGGCGGTGGCCCTCCCCGAGGGGAGCGCCGGGAACGTGGCTTACGATCGGTCATGTCGATCAGTTCGACAAGCCCGACCACAGGGGACGTCCGCAGACCGCCGAGATAGAGACTCCTGACCAAGCCGGGGACGCGCCCGGACATTCCGGGCCCGTATCAGGCCAACTCGGTCGCCGCCCGCTCGATGAGAGGGCGTTAAGACGCATTGTCGGCGATCCCCCCGGGAATTCAATAGGGAGTGAGCACTAACCAACTACTCATCGTTATAAGGCTCTCGGGACACACCGGTTACATCGAAGCGGGTCGCTCCTTTTTCCCTGAAAAGGGAAGCGCGGCCTGCGGCGCAAACTGTTCGCGTTTCGCCCCGATCGCCCTACTCTGCCGCCCCGCTCGGCGCGGGCAACCGCGCCGCCGCCACACGCCGCCCGCGCACGCGCACGCGTTGCGCGAATAACGCCACCGCGATGATCGCCAGCAATAGCGTCGCACCGATCGCCACCGCCGCCGCCCGCGCCGACACGTCGCGTCGGCTGGCCGCGGCGTACGCCGGCTTGCCCGGCGGTGCCGCCAGCGACGCCTTCAAGAACTCCTTCACAAACGCATCGTGCCCGAGCACGCCCTTCCCGTCCTCCCCCGTGTACGCCCACGTGTTGCGATGATTCGTCCCCGGCGTCACCACCAGCCGCTTGAGCTCCGCCGGCGACTTGCTCGCGTCCAGAATCGCCCGCTGATCCGCCGGCGGAAACGAGTCCTGCTCCCCCGACATGATCCAGATCCGCAGATCGTCCCGCGCCGCCACCGCCGTCGGCACGTCCACGCTCCGCAGCATCTCCCGCTGCTTCTCCGGCAGCGGGTTCTTCCCGTCCAGGTAACTTTCCAGCGCCCCCGTCGCCACCTTCCCCACCAGCGACTTCAGCCCCGCCGTGATCCGTGACTGCCCCGGCCTGTCCGCCGCCGCCAGCCGCACCGCGTACTCGGCCATCTGCCGCGTCGCCAGCTCCGCGTTCTTGAACGGGCTCACCGCCAGCACCCCCTCAATCCGCTTGTCGCGCGCCGCAAACCGGATCCCCGTCGACCCGCCCATCGACCGCCCGTAGATCACGAACGGCCGCTGCAAATTCCGCCGCTCCGCCCAGTCCACCACCGCCTGCACGTCGTCGATCTCATAATACCCCAACGTCGACGGCCCGAGCATCCGGCTCGACGCCCCGTGGTTCCGGAAATCCGGCATCACGACGTTCCAGTCCTCCCGGTCCCGCACCCACTGCAGATTCTGCGACCACCCCTTCGAATTGTTGTACCCGTGCAAAACGAACAGCGTCCCCTTAGGCCGCCCCGCCGGCAAATACCACAAATCGATCTCCGCCCGCGGCTCGAGCTCCGTCTTGACCCGCACGACCTCGAACTTCCCCGCCGGATCCGCCGATACGAGTGGCGCGCACGCGAGAACGCACAGCGCCACCCACCACCGCGCGACCATCCCGCCCGCGATCCAACGCCGCATAACGACCTCGCGCATCAAGCCCGAGAAACCCGGAGCCACGAGATTCTGATAAGTCATACGCCCCCGGGCAAGCCCGCATTACCCGGACCGATGAACGCCCCCGCGGCATTACCTCGCGCAATACCGGTGTCGATTTCCCTTTTAGCCGCTGGGCTTGCCCAGCGCGTCCGACGGCGCTCGACGTGCAATCCGACCCCGCGCTCCTCACTCGCTATGATGCCGATACTGGCGCATTGTCACTCCAAATATGACGCGCAATCTCCGATCTACAATCGCCCACCCTATGGCCACACCGCGCCGCCCCCTCGACTTCCGAACCTTCGACGCCATCCTCGCCGACGTCGACACGCTCCATTCGCGCACTTACACCCAGCTAGGCCAATGGGACCTCGCGACCATCTGCAACCACCTCGCCAAGACGATGGAAGTCGGCCTCGACCGGAAACCCATCCCTATCCCACTGACGATCCGCCTTCTCGCCCCCCTGCTCGGCAAATGGATCTTCCGCCGAACGCTCCACACCCGTCGCATGCCCACCGGCATCAGGGCCCCCCTGCCCTTCCGCCCCGACTCCAAGTGCGACCCCGAACCCGCCATCGCCCACCTCAAAGCCACGATCGCCCGCGCCCAATCCTTCCCCGGCCCCCTCGCCAAACACCCCCTCTTCGGCCAAATGACCCCCGACCAGTGGCGCGACCTACAACTCATCCACTGCTCGCACCACCTGAGCTTCCTCCTGCCGAAGGAATGACCCGCGACGCGCCACCCACAATCGAACGGCGCACTGATACGTAGCGGTCGCACCGTAGGTGCACGTTGGCGCTCTCGCACATCCCGACCATTGGACGACGCTCGGAAGCCGCCGGCGCCGCTCGGCGCGCCGCCGACCGCCCGTGTACGCTGGTGCGCATGCGCCGCCGGACCCTGAACGTCCTCACCGCAGTTTGCCTGCTGCTTGCTGCTGCCGCCGTGGGCTCCTGGATCCGCAGTACGACGCACGTCTCTGGTATCGCGCGAGTTTCCGACCACGTCCAATGGTCGCTCGCGGCCGAGCGCGGACGACTCATCGTCTGGCGATCCCGCCATTCGCGGCATCTTGAGTCGCGGCCCGAACCTGCGCCTCCCCACTGGTGGTCTTGGGAGCAGCCGGCCAACGCCGAGGGCGCCAGCAACCTCGACATGACCGACGCCAGCGTCCGAGGCTCCGAATCGCGTTGGTGGGTCGTCCGGTCCGGCTCCGGCATCTTGAGTCTGGGCAACGGCGTCATCCTCGACTGGTGGATCCTCCCTCACTGGACCGCCGTGACCGCTTTGCTGCTCCTGCCGACCGGCCGCTTGGTGTTCGTTGTCCGCCGCGCGCTAGCCGCTCACCGCAGACGCGAAACTGGACGCTGCCCCACCTGCGGCTACGACCTCCGCGCCATCCCGGCCCGTTGCCCAGAATGCGGCGCCGTTCCCTCCGATCCAGGTCCAGCCGAGTGATCGCCAACCGGGATCGAACCAGTCCAGCCTGACCCTCTGCACTCTGCGCAACAGAGCACTCTGATAAGGTCAGACGAGCCTTCGGAAGTTCCGGCGGAGCTCCACTCGCGCGGCAACGTCTGTCAATCTCTCGAATTTCAAAGTGCGCAGTACGACTGCGAGCTCCGCTGGAGCACGAGCTCACCCGCGTCGCGCGGGGAAATCGGCGCACATGCCGCTCCCGCACCGCGCAAACAAGAACGCCCGACCAAGAGACTTGGTCGGGCGTTCGTTGATAGTGCTGGCGGTGACCTACTTTCCCGCTGACGCAGTATCATCGGCCCCGCGGGCTTAACGGCCGTGTTCGGGATGGGAACGGGTGTGACCCCGCGGGTATGGCCACCAGCGATCACCCGGCCGAGGCTTATCGCCCCGGC
>DASPKW010000267.1:0-11103 GCA_035627895.1 Tepidisphaeraceae bacterium | reverse complement strand
GCGCCGAGCACGGCCCGGATCATCGCGGGCAGCAGGGACCCGTTGTCCGTCGCCCAGCGGCGCGTCACCGCGAGCACCTTTTCCGGGTGCCCGGGCAGGACGTCCGCCGTCGGCGTGACGACCACGCCCGCCCCCGCGCGCTGGGCCAGCGTGTTCCACGGCTCGCCCACGCAGAACCCGTCGAGCGACCCGCCCGCCAAATGCCCCACCATCTGCGGCGGCGGGATCACGCATAGCTTCACGTCCAAATCCGGGTTCACCCCCGCCACCTCGAGCCACTCGCGGAGCAAATAGTGGTGCATCGAGCACCCGAACACGTGCCCGAGCACGACCGGCCCGTCCGTCGCGCGGTGCGGCGCCTGCACCAACCGCGCGAGCGTCGCCGCCGAGTTCGCCCCCTGCTCGATCAGTCGTTTTGAAAGGGTGATCGCGTTCCCCCCGCACGACAGCGACATCACGCCCACAATCGGCTCCCCCTGCCACTCCGCCGCCCCCGGCGCCCCGGCCGCCAGCGCGCTCGCCAGCGGCATGCCCAACAATGCGTGGCTGGCGTCGAGATGACCGTACGCCAGCTTGTCCCGGACGTTCGCCCACCCGATCTGCCGCTCGAGCGAGACGGCCAACCCCTCGTCGGCGAACAGCCCGAGCTCGAGCGCGGCGACCAGCGGCGCCGCGTCGATCAGCGGCAGGAACCCGATTCGCACAGGGCCGCGCACCGCGCCCGCGCCGGCGGTCCACCGACCGGCCTTGCGCAAAACCTGTTGATTTGTGCTGCCACCCGACCCGGACACGCCAACCGACCTGACTACCACTCCAAGACCAACCGCCCGTGAGTCATCCGGATCGCTTCCTGAAAGCCGAGAGCGGAAGCTCACGGTCGCTCTCGAAGTCGATCAACTCTGACTCCACCGTCAACGCGACTGCGGTGTTCCTCGTCGTTTTCGTTCCTCGACCACCGTTCGCGTTGACGTGCCAGAATCTAAAGGCACAATCTCCATGAATCAAACTTATTCCTAAGATGGGAGACATGAGCTAGCCTCATGAAATTTGCATGGAAGATGTGCACCAGCTTCGGTCCTTTCTAGCCGTTGCCGAAAACTTAAGCTTCACCCGTGCCGCCGAAGGCCTGTTCCTCACCCAGTCGGCCGTCAGTCACCAAATTGCGGACCTCGAACGCACGTTGGGCGTGGAATTGTTTATCCGCCACGGGCGGACGATCGAGCTCACCCCCGCCGGCCGAGTGCTCGTCGACCGCGCCCGGCGGATCTTCGCGGACCTCAAGGACGCCAAGGCCGCCGTCGTCGCCGCCGCCCGCCCGGACATGGGCCGCCTCCGCATCGGCGCCTCGGCCACCGCCTGCCAATACCTGATCCCCGAATCCCTCCGCGAGTTCCGCGAGTCGTTCCCCGCGTACTCCCTCTCCATCACGCCCGGCGATTCCCCCCTCGTCACCGAGCGCCTGCTCGACGGCTCAATCGACCTCGGCCTGATGATCAAGCCCGAGCAGCGCCTCAAGCTCACCTACGTCGATTTGTTCGACGACGAACTCGGCTTCCTCGTCTCCCCGCTCCACCCCTGGGCCAAGGCCGGCCGGGTCGACCGCAAGGACCTCGCCCGCCACCGCATGGTCTTCTATTCCAAGACCTCCTCGACCTTCCGCCTGGTCGAGAAGTTCTTCCAGCGCATGAAGACCCCCCTGCCCGACTGGATCGAGCTCGGCTCGATGGAAGCGATCAAGGAACTGGTCAAGCTAGGGCTGGGCGTCTCGATGATCGCCCGCTGGATCTGCCGGGCCGAACTCGCGCAAAAGTCCCTCGCCTGGCTCCCCGCCCCGGGCGGAAAGATCCCCCGCACGTGGTGCATCGCCCATCAAGCCGGCCGGAAACTCTCCATGGCCGAACAGACCTTCATTGGCCTCTGCCGCGAAGCCGCCAAAGGCCTCGCGCACGACTGAACGCCCGCAGCCGCGGAGCGGCGACAGACAGTAGCCCAGGGCGAAAGCCCTGGGTTCACCCGCAACGCGATACAAAGAGTCCCGGAGGGGCGAAAGACGGAGCGTTCTCGGACACGAAGGCGCGCGACCCATCCCCTCTCTGCCGCCCCTTCGGGGCTCACTCACGCGTTCCCCGCGTACCCCGCATCGTCCAACCCCTTCAGCGCCTCCGTGCTGTCCCCGAACCCCTTCACCGGCGTCCCCATCCGGTCCAGCATCGACACGAACAAATTGCACAGCGGCGTGCCCTTCTTGTGCACGAGTTGCCGGCCGCCCTTGATCGTCCCGCCGCCGCCGCCCGCCAAAACTAGCGGCAAATCCCGCGGGTTGTGCGCGTTCCCGTCGCGCATGCACGACCCGTACAGCAGCATCGAGTTGTCGAGCAGCGTCCCCTCGCCCTCCTTGATGCCCGCCATCTTGTCGAGCATGTACGCGAACTGCGCGCTGTGCCACCGGTTGATCCGGGCGTACATCTCCAGCGAGTGCTTCTCGTTCTTGTGGTGCGAGATCTCGTGGTGCCCGCCCTGCACGCCCTCGAGCCACGAGAAGTTCTTCGGCGACACGCCGTTGCCGAACATGAACGTGCTCACGCGCGTCGAGTCGGTCCAGAACCCCATGACCATCAGGTCCAGCATCAGCCGCACGTGCTCGGTGTGATCGCCCGAGTTCCGCCCGCTCCGGCCACCCCCGCCGCCCTTACCGAGCGCCCCGCGCTCGGCCTTCGCCGCCGCCCACGCGACGAGCCGCTTGTCCAGCGCCTCGATCTCCGTCAGCGCCGCCGGCGACAGCTTGTTCTCTTCCGCCCGCTGCTTCGTGTTGAACGCGATCCGCTTCTCGACCGCGCGGACGGACTCGAAGTACTCCTCGAGCTTCATCCGGTCGGTCTTCCCGACCTTCCCCGTCAAACTCTTCGCGTCCTCGGCCACCAAATCCAGAATCGACCTATCGTCCGCCGCCGATCCCGCCTGCCCCTGCGACCGGAACAACCGGTCGAACGCCAGCCGCGGGTTGATCTCCTTCGCCAGCGGCGTCGTCGGCGTGCTCCACGCGATGTGCGACCCGTAGAGGGCCGTATACCCGACGTTGTTATCCACGAAGTTCGTGACGGGCTCGATCCCCAGCTCCAGCGACGGCAGCGGCGTCTCGCGGCCGATGCGCTGCGCCGCCAACTGGTCCATCGACACCCCGCCGCACCGCAGGTCTTTGCCGGTCGTCTTGGTGATCGTCGTGCCGGTCAAAAACCCGGCCGTCTTCACGTAGTGCCCATCGCCCCCGATCGACCCTTGGTTCATCAGCTCCGTCATCACCAGGAGCTTGTCCTTGTGCTTCGCGAGCGGCGCCAGCGTCGGCGAGAGTTCGAAGTCCCGGCCCTTCCCCTTGCACGCCCACTGGTCGACGTTCACCCCGTTGGCCATGTACAGCACGGCCATCCGCACCGGCAGCTTGGCGGCCTTACCTGCAGCGGCGGCGGTCGCGGCCACAGCCCGTGGCGCGAAGCTGCCCATTGCGTCGAGCAGCGGCAAACCCATCGCGGCGCCGGCTGCGCCGCGGAGCAAAGTACGTCTGGAAAGGGACTGGGGCATGAAGGCGCAATCCTCGTGGGCGGTCGGCGGCGGGTAAACACGGAGCCCGCCGGCATCATACCATACCGCCGAACCCGGGCCCGTGTTCGGCCGGGCGCGGGATGAATCACATATCGGGCACGGCCCACGTGTTCCACCGGCTTCCCCCCAAGGCTTCCGCTCACCCGAGAATGGCCACCACCAGCGCGACCTGCACCCCCAGCACCAGCGCCGCCCCAATCCCGCTGATCAGCGGCTTGGGGTGCTTGTCCAGCATCATCAGCCACCCGACCAATGTCGCGGCCGCGAACGCGTACATCAATTCCGGGGCGACCACCAGTTGCGGCCGCCGCGCCAGCGACGTGCCGATGACCATCGCGAGCACGCCCAACGCCACCAAAACGATGGCAACCCACCGCGCGGCCGACGCACCCGCGAACAACCCCAGCGCCACGCACACCGCGATCAGCGCCCCGATCAACTTGGGCAGATTGGGCTGCCCGCCGCTCCCGGCCACCGCCCCGATCACGTTGCCGGCCGCGCTCACGATCATCATCGCCCCGGCGGCGTGCCACGGGCCGGGCGCCTGGCTCCCCCGGGGGCGCGGCGTCTGGTAGTTCATGACCGGCGGCTTCGGATACGACGACATGCGCAATTCCTCCCGCTCGGGATTCCGAGTCCAACCCTTGCCACTTTTTCGCGGGGCTTATCGTGCAATAGTGTGCCCTGACGACCAAGGCGATGTCAAGCGCGCCTCAAGGATTACGCCGACCCCGCCCCGGCCTCTTTCTGCTTCGCCCGCCGTTTGATCCGCACCGCCCGCACGACCAAGCTGACCACCATGATCCCCAGCACCGCGTACGTGATCGGGTCCACCCACTTCTGCACCCGGTCGTATTTCGCCTCCAGCAGTTTCCCGAGCACGGCAAGCACCGCCGACCACGCCGTCGAGCCGATCGCGGTGTAGAGCAGGAACGTCGGCAGGCTCATTCGGTTGACCCCCGCCGGGATCGAGATCAACGACCGGATCCCCGGCACGAGCCGCCCGATCAGCACCGCCTTCCCGCGGTGCTTGTTGAACCACGCGTCCGCCTTGCCGACGTCCTCTTCCGACACCGCCAGCCAGTGCCCGTGCCGGGCCGCCCACCGCTTCAATCGCGCCTCGCCGATGAAGTACCCGAGGTAGTAGAGCGGGATCGCGCCAAGCACCGACCCGAGCGCCCCCGCCGCGATCACGCCGTACAGGTTTAGCTGGCCCCGCGCCGCCGTGAACCCCGCAGCGGGCATGATCACCTCCGACGGGATCGGCGGGAACACGTTCTCCAGGAACATCAGGAACACGATCCCGACGTACCCCATCGAGTTGATCATCGACGTCGCCCATTCGCCCATGCAGAGGGCTTAACTGATCAGCGGACGTCTGGGAGCGCTCGAATCTCGAATCTGCCGCAAAGACGCAAAGGCGCAAAGAGTGGAACGGACAACAGCACGAGCACTTGCTTCTCTGCTTTGCGCCTTACCGTCTTTGCGACCCCCTCCTCGGCGCCTTTCATCCCACCATCGGCTTCAAATGCTTGAACGCCAGTTCCGCGACCCCCGCCGCCGTCGTCTCGTACGGGTAAAGCTCCACCGTCACCGGCCGTTTGTAGCCCACCTTCTCCACCGCCTCGAAGATCGCCGGGAAATCCATCGCCCCCTTGCCCGGCGTCACGTGCTGGTGCACGCGGTTCTCCCCGATGTCCTCGATGTGAATGTGGCTGATGTGCTCGGCGTGGTTCCGGATCACCGCCGCCGGGTCTTCGCCGCAGCAGAACAGGTGGCCGGTGTCGCAGTTCATCTGGATCGCCGGCTCGTCCTTGAAGAACTCCCGCTTGAAGTCGAGGTACTCCGCCGCCGTCTGAATGAACAATCCCGGCTCGGGCTCGACGGCCAGGATCACGCCCTTCTCGCGAGCCAAATCCACGCACTGCTCCAGTCCCTCGGCGAACATCCGCCCCGCTTCGGCGCGACTCAGCCCGGTCCCGATCATCGGTCCGCCCGGTTGCAGGCTGACCGTCTTCGCGCCGTACTCAGCCGCCACCCGGATCGCCCCCAGCGTGTGCTCGACGCGCCGCTTCCGCTCGCCCGGCGACGTGTCGATCCACGTCGGCCGGTACGTGTCCCCGCACGCGAACAGCGTGAACGCGTTCACGTTCGACACGGTCAACCCGAGCTCTTTCAGCAGCCGCTTGATCTCCGCCGTCCGCTCCGGCGTCATCAGCGGCGGGTAGGCGTGGTGCAGGTCCGCCATCAGCTCGACGGCCGAATACCCGATGCCCGCGATCGCGCGCAGCGCCTCCTCGAACGTGTTCTTCTTGAACGCATTGGTCGAGAACGCGAGGGGGATCATGGTGCGCGACATCATACGCGCCGATCGGCGCATGTCATCGTTCGAGCCGCCGTGCGCGGTCGATCAATCCGTGAAACGAAAAGACGAAAAACGTAAAGGCGCGCATGGTTGCGCACTCTTTACGTTTTTCGTCTTTTCGTTTTACGGCGTATCAGACCCGACCGTTACGACTTGGAAAAGATCGTCCCGTCGTTCTCGAACACGACGTCCAGCCGGCTCGGGTCGTTGACCTGCTTGCGCGGCTCGCCGACCTCGATCACGAACCGGTCGGCGTCGACGCCGCCCCAGAGGACGTCCGTACCGCCGTCGCCGGCGATCAGGTCGTTCCCGTCGGCCCCGAAGCAGGTGTCGTCGCCGTCCCCGCCGCGGAGCGTGTCGGTCTGCGACTCACCCATGAGCAGGTCGTTGCCGCGGCTGCCGTACATCACGTCCCACCCGGACTGGCCGTGCAACTCGTCGTTCCCCTGGCCGCCCTGGATGGTGTCGTGACCGAGCCCGCCCCACGCGAGCACGGAATGGACGATCGCCCGGCGTTCGGAGCCGACGGAGATCAGGTCGTCCGACCGCCCACCGTTGATCACGACCGACCGGAAATCGCCCGGCGCGTACGTCCGCACGTCCGAGTTGACCGCGACGACGATCGACCGGTTCGCCCCGACCGTCAACGAGATCACGTCCGCCCGGTGCGTCCCCTCAACGTACAGCACGCGGTTGATCACCTGCGACGGCATCGGGTACGACACCTCCGGCGGCAACGCTAGCGGCGGCACCAGCGGGGCCTTGGAGAAGCAAAGCCGCCCCTCGAGCCCTTCCAAGATCACGACCGACTTCGGCGCCTCTCGCTCCACGGCACGCCCTCCGCGTCAAAGGTGTCTTCGCTTCCTCGGTGCAAGTCCCCCAGCGTGCCCGCGATCCTAACCCCTGCCGGACGCCGTCACAAGAACGGACGGTGCGCCGCGACAGGCGGGGGTGAGGTATCGCACGCAATGGCCCGCCGTGTACGACCCACGCCGACTCTGTGGAGCCGGATTCACGACGTAGCCGCGAGTCCGTGTATCGGTCGATTGCACCTCATCGCGCCCGCAGATCCACCCGCACCACCTCCCGGTCATTCCGCCAATACACGCTCTGATGCGCGTACGTCGGATGGCACCACACCACCTGCCTTCCGGCGTCCCTGTTCGTAGGCTCGATCACCTTCGCCCGCCCGAGTTCCTTGTATCCCGTGGGCGAGAGCTCGCACCAGATCAACTCACCCGTATCGGTCGCCAAGAAATACCGGTTGGCCGGGCCGTCGCCACCCGCCGGCTCCCAGGGCGTCAGGAAGCCCGTGCCCCACTGCACACGCTCGGCGTCGCCCAGCAGCGGCTTGGGGTCGGCCCAGACGATCCGCCCGTCCTTCGGGTCCGCGCACGCGAGCGCGCCGGTCTGGTGCACGCCGTACACGAACCCGCCTCGTAGCACGACCTGCGAGTGCAACGGCTGCAGCGCCTTCACCTCGCGCCCCTTGCCCTTCACGTGCCACAGGAACTTCGCCGACGCGCCGCCCGGCGCGACGCGGACGGCCGCCATGCCCGTCCAGTTCGCCGCGAGCAACACCGTGTCGGCATCGAGCTGCACCGGCGTCACGATCGTCACCCCGTTCTGCTCCGGGCCGTGCGGCAATTCCCACAGCACCTTCCCGTCGGCCGGGTCGACCGCCATGACGCCGGTCGGGTGGTACTGCACGATCTGCCGCCGCCCGCCGAGCGTCATGGGAGTGGGCGGGACGTATCCCGGGTCGGGTTGCTCTGCCGCCGTCCAGGCGACGTCGCCGGTGTCCTTCTTCAGCGCGGTGAGCAGCGGCTTGCCGGACGACAGGAGCACGAGCAAGTCGCCCTCGATCACCGGCGACGCCGCGTAGCCCCAGATCGCCGGGGCGCCCGGCATCTTGCGCTTCCACACCACCTTGCCCGTCTCCAACTCGACGCAGTGCACGTCGCCTTCCGCTCCCAGCGCGTACACGCGCCCGCCCGCGATCAGCGGCGTGGTGCGCGGGCCGGCCGCGTACGAGATCGTGTACGGGCAGTCGTACTCGACCTTCCACACTTCCCGGCCCGTCACGTCGTCGAGGCAAACGATCCGCTCGGAGCCCGGAATCAGTCGCTTCTTCCCCTCCCTCACTACCGCGCCCTTCGTCACCCGATCGAGGACGACGACGCGGTTGCCCGATACGGCGACCTGCGCGTAACCGCCGCCGATCGGCGCGCTCCAAAGCCGCTTGAGCGCCCCTGCCGGGACGGACTGGAGGACGCCGGGCTCTCGGTAGACGTTGTCGCGGCGCTCGCCGAGCCACTGGGGATAGTCGTCGGCAAAGGCGGGCGCCGCGGCGGCGATCAGCAGGATAAGTCGAAGCGGAATTCGCATACCCCCAACGATACCGCGAAACCCGGCGCACGTTGCGCGGACGCGCGGACGCGTGCAGTTTCGGTGCGACCTCGTAGGGTGGGCACTGCCCACCAACGCCCAATCAATCGAGGAGCGAATTGAGCGCGACCGCCGGATCCTTGACCGCCTCTTCCTTGCCCGCCAAATTCGTCCGCCGCCGCACCATCTCGCGGAGCACCGTCTCGTCGCCGGCGTAATTGACCGCGACCACCTGCGATACGCGGTCGTCCCCGGTCAGGCCGATCTCGACGAAGCTCGCGCCGCCGTTGTCGGCCGACGCCGCCCCGCGCACCAGGCGGTGGTGCACGTGCCGCGATTCGCCGTACACGCTCACCGGCGCGCCGAAGACTTCGGTCGAGTAGTGGTTGACCTGGTCGTACGCCTCGGTCGCCCCGGCCATGTTTCGCCCCGCGAGCGCCCCCGTCGCGGCCGAGCTCTCGAAGTGCTCCAGCGCCCGGTACTTGTTGAACAGCGGGTCGAAGATCGCCGCGCAATCGCCGGCGGCGTAAATCCCGTCCACGCTCGTCCGGCAGTGCGCGTCCGTCAAAATCGCCCGCTCGGCCGCGATCGGCGTCCCGCGCAACAACTCTCGATTCGCCACCGCCCCGATCGCCGCGACCGCGAAGTCGCACGCGACTGCCGTCCCGTCAGGCAGGATCACGCGCTGCACGCGACCGTCCCCGTCGATCCGCGCCGGCGCGCTGACCGGCCGGACCGCCACCCCCTGCTTCTCGAGCGAACGCCCGACCCACGTCCCGGCCGCATGTCCGGCGAACCGCGCCCACGGCTCATCGCCCTTCAGCAGCAGCTCGACCTCGACCCCCAGCGCAGTCAGCGACGCCGCCACCTCGGTCGCCAGCAGGCCGCTCCCGATCACCGCCGCCCGCCCGCGCCCGCCATCCTCGCGCAAGTGCTTCAAGCCGTCGGCCTTCGCCTTATCGATCGCGTTCCGCAGCCGCTCCAGATCCTCGTACGTCCGCAGGTAATGCAGCCCCGGCAGATCCTTGCCCGGGATCGTCAAATGCTTGGGCGTCACCCCCGTCGCAAGCAGTAGCTTGTCGAACGTGACTTCCTGCCCGTCGTCAAGCAGCACGCCGCGCCGCGCGACGTCCAGCTGCGCCGCCCGCCGCCCCGTGCGCAGCTCCACGTTGTTTCGGACGTACCACTCGGGCTCGTGCGTGAACAGCGCGGCGCGCGGCAGCCGCTCCCGCAGCGCCTCGCCCGACAGCGGCCCCCGCCGGTACGGCCGCGACGACTCCTGCGCCACCAGCAGCACCTCGCCCTGCCGGTCGAGCGCGCGGATGGCGTCCGCGGCGCCCGCCCCCGCGGCGCCGCCACCAACGATCAGGTATTTGACGTGCAGTTTGTTCATGGCAGTGGCCCGCCACGCCCGGCCCGCGGTATGCGGCGGCCGGCGGGATCATCTCGCCTCCTATCCACTATTACAGGATCGGTCCGCGCCGAGTTCTTTTGCCAGACAAGCAAATCCAGCGCCACGAATCGGACAAGCGGCAGATCCGGAGCGGGAACACGGTGTTGAGGCGTCGCCGGGCCGATCCCGGCGCGCGGCGGACCCATTCTCCGATGGTCCGGAATGCCCACAACGGGCTATGCCCACCGATACGGCAGTGGCAAATAGAAAACCCACGGAACGACTTCCGTGGGCCTTCCAGTGCGCCTTGATGAGGTTCGCGTGCTACGGATTGCGCGGGACGATCCACACGTTCCGGTAGAACACCGGGTTCCCGTGGTCCTGGAACTTGATGAAACTCGGCGTGGGGGCTTCCTTTTCGCCGCCGCCGGTCGGGCCCTTGATCTCCTGATCCTGGTGGATGACCACGCCGTTGTGCCGGACCGTAATCTTCGCGTTGGCCGTCTTCTGGTCGCCGTTCCACTTCGCGGCCGTGAACTCGATGTCGTACGTCTGCCACTGCAGGGGCGGCAGGCACATGTTCACCTTCGGGGCCGCGTTCTTGTAGAGCCCGCCGCACTCGTTGTCCACGCCCTCGAGCGCGAACGAGTCCAGCACCTGCACCTCGTACCGGTTCTGGATGTACACGCCCGAGTTGCCCCGGCCCTGGCCCGCCCCCGTCGGCGTGAACGGTGTGACGAACTCCACGTGCATCGTGAAGTCGCCGAACTTGTCCTTCGTCTTCGGCTCCCCGCCCAGCACCGCGAGGTTGCCGTCGACGATCTTCCCGCCGGTCCATTTGTCGAGCGACGTGCCGTCGAACAACACGACCGCGCCCTCGGGGGGTCTGGCCCCGAGCGTGGGGCTCTTCCGCTCGACCTTTGCGAGCTCGACCGACTGCCCCTGGTCCGACTTGAGCGCGAGCGTCTTGCCGTCGGTCGTCGTCGCGGCCATCCCCTTGCCGGACAGTGTCAGCGGACCGGCCGCGCCGTCCCGCTTGCCCTCGAGCACCGTCCGGTTCGACTTGTCGCCAGACCACCCCGCGCCCGGCAACCCGCCCGGGTAAACCACGGCCTTGAACTTCCCATCGCCCAGCGCGATCACTTGCACACCCATCAGGGCCTTGCCCGCCTCGGCGGCGCCGTACTCCCCCTGGAGCGCGTAGTCCGGCCCCGCCTGCTCCACGCTCGTGTACGCGGGCGGCTTGGGCTTGGGGGGCGGCTTGGGCTTGTCGGCCGTCGCGCCGACGGCCGGCTTGGCGGGCACCGGGTCGGCGGCGACGGCGGGAATCGTGGCGACGGCGAGCGTCAGGGCGAACAGC
>DASPKW010000266.1:0-20425 GCA_035627895.1 Tepidisphaeraceae bacterium | reverse complement strand
ACGCGTCGGCGGCCCCCGAGGGCCCCGGCCCGGCACGCCTCGTCGTGTCTCCCCTGCAGGGGTCGTTCATGGTCGACGACGCCCGCGCCCGCGCGACGATCGCCGGCGACATCACCCACTCCCCACGAATCCCCCCCTCCGTCACCGGCGAACTCTGCCCCCCGATCTCCGCCACCCCGATCACCCGCTGATAGTGCCGCTCGAGTTTCACGGCGAAACGCCGCCGCCCTCCCTTCGTCGCTCCGTCGCTGCGTCGCTCCGCCGCTTCCCCCTCTTCTGACTTCTGACTTCTGGCTTCTGACTTCTCCCCCTCCTCCCCCATCACGCACCGCCAAACCCCGTCCACCTTCCCCGGCACCACCCACAACCGCAGCACCCGCCCGCCGAGCTCCACCCGCCGATCCTCCGGCCAATTCCCCATCTCGAAGTGATTCGCCACCAGCCGCGTGCCCGGCTTGAGCGCCGACAGAAACGTCGACTTCAATTTCACCATCACCCCCGGCAGCAGGTACAGCATCACCACCGATGCGTCCGCGTACTCCACGTCGAAGAAGCTCGCACACTTGAACGTGACGAGGCTCTCCACCTTCGCCCGCGCCGCGCTCGCGTGACACTCGGCGATCCGCCGCTCGTCGATGTCGATCCCGACCCCGCGCGCGCCGAAATCCCGCGCCGCCGCGATCACGATCCGCCCGTCCCCGCACCCGAGGTCGTACACGACGTCGGACGACGTCACCCCCGCCAGCTTGAGCATCTCCCCGACCACGTGCTCGTCCGTCGGCACGTACGGCACGTGCCCGTTGTCCGGCGGCACCACCGTCACCCCCCGGTTGCTCCCGGGCGTCGTCCGATCCACCGGCAGCGGCACGAACGCCGCCACCGGCCGAACCGTCCCCAGCCCGTCCGACGCCCGCGCATACTTCCGACCCATCGACGACCTCCCGTGAAGCCGGATCATCCTCACCGCGCGCGACCCGTACGACAACCCCGACCCCACGCATGCCCCTTGTGGTGCACGCGTCCCGCCTGCCCGAACGGCCCCGATACGCAACCGTCGCGCGCCCTGCCCCCGGACTTAAAGGACGTACTTAGCGGTCGCACCGAAGGTGCACGTGAGCGCCCCCCGACCTCCGACGCTCATCCGCGCGCGCCCGTCCCCACCGTCCCTGGCGGCAACACCTCAAACCCACACCGCGGCGGCCGCTTCTGCAACCGCACGAACAGGATGAAGAACAGCGCCGTCGGCGCCGCGCACAAAATCGCCATCGCGACCAGGTCATACACCGTCATGACGTGTCCCTCGTCGGTGCCACGCTCCGACCCGCGTGCCCTGTACCTTCGACGATCCCGCCCTCCCCGCCAACCCCCAAATCCCGCGCCGCTGCCAAGGACCTACGTCGGCCGCGCCTCGGCCACCACCACCGCGCGGTCGTATACGAACGCGTCCTTCAAGACCTCCCCGGTCACCTCCGCGGCAATCCCGGCCGCCGCCAGCGCCAGCTCGATCGCGTCACGCGCGCACTCGTACTCCGCCTCCGGGTCGCGGTCACCCGCCGGCACAGACTCGACACCCGGCAGCGGGTAGCCGTCCGCGCCGGTCGGGACCCACCGCTCGTCCGCCTCGGCGAACTTGCCCGCCAACGCGCCGGATCGAAACACGGTCGCCGACCGGACGCCCGAGCTGTTGTCGTAAAACGCGGCCACGCTCGGCCCACCCGCCAACTGCGAAACGTCGGCAGCCAACCCGAGCACCCCCTCCTCGTCGAACGCGTCCGACCGCCCCGCGACCCGGTACACGCCGAACGTCTCCGCCCCGTGCAGCCGCACGAGCCGAAGCCGGTGCGGCGACCGGAGCCCCGAAAAGGCCTCGCGCGCCACCGCCTCGGGCGAACGAAAGACGATCCCTTCGTAGAGTTCGCTCATCGATGACGATTGTCGACGCCGCGAACGGAAAACGAAAGTGCGCGCCGGGCAACGCGTCGCCTCTACCCAGCCCGGCCGCGCCGTCCCCACAGTCCCCCACTCAGCGCCGCCATCGCCCCAACAACCACCACCCACCCCCACGCCCCGCGCGTCACCTCCACCCACGCCCCACCGCCCGCCAGCGCCATCCATCCCACTCCGGTGATCGCCAGCCCGACCACCGCCATCTCCACGCCCACGGCCACCCACGCCGCGCTTAGACACCCCGCCACGACAACCCACCGCTCCCCACCGCCCAACAGCGCCGCCCCCGCGAGCCACGGCACGCACGCCGCCGCCAGCAGCCCCGGCGACCCCCGCCGGTCTCCGCGCGCCGCCCCGAATCCGGCGAGCAACACAATCGCACCAAACCCCACCACCATCACCTCGCCCACCGTCACCGCGCGGTTCATCAACCCCGGCAAGTCCACCACGAACGCCACGCGATCCGCGCCCAAGCCCCACCCGCTCTGCAGAATCGGCTCAATTCCCACTCGCCCCGCCGCGAGCCCGCCCTCCGCCGCCCACGCGTACGACCCGCCGAAGATCAGCGGGCAGACGAGCAGCGCCGCCGCCGCTGCCATTCCCACCTGCACCTTCGTCCACCCCGCCCCCATCCGCCGGCACATCGCCACCACGCCCAGCGCGACCCCCGCCATCGCGCACAGCGCCCCCACGCTTCTCCCCGACTCCATCACTCCGGGCCACAGCACCAACTCGATCGCCACCGGGACCGCCACCCACACCGACGCGAACGGAACGAGCCGGGGCAGGGCCTTGGGGACGTTAGCGACCGATGCGCCGCCCCGGCTCGCCTGCTCCCGAACCCGGCCCCACCAATCCTTCTTGAGCAGCACCGGGATCAGCGCCACGCCCGTCACCCACATCAGCGCGAGCCCCGACCGCACCAAGTAGGGCGACGCCACCAGCGCAGTTATCACGGCCCACCCCGCCACCACGCGCGTCGCCGCGCGCGGGGCGTTCGCGCACAACGGCCAGAGCACGAAGAACGGCGCCACCCACACGCCCGCCCGGTCGATCGCGCTCACGCCCGCCGCCAGCGCGCCGCACAAAAACCACCGCTCCCCCAGCCCCGCCCACACCGCCAATATCGCCAGCGGCGCGACCCAGTTCCCCACCGGGTCCGCCCGCCCCGCGATGGCCATCCCGAAGTTCAGCCACACCAGCGCCGCCGCCACCAGCGCCCGCCCGCACCCCTGGAACGGGTACGCCCGCTCATCGGGCCGTCGGCCGTCCGCCTGCGCCAGCGCGCCCGCGCGGTCCGTCAGCACCCACCGCCACACCCGCCCCCACCCCGGCTCGTCCGCCGGCGCGCGGTCCATGCCGATCGACCATTTCCGAACCAGCAGGAACATCGCCCCCGCCGCCGCCAGGTCCGCCAGCCACCCCGGCCCGACCGGCAGGCCCGTGAGCCAAAACCGCCCCCACCCGTCCGCCGCCGGCATCACACTGCCCACCCCCCCGGCGACCGCCTCCCGCAGCCGCCAGCCTACGTATAGCACGAGCGCAGCGATCTCGACCAATAGCAGCACGACCAGTAGCCGCCGCCGCGCCGGCACGCGCCACCCCGCCGGCGCGCGGCGTCGCTCGCCGCCGCGCGGCGTGGCGTACGACCCGCCCAAACTGACCGTCCCTCGTCCCAAAATCTCGCTCCGATCGATGTGCCGGGAGGACGAGGCGCCGTCCTCCCTCCGCGCGCATCGGCATAACCGGAGCAAGTCTTAATCACGGCACCAAGCTCAACAACCCTTGGCCTGACCAATAAATAGGAGTCGCCCGTTCCTTCGATTACGATCCGCCCCACATCATGCGACGCCGCCTGCCCTTCATTATCTTCGCCGCCGCCCTAACCGGTTGCTCCGAATCGTTTTACGAGCGCGACGCCGACCGCCAAGTCACCGCCATCGTCAAACAACGCGAGCAGCAGGCTCTGGGCTACCAGCCCGCCGCCGACGTGAAGGTCGAACCCTCGGACCGCAACATCGCCCCCTCGGCGTACGCGAAGATCCCCGTCTCGCCCATTCCGCCGCCCGGGTCGGCCCAGGTCGAAGAACAGAACGTCGAGGTCGAGTACGCGCCGCTCGGGCCCAAGCGGTTCGACTGGCCCGAGGGCGCGCCCGTCGTCCGCGCCGGATCGTCGTACGACTCGGTCGACTCGCTGATCCGCGAGCGCCTGCGCCTCGGGCCGCCGTCGCCCGGCGACCGCCCGGTCCGCATGGACTTCTTCCAGGCCCTGCGCTTCGGCGTCGAACACAGCCGGGCTTATCAAGACCAGGCCGAAGACCTCTACCTGTCCGCCCTCAACGTCACGCTCCAGCGCCACCTGTTCGAGCCGCGCCCGTTCGCCGGCGCGTCGCTCGCGTACTCGGGCGGCCAGCGCGACGTGAACTACCGCTCCGCCCTGACCTCCACGCTCCGGGCCGGCGTGCGCCAAAAGCTCCCGATGGGCGGCGAACTGGTCGCCCAAGGGTTGGTCGACTTCGTCAGCGCGATCGGGAACAACGCGACCAGCGGCGAAGATGCGGCCGTCGTCCTGACCGGCTCGGTCCCGCTCCTGCGCGGCGCCGGCATGGTCAACCTCGAGCCGCTGATCGCCGGCGAGCGCGGGCTGGTCTACCAGGTGCGCTCGTTCGAGAACTTCCGTCGCGAGTTCGTGATTACCGTGGCGACGCAGTACTTCCGCCTGATCAACCTGCAGCAGTCGGTTTTGGACCGCCGGCTCAACTACCAGACGTACCAGACGCTGACCGAGCGGTCGCGCGCCCTCTACGCCGCCGGCCGGGTCGCGTTCCTCGAGCTCCAGCGCTCGCTGCAGGAGCTGCTGACCGCCGAGGACGATTTCATCAGCGCCCGCGAGACGTACTTCGCGGCCCTCGACGACTTCAAGCTTCTGCTCGGTATGTCGACCGAGCAGGAAGTCGAGATCACGCCGGTCGCGCTCGACGTCGACGTCCCGGAGAACGTGAGCGAGGAGGAGGCGGTCAAGATGGCGATGAAGTACCGCCTGGACCTTCGCACCGCGCGGGACCGCGTCGAGGACGCGCAGCGCGGGGTCGGCAACGCGAAGAACGACTTGCTGCCCGACCTGACGCTCTCGGGCCGGGCTGAGCTGGGCAACCGGCCGGGGGAGTCGGCCCGGTCGATCGATGCCGGATCGTCGACGTACTCCGCCCGGCTGGACCTCGAACTCCCGATCGACCGGGTCGCCGAGCGGAACCAGTACCGGGCGTCGCTGATCAACGTCCGCCGGGCCCAGCGTGACCTTGAAGACTTGCGGGACCGCGTCGTGTCCGACGTCCGCGAGTCGATCCGCCTGCTGCGGCAGTCCCAGCTCTCGCTGCAGATTCAGCGGCAGGGCATCGATCTCGCCCAGAAGCGGCGGGAGAACGCGTACGAGTTGTTGCGGAGTGGTAAGTCGACCAGCACGCGCGACTTGGTCGAAGCCCAGAACTCGCTGCTGCGGGCCCGTGACCGGTACGAAAGTGCCAGAGCCACCCAGCAGATCCAGGTTCTGCGATTTTTGCGGAACAGCGGGACGTTGCGGTTGGATCCGTCGGCCGGGGCGGTCGGGCACGCGATGGACAAACTGGATACCGAGGGTCGATCGAACAACGCCCTCTCGCCGAAGTAGTAAGGGAGAGCCCCACAACGGCTTGGGCGCACGGTGTACGCGCCCGAATTGATGCCCGTTGCCACGTCTTGCGACCGAATTGAACCCATGAGCGCGATCAGCCTCCCGAACATCGAGTCTCCCGGTCGTCGTCTGCCCTGGCGGTTGATGATGGTCGGTCCCGTCGTGGCGCTGGGCATCGCGGGGTACGTGTTCCGCGACTCGATCTTTCCCGGCGGCGGGGGCGCGGCCGCGGGCACGTACCAGATCGTCACGCCGGCCGAGCTGCAGGTGCGACTGGTGCGGGACGGGGAGATCCAAGCGGTCAACAACATCGAGGTGGTCAACCGGGTCGAGGGGATCAACACGATCGTCGAGCTCGTGAAGGAGGGGCAGTTCGTCAAGAAGGGCGACAAGCTGGTCGTGCTGGACTCGGTGAACATCCGGGAAAAGTACGACACGAGCGTGCTCGAGCTGCAGAACGCGGTCGCGGCGCTGTCGAGCGCGAAGGAGGCCAAGGACATCCAGGAGGCGACGAACAAGGCCGGCCTGCAGGCGGCCGAGCTGGACCTGGAGGTCGCGCGGATCGAGCTGGACGAGTACCTCGAGGGCCTGGCAAAGCAGTCGCAGAACGAGGCGGCGACGAAGGTGCGGATGGCCGAGATCATGGTGAAGAACAAGGAGGAGGATCTGGCGACGACGCGGAACTTGTTCGCCAAGGGGTTCGTGACGGCAGCGGACGTGAAGAAGGCGGAGCTCGAGCTGCTGACGTGCCAGAACGACTACCGCAAGGCGGAGACGGACCTGCGGGTGCTGACGGACTACACGCACAAGAAGAACATGGCGACCAAGAAGAGCGCGGTCGCGCAGGCGGAGCAGAAGCTGGAGCGGACGAAGAAGGAGAACAACGCGTCGATGAACAAGTGCGACGCGGCGCTGCGGCAGGCGGAGCAGGCGATGCAGCTGCGCAAGGAGCTGACGGACAAGCTGAAGGAGCAGCTCGAGCTGTGCACGATCACGGCGCCGGCGGACGGGATGGTCGTGTACGCGTCGTCGAGCGACCGGAGCGGGGCGGACCCGATCAAGGAGGGGGGGAGCGTGCGGAACATGCAGGTGGTTTGCCGGCTGCCGGACACGAGCGCGATGAAGGCGGTGATCCGGGTGCAGGAGGGGCAGGTCGGTCGGCTGCGGGTGGACGACATCAACCCGATGCGGGCGACGGTCGAGGTGACGGGGATGCGGCGGCCGATCGGGGCGACGATCTCGCGGATCAGCGTGCTGGCGGACTCGAGCCAGCGGTTCTGGAACCCGGACATCCGCGAATACCCGGTCGAGCTGGTGCTGGACGAAACCCCGCCGGGCCTGAAGCCGGGGCTGGGGTGCAAGGTCGACATTTTGATGGAGCACCGGGGCAAGGCGCTGTCGGTGCCGCTGCCGGCGCTGTACTCGGCGGGCCCGCACGCGTTCGTGTTCGTGAAGGACGCCGCGGGCGGCGACGCGAAGGCGGCCGAGGTGAAGCTGGGCGTGTCGAACGAGACGCAAGCGGAAGTGCTGAGCGGGATCGAGCCGGGGGCGGAGGTGCTGCTGCTCCAGCCGGGCCAGGGGCGGCAGTTGCTGGAGAAGTCGGGGATCAAGGTGCAGCCGACGACGCGGCCGGGGGACGGGAAGCGGGGGAAGAAGGGCGGGGTTCGGGTGGAGGTTCCGGCGGTGGCGCCGGTGGTGGGGAAGGCGAAGTCGTAAGGGCGGGAATGCCGAGTGACGGCACGCGGCGCGGCCCCGTTGGTTGATCGTTCGCCCGTGCAATTCCCACCCCGTTTCTTTCGCCCCTCAGGGGCTATCTATATTGTTTCGCTTGCGGACTCAGAGTGGCAAGTATTCCACTCGATTTGCCATGTATGGCGGAGCCTCGGTGAGGCAGATCAACTCCAGGTCCGTGACGAACTGCCTGAACGTGATCCCCAGTTGCCGGGCGAAGAGCAATCCGCTGAACGGAATGCCGCTTGCCTGCATGCGCGCCGCGTGTTGGAGCATGTCGACGTCCATGCTCACCATCACGCGACCCAATTCGGTCGCCCGCGCGATCAACACGTCGTCGTCCGCCATACCCATCCCGTCTTCGACCGCGGTCAAGACGTCAACCCCGCGCAGGCGGACACCCGAAACTACGGGACGCGGCACGTGAACGTCGGTGTAAAGGGCGATGCTCATCGGAGCTTTCCGGCGGCCCGCATGCGGGCGGCGAACTCCGAGTCACCCGCGGCGGCGCGCATCGCCAAGGTCTCCTGGTTCAATCGCTCGATCTCCGCGTCCAGATCCTGCCGGTGATCGTAATAATACGAGAAAGCTGCGAACACCTTCGAGAGAGGCAATTGCGGATGGTTCCGGTGGATCTCCTCGGGGCTCCAACCCCACGCGAGGTGGTCCGCGATAACCTCAACCACCTTGGTGTTGGTTCCCTCGATCCACGAGCGTCCGCGGTCGTCTATGACGATGTGTGTGGCGACCGGTGAGGCGATGGGGGGCATAAATGAAACCTCCATAACAGTATACGCGCGGGTCAGGCGATCTGGCGGAGGCGTTGGTGTTTGGAGGCGCGGTCGAAGCCGGGGAGGATGAAGTCGCGGGCGACGACGTCCCAGGACATTTGGGCGGCGAGGTCGTGGCCGCGGTGGATGAAGGGTTCGAACTCGGCGGGGGTGCGGGGGAGGCGCTCCATGATCTGCCGGGCGACTTTTTCGGCGACGCGGTGTTCGACCTCGTCCCGCTGGGGTTGGCCGATCGAGAGGAGTTGTTCGGGGCGGAGGCCCTTGGTGAGCAGGTCGGTGTAGTCGGCGACGATCGCGTTGGGGGTGGGCTTGCCGCCGGCGGCGCGGTCGACGAAGCCGGCGCAGCCGCAGACGTTGGTGTAGACGCAGATGCCGCCGAAGGAGATGGGCTCGACCTGGGCGATGCCGAAGGGCTCGTAGATGGACTGGCCGAACTCGACGTCGGAGCCCTTGCGGACGTCGATGAACTCCATGTCGCGGGGCATGCGCAGGCCGCAGGTGCGTTGGTCGAAGCCGAACTGGTTGATGAAGACGACCTTGACGTTGCGGGAGCGGGCGTTGAACTCCTGTACGCCGAGGTGGTAGGCGGCCTCGCCGGCGGAGAGGTCGGGGTGGCCCTCGCGGTGGGCGACGGGCCACTTGTAGGCCTGTTCCATGCGGCGGACGTCCTCGGGGCGGCGCTGGGGGACCTCGGTGGAGAGGACGAAGAGGACGGCGGACTCGCCGCGGGCGCGGAGGATGGGCTCGAGGTGCTCGAGGACGCGGAGGTCGCGCCAGAGGCCTTTGCTCATGACGAGGCGGGTGACGTGGGTGAAGACGAAGTCGGGCTCGAAGCCGAGGAGCGCGTTGGCGTAGGCGCGGAGCTTGTTGCGGCTGGCCATCTTCTCGCCGACGTCGATCTGCCAACTGGGAACGCCGTTGTAGGCGATCTGGGAGTCGACGTGGAGGAAGTCGGGGCCGAGGAAGGTGAATTCCTTTTGGACGTAGTCGCCGACGGCGAAGATCTCGTCGAAGAAGCGGGTGGTCTTGAGTAGGGAGTGTTTGTAGAAGTCGGATTGGTCGCCGAAGACGTCTTCGACGAAGTGGCCTTCGGGGAGGGCGGCGCGCATGACGTTGTAGAACATGGTGTCGTGGCCGGGGTGGGCTTCGACGATGCGGCGCATGGTGGCGGTCTCGTGGGCGTGGAAGATGGTGCGGAAGGGGGAAGGCCCGCCGGCGGCCGCGGCCTCCATGATGGCGGCGAGGCAGGTGGGGATGCCCATGTACTCGTGGGAGAGGATGATGCAGGGCTCGATGTGGGCGGTGGCGCCCAGGGCGTGGAGGGCGGCGAGGGCGGGCTCGGCGAGGCGGACGTACTGGTCGTAGTCCCAGGTCTGTTCGTACTTGGCGGAGTCGAGGGCGAACTGGTTCCAGAGGCGGAACTTGAAGTCGCCGAGGCGATTCTTGTCGTAATTGGAGACGTCGATGAGGAGGACTTCGGGGGTGGAGGTGACGCCGGTGCCTTTTTCGGTGAACTTTCGGCGGCCGTAGACGATGCCGACGCCGTAGGTTTGTTCGATCTGGCGGAAGGTGTGGGCGAGGGGGGAGCGGTAGAGGGAGTCGAGGGAGGAGTAGAGGACCTCGCCGTCGGTGCCGAGGCGGTGGTCGCCGGTGAGGTCGGTGGGCCAGAAGGGGCCGACGAGGATGTTGCGTTTGATTTGGTCGAGGTAGGCGCGGGAGGTGAAGAGGCCGTGGAGGACGGCGCCGATGCCGCCGATCTTGTGGACGGCCTCGTGGGTGATGTGGGCGACGGTTTGCATTTTTGGGTTCCTTCCCGGGCATGGCGGAATACTCGACGCAGAGACGCAGAGGGCGCAGAGGTCCGCGGAGATGGGCTTTACGGGTTTGGCAGGTGGGTCATCTTATCGGTCGAGGGTTTGGGGGAATAGGCGGGGGGATGGGTCGCGGTTGGTGGGTTTGTTTGGTCATTCGGCGCGTGAACTGGCGGTGGGTCGGCGGGGGTGCAGGCGTTCGGTAGAACTTCCGGCGAAGGGGCGGGCCCGGACGGTCCGGCTAGATCCCTCGTGAGTACACTCGGGATGACAGTGAGGGACGCTGACGCGCGAGTCGGGGCGGGATCGGTGTCGGTGGGTTCGTTTGGTAATTCGGCGCGCGGGGTGGCGGGGTCGTGCACTGGGGTCGGAGAATCCGCGAAGAGGCAAGCGGTCACGTGGGTCGTTGGGGTGGGTTCGACTTGCGAATCGGTGGGATTGGGGGGTGGAGCACTAGCCGTTGAAGCGGCTCGCCCGTCGCTGTGATCCTCGTCGTCGTCGGGGGTGTTGGCGGAGAGGGCCTGGAGGGTCTTGAGGGTTTGGTGGAACTGGCGGTGGGTGGCGGACTCGTAGCGTTGGAGGCGGGCGTAGGGGTTCTTGGCGTCGTGGCGGGCGGCGCAGGCGTCGGCGAGGCAGACGACGGGGTGGTCGGGTTTCTCGGGGTCGTCCTCGGTCTCGGTCAGGCAGCCGGGCTTGGGCGGGGGCGGGCACTGCCGGTCGGCGTGGGGCCGGCCGTGGGCGGCGGCGAGCTTGGCGTGGCGGTGCTTCCAGGCGGCGACGTCGGATTCGTAGCGGCGGTATTCGGCGGACTGGCGGGCGTCGAGGATGGAGGTGGGGAGCTCGGCCTCGGCCAAGGCGCAGCGGGCGAGGCGGACGGCGAGGAGGGCGAGGCGGGTGACGAGGAGGGTGGCGGTGGGGGTGCGCGGGTCGTGCTCGGCGGTGAGGGCGCCCAGCAGGGTGGCGTAGAGGGCGCGGTCGTCGGGGTGGAGGTAGGCGGGGTCGACGCGGGCGGCGAGGGCGTGGCGGGTGGCGTTGCGGGCGCTGGCGAGCTTGCCGGCGGGGGTGCGGGGGCCGGTGGACTTGCGGGCGTTGGCGCGGTTGGCGGCGAGCTTCTTTTCCGAGCACGGCATGCGGGGCCTCCCTTGGGTGGGGGGCGCCGTGGTGGGTGGGGACTCGCGAGCGCGCCCCCCGGTGGTCGCGAGTCTGGGGGATGGTAGGGCGGGGGGCTGACGGAAGGCAAGGGATGGCGTGGCGCGTGCGCGGATGGGGCTCGGAGGTTGTCGATTGCCGTGGGAGATTCGGCATGCTCATTCCCGGCGAGGGGCGCGATCGCGCGAGTGTGGAGGGGTTGGCGCTGGGCCTGAGCATGGCACCCGCGGGCGGGGGTTCGCGCGGGGGCGGGGGCGGGAAGCGGTCACGTGCACCTTCGGTGCGACCGCTCAGTAGGGCATGGGTCTGCGGGCGCGGGGTGCGGGAGCGGTGGACGGTGCCCACCCTACGGGAGGCGACGTGGCGGGGGGCGTTGGTTGGACGGGTGCGCGGGGTGGGGGGTAGGATGGGCGGCGTTGTGGCGGGTGTGCGGCGATGGCGGGGTGAGAGGAGGTCGCGTGGTGGACGATCGTCGGTGGGTGGCGATGCTCGCGGTGGTTTGGGCGGTGGGTGTGGGGGCGGTGGAGCCGGCGAAGGTGGAGCCGGCGGGCGTGGGGAAGGCGGGGGGGCCGGAGCGGATTATTTTGGATACGGATCTGGGGGACGATGTGGACGATGCGGGGACGCTGGCGGTGATGCACGCGCTGCTGGACCGGGGGGAGATCCAGGTGCTGGCGGTGGGGGTGGTGAACGGGCACGTGGACGCGGTGCCGTGCGCGGACGCGATCAACACGTGGTACGGGCGGCCAAATCTGCCGATCGGGTCGATCGCGAAGGAGCGGGCGCCGATCCGGCACGACCGGTTCAAGATGAAGCTGGTGACGGAGCGGTACGCGCACGATTTGACGCAGGCGACGGCGCCCGACGTGGTGGGGCTGTACCGGCGGGTGCTGGCGGCGCAGCCGGACAAAAGCGTGTCGCTGGTGGTGGTGGGGCAGGCGACGAACGTGGCGGACCTGCTGAAATCGAAGGCGGACGAGCACAGCCCGCTGGACGGGGTGGAGCTCGTGCGGCGGAAGGTGAAGTTTTACGCGGCGGGCGGGAACGGGCGGGCGACGCTGCCGGACGGGCAGGCGGGGTGGAACTACCAGAACGACCGCGAGGCGGCGTGGTACGAGCTCGAGAATCTGCCGAGCGATTTCCCGACGGTGTTCGCGGGGGGGAGCGGGTTGAACATCAAGGTGGGGCGGTGTTACCGGGAGGCGGCCCAGGATCACATCGTGCGGAAGTTGTACGAGAACTACTTCAAGGGGGTGGCGGAGGACCGGCCGACGTGGGATCAGATTCGATTGTTGTACGCGGCGCGGCCGGCGTTTCGGGAGTGGTTCGATCGGTCGGCGAACGGGTCGGTGACGCTGGATCGGAAGACGGGGCGGATCACGTGGAAGGCGGAGCCGGATCGGAACCGGTCGTACGCGTACGTGAAGGAGGCGGATCGGGGGAAGGTGGTGGGGGTGTTGACGGAGTTGATGATGCATGCACCGGTCAAGAAGCCGTAGGACGTGGGAGATTGAGGATGACGATCGGCGTGTACGAGGCTTCGGACGAGGCGGCGGTGATCGATTTGTGGCGGCGGTGTGGGCTGGTGGTGCCGCAGAACAATCCGCGGGAGGACATTCGGCGGAAGGTGGCGGACTCGCCGGAGTTGTTTTTGGTCGGCAAGGCGGGGGCGGAGGTGGTGGCGACGGTGATGGCGGGGTACGACGGGCACCGCGGGTGGGTGAACTATCTGGCGGTCGCGCCGCATCTGCAGAGGGGCGGGCACGGGCGGGCGATCATGGCGCACGCGGAGGAACTGCTCCGGCGGCGCGGGTGCGCGAAGATCAATTTGCAGGTGCGGTCGACGAACGAGCGGGTGATCGCGTTTTACCGGCGGATCGGGTTTTCGATCGACGAGGTGGCGAGCATGGGGAAGCGGCTGGTTGTGGATACGCCCTTGGAGGATGGGGAGCAGAAGGCGTAGCCGGGGGGCTCGCGGGTGCAAAAGTTTTGGGGTGGGGGTACGGTGACTAAACCGGACGGGGGGTTGGGTCACTCACGGGCGGCTTGGGCCTGCAACCGCGTGGAACAGCACGACTTACCGATCGAGGCGGCCCGGGCGGGGCATCGGCCATCGCAGGCGGTGCTGCTCCGCGCGTTGCAGGACGTGTGGTACCGGTTCTGCGTCGGGCTGCTGAACGATCCGGAGCGGGCGCGGGACGCGGTGCAGGAGACGGCGGTGCGGTTTTTGAAGGCGCTGCCGGGCTTTCGGGGGGAGGCGCGGGTGACGACGTGGTCGATGGGCATCGCGCTGAACGTGGTGCGGGAGATGCGGCGGACGGCTGGGCGGACGCGGCAGGACGACGGGACGATCGCGGACGGTCGGCCGGCGCCGGGAGAGGGGCCGGCGGGTCTGGCGGAGTTGGGCGAGGCGCGGGGCCGCGTGCGCGAGTTGATCGAGACGCTTCCGGAGCGGCAGCGCGAGGTGGTGATGTGCCGGTACTTTGAGGAGATGAGTGTGGAGGAGACGGCGCGGGCGATGGGGTGCGCGGAGGGCACGGTGAAGGCGACGTTGTTTCAGGCGTTGCGGGCGCTGAAGGCGAAGTTGGGATAGGTCGGTTGGAAGCGAGAAGTCAGAAGTCAGAAGGCAGAAGCGAGAAGTCAGAGGCGGAAGGCGGAAGCGAACGGTGGTCGGTCGGGATTAGTTGCCTTGAGGTTTTCATGTCGGACTTGCGTAAACAACTCGACGCCGCTCGCGAGACTTACCAAGCCTCGCGGTATCCCGGGGATCTGGCCGGGGAGTTGCTGGGTGTGTCCGGTGGCGCGCTGGCCCCTCGTGCGGAGGTCGGGCGCGGCTCGCGTTGGCGCGTTGGCCTGGCGACGGCTGCGGGTGTGGCGGCGGCGGTGGCGGCGGTGATGACGGTGGTGTCGGTGCTGAACCGGCCGACGGGGCCGGGGGTGTTGCCGGCGGTGGAGGCGGAGGTGGCGGCGGCGGCGTTCGAGGTGCCGGGGCGGCCGGAGATGGCGGGCAGGCCGGAGATGCCGCCGATGGAGACGCACGTGCCGGCGTACGTGGGGCTGGGGGACGCGGGCGGGGTGCCGGAGATGCCGTCGCGGTTTGATTCGTTGTGAGGTTGCGTTTGCGGGTTGGGAGGGGAGTCGATGGGGTTTTCGGCATGCTTACTGAAGTGAGCACACCGCGCCCCCCTTGATGGGGGGGATGGAACGGTCGTCGGAATGGCTTGGTTTTGGAGATTTCATGCGCGTGCTTCCCTTGATCATCCTGGCGGTTCTGAGTTCGGTGTCGTCGCTGGCGCAGGACGGTGGGTTTGTGGCGGGGGAGGGGCCTGGGGGTGGGCGGCCGCCGCGCGACGGGCGGGGGCCGGGGGGCGGGCCCGGGGGGCCTCGCGAGGGGCGCGAGGGTCCGGACGGGCCGCCGGGCGGCGAGCGGTTGCCGCCGGGTCAACCGCCGCGGGGGGGGAACCCGCTGGCGATGCAGGTGGAGTTGATGCGGAACTGGCTGGACCTGATCGACCGGTACGCGCGGCTGTCGAAGGACCCGACGGCGGCGGCGGTGGCGGCGGTGGTGTCGGCGGACGATCTGCTGCGCGGGAAGCCGGACCAGGCGGTCGAGTTCTTCAACAAGATGCTGGCGGAGGCCAAGAGCGAGACGGTGCAGCGGGCGATCCGGCTGCAACTCGTCGAGTTGTACGGGCGGCAGAAACAGCCGGAGAAGGCGATGGAGCATTTGCAGAAGCTGATCACGGGGGCGCCGGTGGAGGAGAAGAAGTGAGGGAGTTGCGAGTTGCGAGTTGCGGGTTGCGAGTGGGGGGCGATCGGCGCGCGGATTTGGGAGTGAGGTTTGAGTGTTACTTCGACAGGCGCGCGGGGGTGCCGGCGGTTTCGCGGGTGGGGGTGATGAAGTTGACGCGGGCGGTCGAGTCGCTGCGGAGGACGGATTCCTGGTCGAAGCGTTTGATGTAGTCGCGCGTGAGGGCGTCGATCTTGTCGTCGGCGCGGTCGTGCAGGATGACTAGGACGCGGGTGGGCTCTTCGATGAGGCCTTCGGTTTGGCTGCGGTAGCGGCCCTCGGCCTGCATGACGGTGAGGCCGTCGGGGAAGCGGGGGGTGACGGACTCGTCTAGGAAGCGTTTGAAGTCGGATTCGGTGACGAGTGCGCCGCCGGGCTTTTTCAGGCCGAAGTAGAGTTCGGTGCGGGTCCAGATGTCGGCGTCGGTGGCGCGGCAGGCGGGGAGGAGGAGGAGGGCACAAATGAGGAGGGGGCGGAGCATGGGAAGGCGAGTCAAAAGTGCGGAGGGGGTGAACGGGATACGGGTCGAGGTCGGACGGGCCTTGGCGCGCCGGCTAGATTTCTCGGAGTACCTCGGAATGACTGTTGCTGACGGCCGCGCGCGGGCGGTGGGCCGCGGCGCGCTGGGCGGGATTCCTCGGAGTACCTCGGAATGACGGGGGGCACGCATCTCGGTCACATGCGGGATGACAACTCCGCGCGCGGGGGATTTATTTCGGGATGCGGTTGAGGGTGTAGTAGGCTTCGGGGTGGAGGAGGGGTTTGTTGTCTTTGTTGCGGACGCCGTCGGCGCGGAGTTCGTGGACGTAGATGGGGCGGAGGCCGTCGATGGTGAGGCGGACGGATTTGTTGTCGGGGGCGACGGTGGCCTTGGTGACCTTGATCTCGGCGGCGTCCGTGGGGGGGCAGCCGTAGCCCTGGTGGTGCTTGTAGGTCCAGCGGCGGGCGTAGTAGGAGGCGGGGTCGGCGGCGGTTTTCGGGTCGACTTCGGCGGTGAAGGTGAGCTCGAAGCCGTCGGGTTTGGCGCGCATCTCGTGGATCTCGAACGGGGTCTTGCCGGTCCAGGCGATGCGCTGGAGGCCGTAGGGCTTACCGCCGGGCGCGCCCCAGCCGCGGGCGGTCTGGCCGACGAAGAGGGAGCCGTCGTGGCCGAAGAGGAGGCGCATGGCGCCGGACTGGAGGCCGGAGCGGAAGGGGAAGCAGGCGCCCTGGTATTCGCCGTCGATTTTCTCGAGGAAGCAGCGGAGGACCTGGGAGGTGCCCTGGTCGGCGACGAAGGTCTGGCCGGCGAAGGGGCCGAACTTTCCGGCGGTGGGATCGAGGCGGGGCTCGCCGTGGGACTTGCCCATGCGGGGGTAGGGGAACCAGACGGCGGGCGGGGTGAGCTCGGGGATCTTTTTGACGGCGTCGGGCCAGAGGAGGTTGGTTTCCTTGAGGATGGCGGGCTTGGTCTTGAACGGGCTGCGCGGGTCGCCCATGGATTCGTGGCCGGTCTCCTGACCGTGGAAGGCGAGGGGCTTGATGTGGGCGAGCTTGCAGGCGGGGACCCAGTCGCCCTGGTTGTCGGTGTAGAAGACCTCGCCGTCGTTGAGGGCGCCGACGCCGGCGGGGGAGCGGAGGCCGGTGCAGATGGGGGTCATCTGGCCGGTCTTCTTGTCGATGCGGACGGCCCACCCGCGCCAGAGGGCCTTGCCCTCCTGGCCGCCGCCGAACGGGCGGTTGAGGGTGACGACGAGGTTGCCGTCTTTGTCGGGGACGGGGCCGAAGTTGAACTCGTGGTAGGAGCCGGAGATCTCCCACTCGTTGGAGAAGGTCTGGACCTGGTCGAAGCGGCCGTCGGCGTCGTCGTCGCGCAGGCGGGAGACCTCGCCGCGCTGGGCGGTGTAGACCCAGGGGGACTTGGCGTCGCTATTAAAGTCGACGAAGAGGCCGAGGGGCTCGTGGAGGCCGAAGACCATCTGCTTGAACTGGACGCCCTTGGGGTCGGCGAGGATGGGATTGGGGTGGTAGACGTTGTCGAGGCGCCAGATCTCGCCGCGGCGAGTGGCGACGAGGAGCTGGGTCTGGGCGGTGTCGAGCCAGGCGAGGCCGCCGACCTCGAGGACGGCGTTGTGGGGGAGGGGGATGGTGACGACCTTGTAGAACTCGTCTTCCTTGGAGGTGAAGGTGGGCTTGGAGGCGTGCTTGTCTTTGGGCTCTTCTTTTTTGGTGGGGTCGGTCGGTTTGGTGGGCGCGGGGTCGGCGGGTTTCGCGGGGGTGGTGGGTTTGGGGTCGGCGGGTTTGGTTTCCGCGGGTTTGGCGGGTGCCGGCGCGGGGGTGGGGTCGGGTTTGCGCGCGGGGACGTTCAGGGGGGTGATGACGCGCTCGGGCTCGGGGGGTTTGGGGGCGTCGGCGGCGAACGCGGGGATGGGGCAGAGGGAGATGGCGAGGGCGAGGAGGTGGCGGGTGGTCATGGGAGTGGGTTGGGTGCGGGTGTGGCGTGGGTCGGTGCGGCGCGGCGGGATACCGTTCGTGACTGTCATCCCGAGGTGCTCCGAGGGATCTGGCCCCGGGCGTCGAGGGTCGTTCGCCAAGGTCGAGCGGGCCTTGACGTTCCGGCTAGATCCTTCGGAGTACCTCAGGATGACATGAGGGACGCTGTTGGGATGAATATCAGAGGGTCGGACGCTTACCAGGTCATCTCGATCTCGATCTCGGCCTCGACGCCGGGTTGGCCGCCGGCGCGGGGCGTCCACTTGATCGGGGTGACGAGTTCTTTGAGGGGGTTCTTCGGGTCGACGACATTCGCGCGGATCGTGGCGTCGGGGTTGGCGGGGCGGAGTTGGACCAGGGCCTTGTCGGCGGCGTAGTCGCCGGGCTTGTTGGCCTTGATCTCTTTGGCCAAGGCGGCGCGGAACCAGATTTCCTTTTGGGGGGCGGCGGGGGCGGTCAACTTCAGTTTGCGGATCAGGTGGCCCTTGCCTTCGGGGTTGAAGACGGCGGTGGGCGTTTCCTCGATGGCGATGTCGTTGTAGGTGTAGAGGAAGGTGGGGTTGCGGGCCTTGTCGTAGCGGTAGCCGGCGAAGCGCCAACCGTCGGGGGCGGCGTGCTTCTTCACGTCGTGCTCGGGCCAGGGGGTGGTCTGGCTGTCGAGGGGGGCGAGGGCCGGGGCGGGCGGGAGTTGCATGACGTTCTGGGACGGCAGGCCGGTGTACCCGCCGCCGCGGCCGTTCCAGGCGCCTTCGGTGCGGAGGAAATCGCCGGGCCAGGCGGCGGCGCTGCGGACGCGTAGGGCGTCGAAGAGGACGTGCGTCTTCTGGCGGAAGCCGACGGCGATCGTGTGGGCCCCCTGCTTGTCGACGAACGTGCGGAAGACGATCGGCTCGTCGACGGGGACCAGGAGCGACTTGTCGGTCGGCTCCATGCCGGCGGGCATGCCGGCGTTGGTGCCGGCGCTGAGGTAGGCCCAGATCGCGTCGATTTGTTTTTGCGGGTCGCCGCCGAGGATCTCGGGCGCTGGCTTGTTGCCCGGGGCCCAGAACGGGGGCATGCGGGTGCCGGGCCGCCACTTGTTGGGCTCGAGGAGGTACGCGGCGAAGTAGGACGGGGTCAGGCGTTCGGGGGCGAGGGAGAGGTTGACGGAGGGGAGGCCGAGCGAGCGGAGGTTGCCCCACGAGTGGCACTGGACGCAGCCCAGGCCGTTGACGCCGACGAGGCGGCGGCCGTCGTCGATCATCTGCGGGGTGGGCGCGGCGACGGAGGCGAGGGCGTGGCCCGGCACTTTTCCGGCGTCGGCGGACGCCAGCGCGGCGGGGAGGGCGTGGACGTTGGCCTTGCCGAAGTCGGGCATGCGCGTCGACATGTAGGGGCGAACGCGGGCGCCGCCTTCGAGGATCTTGGCGAGCGCGCCGGTGGTGAGCTTCGTGCCGGCTTCGTTGAGGTGCGGGGGGAGGCGGCCTTCGTCGCCGAGGTCGAGCTCTTCGACGGGGGTGAAGTAGGCGGCCCGCGCGGCCTCTGGGCCCCCCTGCCCGTCGCGGGCGTGGCAGGCGTAGCAGTTGAGGGCGGACATCGTGCGGGCGACGAGGGTCTTGGGGTCTTCCTTCTCGCCGGCCTTGAGCGCGGCGAGCGCCTTGGCGGCGGCGGCGCGCTGGTCGGCGGAGAGGGCGTAGACGGCGCGGCCGGGGGCGGGCTTTTCGGCGAGGCAGCCTTCGGGGGAGGTGGGATTGAGGGCGAGGAGGGGTTTGGCGGATTTCGTGTTGGCGGGCGCGTCGGCGATCGCGTGGCAGGACGCGCAGCCGGCGGAGGCGAAGAGGGCCTTGCCCTTGTCGGCCTTGGCGCGGTCGATTGGGATCGCGAGGTCGACCTTGGGGGTCAGCTTGAAGCCGGGGTGGGAGAGGGCGGTGGTGGGGATGGGCGCGAGCGCGATGGCGGGCTCGGACTTGGTGGGGTCTTTCTTGTCGTCCTTCTTCTCGGGCTTATTCACGGGATCGGCGGGCTTTTTGGGGTCGGACGCTTTCGCGCTCGCCTGCGGGTTCGCCTTAGGCTCACCCTTCGGGTCGCGGCTAAACGGGTCTGGGGTGAAGCCCCACTGGGCTTTCAATTTCGCGTCGCCTTCCTTGTGGCGGTAGGTGAGCTCGATGGGGTGCTTGCCCTTCTTGAGGGGGACGACGCCGACGCCGACGGTCGGGCGTTTCTTGTTGTCGGGCTTGGGGAGGGGGACGGTCTTGCCGGCGATCTTGAGGTCGACGGGCTCGTCGGAGTCGAACTCGAACGTGTACTTGCCGTCGGCCGCGGCCTCGACGTCGCCGGTGAAGCGGACGGCGAACTCGCGCGAGCGCTTGGCCATCGAGGTGGAGAGCTCGTGGGCGGTGCCCTCCTCGGTGACGGGCAGCTTGGTCGGGTCCTTGAGGCGGAAGTAATCGGCCTCGTAGTAGGCGTAGCGGAGGCCGGCGGCGGGGAGGGGGGACTTGCGGTCGAGTTGGTCGCGGAGCAGGTAGGCCGCGAGGTCCGTAGCCTCGGCGGTCGAGAGGAGGAGCGACGGCATGCGGCCGGCGGGGCGGTGCTCGAGCGGGCCCGCGAGGAACGCGGCGAGGGTGGCGCCGGTGTACTTGGTGGCGAGGTCGCCGAGCGGGATGGAGGCGCCTTCGAACCTGGGGATCGGGCGCTTGGCGGGGTCCTTCTCCTCGTCGTCCTCCGACGCGGGGGGGCCGACGAGCGGGGCGTGGCACGCGACGCACCCGACGGCGTGATACAGCTGCTGCCCGCGCTTGACCGCCGCCTCGCCGACGCCCGCCGCGGGGGCGGCCAGCGGCTCCCCCTGCCCGGCGAGGTAATGCACGAGACTCTCGACCGCGGCGTCCTTTTGGTTCGCGCTCAGGCCGGCGAGCACATCCGGCATCGTCGTGCCCGGCTTGGCGACGGCGGGCTGGGCGATGATCGCCTTGATCGCGGACGGGGTGATGCGGCCGCCGACGCCGGTGAGGATCGGACCGGGGCGGGGGAGGATGAGGTCCTTCGCGGCGCCGGGGTCGTGGCAGGCGATGCAGGCGAGTTCGGA
>DASPKW010000265.1:0-5458 GCA_035627895.1 Tepidisphaeraceae bacterium | reverse complement strand
ACCGTGCGCAGCTACTACGACCTGAGCACATTGCCCGCCGGCACCTACACGCTCGCCATCACCGACCTGACCCGTACGATCAAAACCATCGAGTTCACGCTGGATTGACGCCCGCCCACCGCCCGACTCTCCCCCCGGTTTACTGACAGTGGGGAAACATAGGAGGGTGCCGCCCACGCCGGAGGCGGAGCCTAAGGCGACGCCCCGGATCGAGCGACGCGGCATCTTTATACGGCTCTCAGCAGCCTCGAGCCCGAAGGCGAGCGCGAGCCTACCAGCGACGTCCCCTTCTCTCGATTTTGGCGCTTCGTTTGCGACGCGTGCGTCTCACACGTACAGCAAGCGCGGTCGTCCCGCGCGCCGGCGTGCACCCCGTCCTCGCCCGGAGGCGCTTATGCGGCCTGCTATCAGACTCGGCTATTCCACGATCATCGGCGCAACAATCCTAACCGCCGGCTGTGCCGACAACACGTCCCGCTCGACCGACGAAGCCCGCCAGGAAGCGGCCCTCGCCAAGTCACGGGTCGACGCTCGCACCGGCCCGACCACGAACCCGTCCGCCGGCCAATCCGTCACGACCGACGCCGCCACCCTCCAGCGCGCCAACCTCGCCGTCGCCAAGGCCGGGCCCGCCGTCGGCCGGCGCGACGTGAAGCTGACCCCGCTCGCGCTGTTCCACGGCCCCATGCCCACCTGCTTCGACTTCACCAGCGACAACCGCCTCTTCGTCAACTTTCCCCGCTGGGAGAAGCCGGCCAACTTCACCGTCGCCGAGGTCGTCGACGGCAAGCTCGTCCCGTTCCCCGACGCCCAGACCAATCTGTTCGAGCCGTCGAACCCGGACAAGTACGACGTGCGCAAGCACCTCGTCTCCGTCCAGTCCGTCGTCGTCGACGCCAAGGACCGCGTCTGGCTCCTCGACACCGGCAGCATCAACATGCAGCCGCCCCTCCCCGGCGCACCGAAGATGTGGGGCTTCGACACGAAGACCGGCCAACGCGCCAAGGAAATCACGTTCACCGGCGCGCTCAAGCCCAAAACCTATCTGAACGACGTCCGCTTCGACCTCACGCGCGGCCGCGAGGGCTACGCCTTCGTCACCGACAGCGGCGAGGGCGGCATCATCGTCGTCGACCTGTCCACCGGCGAGGCCTGGCGCAAACTCGACGGCCACGCCTCGGTCAAGGCCGACACGTCGCTGCCCATCCAGGTCGAGGGCAACGCCCTCAAGCGCCGCCCGCCCGGGACCAACAAGGAGTCGCCCGTCGAAGTCCACTCCGACGGCATCGCGATCTCGCCCGACGGCAAGACGCTCTACTACACGCCGCTGATCAGTCGGAGCGTCTACGCCGTCCCGACCGACGTCCTGATCGACCGCGACGCCGACGCCGCCCCGGCCGTCCGCAAGGTCGCCGACAAGCCCAGCGCCAACGACGGCATCGTCTGCGACGACCAGGGCCGCATCTACACCACCGACTACGAGGACAACGCGATCCGCCGCATCACCCCGGGTGCCGACAACTCCGGCGGCCGCCCAGACGTGATCCTCCAGGACGAGCGCCTCCTCTGGCCCGACTGCGTCATCGTCCGCAACAACCGCGTCTTCGTCACCTCCAACCAGCTCCACCGCCAGGGCGGCTTCAACCGCGGCGCGAGTACCCAGCAGGAGCCCTTCGTAATCTTCCAGTTCCCGCTCGACGCCAACGAAAGCCCGAAGAACGGCGCCCGCGACCGCTAGATCGCTTCCAGTTCGGGTCTACAAGCCCGTTCACGCCGAGGCAGAGCGCACGGGGTTCGCCCGAACCGCCGCCCCGCTAGCGCCCCACGCACCCATCAAACAAATTCGCCGCCGCGCGCGTGACCACGCCAGCGCTACGCCCCCACCACCCAAAACCGAAAAAAACTTCCCGCGCCACACCGTCGCAAACGCACGTCCGTGCGCGCCGCTGACCACGCCCGCCGGACACCGCGCATAAGGTAGACCGACCGCTCTTTGACATCCCGCCCGCCCCCCGCCTCCCTTCGAGTACCGAAACGGTACCCGGCGGTACCGAAAAGTACCGAAAGTGCCCGATTTTGCCCGGTTTTGCCCGGTTCGTCAGCCCGCGTCGCCGCCACATCTGCTTCGCCCCACAAGTCTTACGACCACCGACCCCCAGACCCCCGTCCGAGCGCCGTTTTTTCTCGGCAACCCCAGCCCCTCGCCACCACGCATGACGGGTCGGCACCCATCGGTTATCTTCCCCCGCCGCCCGAGGGCGCGAAGCAGACCCGTGTCTCCTTCGCGCCTTCGCGTCTTTGCAACCCCACTCTCCGCCTTCCCTCATGAAATACGCCATCATCGTCCCCGACGGCGCCGCCGACGACCCCCTGCCCGAGCTCGGCGGGCGCACCCCCCTCCAGGTCGCCCACACCCCCAACATGGACGCGATCGCCCGCGCCGGCCGCCTCGGCACCGTCCGCACAGTGCCCGACAAATTCGAGTCCGGCTCCGACGTCGCCACCATGTGCCTGCTCGGCTACGACCCCGCCGTCTACCACACCGGTCGCGCCCCCCTCGAGGCCGCTGCCCAACAGATCCCCCTCGCCCCCACCGACTGGGTCTTCCGCTGCAACCTCGTCACCGTCGTCGACGGCATCATGAAGGACCACTCCGCCGGCGGCATCTCCGACGCCGAGGCCCAGAAACTCATCCGCGACCTCGAGCGCCATCTCAAGTTGTCCGGCTTCGAGTTCTACACCGGCGTCTCCTACCGCAACCTGCTCGTCTACCGCGGCCTCGAGCAGTTCGACGTCCAGACCAAGCCCCCCCACGAGATCCCCGACGAGCCCGCCGCCAAGTGGCTCCCCAAGGGCACGGGCAGCGAAATCCTCCGCCGAATCATGTCCGAATCGGCTCGCCTCTTCGCGGAACACGACATCAACCGCGCGCGACTCGAAACCGGCCACAACCCCGCCAGCCAGGTCTGGCTCTGGGGTCAAGGCCACGCGCCCGCCATGCCCAAGTTCGCCGACCGCTTCGGCGTCAACAGCGCCTGCATGATCACCGGCGTCGACCTCCTCCGCGGCCTCGCCGTCCTCCTCGGCTGGAGCGTCGAGGAGGTCCCCGGCATGACCAGCTTCCACGACACCGACTACCCCGGCCAGGGCCGCGCGACCGTCGCCATGCTCGACAAGTACGACCTGGTCTTCTCCCACGTCGAGGCCCCCGACGAGGCCAGCCACCAGGCCGACGTAAAGACCAAGATCGCCAGCATCGAAGCCATCGACAAGGAGGTCGTCGGCCCGGTGCTGGAGAAGCTCAAGACCTTCCCCGAGTGGCGCATCCTCGTCATGCCCGACCACCCGACCAACATCGCCACCCGCAAGCACGGCTACGCCCCCACCCTCTTCGCCACCGCCGGCACCCGCGTCGCCGCCGGCCCCGTCCCGCGCCCCTACGACGAGCTCGCCGCCAAGGCCTCCGACCTCCACGTCGAGCGCGGCCACGAGCTCATGGAGTTCTTCCTCCGCGGCGGCAACCGGTAAACCGCCCAGTTCACGTAAACACGCGACTGAGGAACTGGTAGCTCTGCTCCGCAGCCTCCTGCGGGTTCTGCCAGTGCGTGTACAGCTCGACGGTCAGAAAGCGTTTGTAGTGAACGGTACGAAGCGCGTCCCGCAGGCCGAACCAGTCGAGCGTCCCCTGCCCCGGGATCAGGTGATAGTGCTTCCGACCCGGGATGTCCTCGACGTGCAAATTCCAGATCCGGTCGCCGATCAGTTTCACCGCGTCCGGAATCGACTCGCCGATCACCTGCGAGTGCCCGACGTCCAGGTTCGCCCCCAGCCGCCTGTGCCCAAGGCGGTCGATCCAGTCGCGCAGTTCGGCGACGTATTCGAGGTACAGTCCCGGCTCGCACTCGATGCCGACGTCGACGCCCAGGCGGTCGGCCGCGTCCAGGATCGGCAGGATAGACTCGCGGAACTGCTTGGCCGCCGGCTCGGGCGGCATCCCGCCGAGCATTCGGCCGGACGTGATCGAGGCGTTCGCCGACCCCACGTCCTTCGCGAACTGCAGCGCCCGCAAAATCAGCCGCGTCCGGTCGGCCCGGTGCTGCGGGTTCGGCGAGATCAGCGACGGCTCGAAGTACGGCTCGGGCGGGGCGTCTTTCCAGTAGCCGAACGAGCAGTTCACGTTCACGTTCGACACGCGCAGCCCGAGCGAATCGAGCTCACGCTTCGTCTCGTCGGTCAGCGCGTCGGTGATCGCGTCGGGGTACGCGTGTGGGACGTCGGCGAGGATCTCCACGCCCGCGAATCCCGCGCGCTTGATCCCCCGGAGGGCGTCGACGAGCGAGTGGCGGGTGTACGCGTTGGTTGAGAAGGCGAGTTGCATCGGAGCTCGATGTTACACGCGATCAAACTGCGCGTCATATCGCGAGATCAACCCCCGCAACCGCTCCTCCGGTTGGATCGCGTAGAACAACTCCCGGTCGAACACCGCCTTTTGTTTGAGCTGCTCCGCCGTCGCGTGATCGAGTTGCTCTTGCCACGCCTGCATCGCCGGCGACGCCGCCTGCCGCGCGAGCCACCGGTGCATGTCGAAGAAGGCGGTACGGCGCTCGGCCGAGTTCCGCGGCAGCCCCGCGATCGCGTCGGCCATCGCGCGCTTCTCGCGCGAGAACGACCCGTGTCGCAGCCGCCTTCCTTCCTGCAGCAAGGGCCGAAGGCTCACGCGCTTCTGCCCCGCCGCGGCGGGGAAGTAGAGCGTCGCGGTGGTCACGCTGAACGCCGGCGGCTCGACGCCGTACAGGGCGTGGACCAGCCGGTCGGTGACCTGGTCGTACCGCCCCCCGCCGATGCCGTGCACGAACTGGTCCGCCAAAAACAGTCGCAGGAACATCGTCAGCGTCAGCGCGCGCGGGGCCAGGCGCAGGTTGTGCAGCCGAAGGTACGCCAACAGTCTTTCGCCGGCCGCGTGACCCTCCGCCGACGCGTCCAGCACGAACTCGCCGAGCCGCCACCCGCCGTCCGCCTGCGCGAGCGTCAACCGCCGCCGCGTGCCGGCCGCCAGGTCGTCGAGCCAGAACGGCGACTCGACCTCCCCCTCGCGCACGACGAGGTCCGGCATGGGCCGACCGGGGGACTTGATCCCCTGCTCCACCCGGTATCCCGCCAGCGCCGCGTTGTAGTGGGCCGAGACCTCTCCGCCGCGCGCGAGCAAGTCGTACGCGTACACCATGAACGCCGGCGACGTCCAGACGGGCGACAGCAGCATCGCGTGGTGCCGCAGGCCCAGCCGCCAGTCGAGTTGGTGGGTGGCATTGACGACCGCCGGCGCGAGCTCGTGAGCCTCGAGCGCCGTCCGCCGGAGCGATCCGAGGAACTCGCCGACGCACGGGTTGAACCCCCACCCCCTGCTCGCGTCCGCAAACTCCGCTTCGATCTCGGCGATGTGCCCGGGCGTCGGGCCGTC
>DASPKW010000264.1:0-80633 GCA_035627895.1 Tepidisphaeraceae bacterium | reverse complement strand
GGCGCCGCCGACCTCGTACCCGTGGACGATCGCGTCCTTGGCGAGGTAGCCGACGGCCCAGGCGACAAATCGGCCCTTGGCGGCGACCGTGTGCGGGTACTGCTTGCCGGCGTCGATCGTCCAGGCGATCGCGCCGTCCGGCGGGCCGAACTCGAGCTTGGTCGTGTTGCCGGGGGAGTAGTTCTTGAGCTGCCAGCCGTTCGCGAGCGATACGCCGGCGGGTGGCCAGAAGCCGGCGGAGCGCGCGAGGACTCGGCCTTCGGCCCGATCGAACGCGGCGGGCCGGCCGGCTTTGTCGAGGGTCGTCGGGGGGAAGGGTTTGTTGCCGGCATCGCGTTCGCCCCGCACGACGATCCCCTCGGGATAGACCTCGATGGTGGCCTGGCTCAGTTTCGACTTGGGGTCGAAGGTCCAGAGGCGCTTGCCGGTGCGGAGGTCGAGCGCGGCGATTTTGAGGTCTTCCTTGGGGAGGAAGCTTTTCCCGGGCGCGTCGCGGACGACGAGCAGCAGCGCGCAGGCGACGACCGAGGCGACCGACGGGCGGATGACTCGCATTACGTTCGACCTCCGTATTCCGATTTCACTCTAACGACCGCCGTCGAGGCACGTCCAGTTCCGGTTGGACGCCACGGGCGGGGGAGAGTTCCGGGCGTGGGAGGCGCCCGGCGTCGATCGGCGTTGTTGGGATTCGCCGGCGGGTTGGCCCGCTAACCGCGCAAGCGGGGTGCTGCACACACGGCACCCCCGTCGCCAACGTCGCGGGCGCGCGCACGGTATAGTTTCCCGTCCGACCAACCATCGATTCGACTTTCGCACCGAAGCCTTTCGAAAGGAAACTCATGTCCGCCGCCAAGCGATTTTTCGCCGCCCTCCTCGCCACCGTCGTGGCCCTGGGCGCGCACGCCCAGCCCGCCCCGCCCGCGAAGGAGAAGCCGAAGCGGCCGACGGCGGAGGATGTCGCCAAGATCGAGGCGGCGATCCCGGACAAGGCGCCGGCGGCGCCGAAGAAGGCGCGGAAGGTGCTCGTGTTCACCAAGGCGACGGGGTTCGTGCACTCGTCGATCCCGGTGGCCGCCCGGACGATCGAGCTGATGGGCAAGAAGACGGGCGCGTTCGAGGTGACGGTGACCGATGACCCGAAGGCATTCGCCGCGGATAACCTCCAACAGTATGACGCGGTCGTGATGGCGTCGACGACCGGCCCCTTGTTCGTCGAGAAGGGCGTGAAGGAAGATTTGCTGTACGACCCCAAGGCTACCAGCCTCCCGGCCGACGTGAAGCAGGCGAAGGACCTTCGCGACTCGCTGATCGGGTTCGTCAAGGGCGGGAAGGGGATCATGGGGATCCACGCGGCGACGGATTCGTCCTACAAGTGGAAGGATTACGGGGTCATGATGGGCGGGTACTTCAACGGCCACCCGTGGGGGAAGATCACGCTGCACCTGGACGACCCGACCAACCCGGTGAACGCCGCGTTCGCGTCGGAGGGGAAGCCGTTCACGATCTCGGATGAGATCTACACGTTTAAGGAGACGTACGACCGGTCGCGGCTGCACATCCTGGCGAGCATCGACATCGAGGCCTCGGGGATCAACGGCGGGTTCAACCGGCCGCAGGACCACGACTACGGCGTGTCTTGGCTGCACCGGTACGGCGACGGGCGCGTGTTCTACACGCTGCTCGGGCACCGCGAGGAGACGTACTTCAACCCGGCGGCGGTGCGGCACATGCTGGCCGGCCTGCAGTACGCGCTGGGCGATCTGGAGGCGGACGACAAGCCGTCGGGGCCGCTGCCGGCGGATCGGCTGGCCAAGAACATGGCGTTGGCGGCCAAGGCGTTCGTCAAGGTGAGCGCCGACGAGAAGTGGTACAAGGAATCGAAGGAGAAGGAGCAGACGTTCGTGGGGACGCTGGAGGCCGTGCCCAACGCCGGCGGCATCGGCATCGTGATGCGCGCGAGCCACTACAAGCTGGGCGACCGCACGGTGTTCACGGGCGGGAAGAAGGTCAAGGCACTGGACGACCTGGTCGGGAAGAAGGTCGAGATCAAGGGGAAGGCGGTCGAAATGGAATTGGAGGGGCAGAATTTGAAGGAGATTTGGCCGGGGCAGGTGCGGGCGGCGCTGGAGAAGTAGGGCGCGCACACCGGATGCGACTCAAGAGGCCCACGGAACGAGTTCCGTGGGCTTTCTTCGTCGCGCCCGCGGCGGCGCTGGACCGCGGGCTTCATTGAAAAACCCCCCGTCCCTTGTACACTCGCACGCCGTTTTTGCCCCCGCCGGTTCCGCGCGCCGATGGCCCCCATTCGCGTCGCCGTAACCTGTGAGGGGCCAACGGGTTGTGCCCGCACGTCGCCCGCGTGCGGAGGTCGCGACCCGTGACCCGACGAGTCCGCAAGCCAGATCGCCAAGCCCCATGCCCCGACGCACCGACATCCACACCATCCTCATCATCGGCTCCGGGCCCATCGTCATCGGGCAGGGGTGCGAGTTCGACTACTCCGGCGTGCAGGCGTGCCGGGCGATCCGCGAGGAGGGGTACCGCGTCGTCCTGATCAACTCGAATCCGGCGACGATCATGACGGACCCGGAGTTCGCCGACGCGACGTACATCGAGCCGATCACGCCGGAGACCGTCGAAAAGATTTTGCAGTACGAGAAGGAGAAGGGCACGCCGGTGGACGCGCTGCTGCCGACGCTCGGCGGGCAGACGGGGTTGAACACGGGGATGGCGTGCTTCGACAAGGGCATCTTGGCGAAGTACGGCGTGAAGATGATCGGGGCGGACCGCGAGGCGATCCACCGCGGCGAGGACCGCCAGCGGTTCAAGGAACTGATGATCGAGATCGGGCTGAAGGTGCCGCGGTCGGGCGTCGTGCACAACATGACGGACGCGCGGCAGGTGCTCGACGAGATCGGGCTGCCGCTGATCATTCGGCCGGCGTTCACGCTCGGCGGGACGGGCGGCGGCATCGCGTACAACAAGGAAGAGTTCGAGACGATCGTCCAGCGCGGGCTTGACGCCTCCCCCGTCTCCGAAGTCCTCATCGAGCAATCGGTGATCGGCTACAAGGAGTACGAGATGGAGGTGATGCGCGACAAGAACGACAACGTCGTCATCATCTGTTCGATCGAGAACCTGGACCCGATGGGCGTGCACACGGGCGACTCGATCACGGTCGCGCCGATCCAGACGCTGACGGACAAAGAGTACCAGCGGATGCGCGACGCCTCGATCGCGGTGATCCGGGCGGTGGGCGTGGAGACGGGCGGGTCGAACATCCAGTTCGGCATCAACCCGGACAACGGGGAGATGGTCGTCATCGAGATGAACCCGCGCGTGTCGCGGAGCAGCGCGCTGGCGTCGAAGGCGACGGGGTACCCGATCGCCAAGCTCGCGGCGAAACTGGCGGTGGGGTACACGCTGGACGAGCTGGCGAACGACATCACGAGCGTGAAGCGGATCCCGGGGACGGGCACGCCGGTCCCGCACGCCGGGCGGGGCGCCGATCAGAAGGGGCAGAACGCGGGGGAGACGGGGGTCGGCGGGCCGCGCGAGAAGTACGAGCGGTACACGTCGGCGTGCTTCGAGCCGACGATCGACTACTGCGTGATCAAGATCCCCAGGTGGACGTTCGAGAAGTTCCCGGACGCGGACGAGACGCTGACGACGCAGATGAAGAGCGTCGGGGAGGCGATGGCGATCGGGCGGACGTTCAAAGAGGCGCTGCAGAAGGGGATCCGGAGCATGGAGGTCAAGCGGTTCGGGTTCGGGCTGGACCGGTACGACAAGTGGCTCAATGCGCAGCGGCTGTCGGCGAGTGGTGGCGGCGCTCAGCCCGGGGGGCAGCAGCCGTCGGCGAGGGCCGCCACCACCACGGCGGGCGCGACGTCCGCCTCGCTCACGTCGACCAACTCGCTGCCCCCGACCGCGCGTGCCGACGTCCTGGCCGGCACGCCCAACCCGAGCCTGACCGACAATTCCGACAAGACCACGCAGGGCGAGAGCGCGGACCACGAGTGGCCGATCCCCGAGGCGAAGCTTCGGCGGAAGCTGGCGGTGCCGAGCCAGGGGCGGCTGTACTACCTGCGGTACGCGCTGAAGATGGGGTGGACGATCGACCAGATCCACCAGCTGACGAACATCGACCCGTGGTTTTTGGCGCAGATGAAGGAGTTGGTGGAGTTCGAGGAGGAGTTGATCGCCGCTCGGCGCCCCGAAGGCGAGAAGACCGTGCGCGCGGGGAGCGGTGAGGCGCTTGGGGATCTGCTGTTTCGAGCCAAGCAATACGGCTACTCAAATGTTCAACTCGCGTTTGCGATCAATGTCGATGCCAAGGCAGTCGACCATCTCCTCCGCTCGTACGATGTCCGACCCGTCTACAAGCTCGTCGACACGTGTGCCGCCGAGTTCGAGGCGTCCACGCCGTACTACTATTCGACCTATGAGACGCCTTACCACGTCGTAGGGCTCGCTTCAGCGAGCGGAACGAGAACAGATAGCGCGTCTTCCCGATCGACGATTCCGCTCGCTGAAGCGAGCCCTACGCCAGCGTCGACCGCCGTCTCCGAAGACGAAATCCGCCTGACCGACCGCCCGAAGGTGCTGATCATCGGCGGCGGGCCGAACCGGATCGGGCAGGGGATCGAGTTCGACTATTGCTGCGTGCAGGCCGCGTTCGCGATGCGCGAGCTCGGGCTCGAGTCGGTCATGATCAACTCGAACCCGGAGACGGTGTCGACGGACTACGACACGTCGGACCTGCTGTTCTTCGAGCCGCTGACGCACGAGGACGTGCTGAACATCTGCGAGCGGCTCAACGGGGGGCCGTTCGGTGCGAACGCCGGCGCGTCGAAGAACCTCGTGAAGGGCGTGATCGTCCAGTTCGGCGGTCAGACGCCGCTGAACCTCGCCAAGGGCCTGCGCGACGCGGGCGTGCCGATTTTGGGTACTACGGTCGAATCCCTCGACGCGGCGGGCGACCGCGAGCAGTTCCGCGACTTGCTGGCGCGCCTGAACCTCAAGCAGCCGCAGAACGGGATCGCCCGCAACGGCGCCGACGCCCGACGGATCGCCGCGGAGATCGGCTACCCCGTCCTGGTGCGCCCCAGCTTCGTCCTGGGCGGGCGGGCGATGGAGATCGTGTACGACGAGGCCCAGCTCAACTACTACATGACCCACGCGGTCGAGTCGGTGGCCGGGGGCGGGACCGGGGCCGACGCCAAGATGGAGAATCCCATCTTGATCGATAAATTCCTTGATAACGCGACGGAAGTGGACGTCGATTGCCTGGCGGATTACGACTCGGCCGGTGCGAACGACGCGACCGCCCGGGCCATCGTCATCGGCGTCATGGAGCACATTGAGGAGGCGGGGATTCACTCGGGCGACTCGGCGTGCGCGCTGCCGCCGTACTCGTTGTCGAAGGAAATCATCGCCCGGCTCAAGGAGCAGACCAAGGCGCTGGCGAAGGCGCTGCGCGTCCGCGGGCTGATGAACGTGCAGTACGCGATCAAGGACAACGAGATTTACGTGATCGAGGTGAACCCGCGGGCGAGCCGGACGGTGCCGTTCGTGTCGAAGGCGACGGGCATTCCGTGGGCGAAGATCGCGGCGAAGGTGATGGCGGGCGAGTCGCTGGCGACGCTGCAGATCACCGAGCAGCCGGACCCGGCGCACACGAGCGTGAAGGAAGTCGTCTTCCCGTTCAGCAAGTTCCCCGGGGTCGACGTGATCCTCGGGCCGGAGATGCGGAGCACGGGCGAGGTGATGGGCATCGACGCGAACTTCCCGATGGCGTTCGCCAAATCCCAGATCGCCGCCGGCGGCGCCCTGCCCACCAAGGGCCGGATTTTCATCAGCGTGAACTCGCGCGACAAGGCCGACATCGTCCCCGTCGCCAAGACGTTGGCCGAGTGCGGGTTCGAGATCATCGCGACCGACGGGACGTTCAAGGAGCTTCAGCGGAACGACATCCCCGCGACGCTGATCCCCAAGCTCGCCGAGGGCCGGCCGAACATCGCCGACTTCATCAAGAACGGCCAGGTCCAGCTCTTGATCAACACGCCGACACGCAAGGGCCCGCAGACGGACGAGGGCAAGATCCGGAGCATGGCGATCTTGAACAAGGTGCCGATCATCACGACGCTGACCGGCGCGCGGGCGGCGGCGGCGGCGATCCGGGAGTTGCAGAAGGGGGATTGGACCGTGCGGCCGATCCAGGCGTATTTCGGGGCGAAGGGGTAGGGCGCGCCAGTTTCGTTAGACACGGAAGCAGTCCCGAGGGGGCGACCGGGCCGACTCCACCCGTGGCTACAATCCGGTCGCCCCTTCGGGGCTGCGCGCAAGGTTGAGCGTGATCCGCGTGGGCCTACTTCCGCACGCGCGCCAGCGCGGCGAGGGTCGCGACTAGCTCCGCCGGTTCGACGGGCTTGGCGATGTGGCCGGTGAAGCCGGCCCGGAGGGCGCGGGTGCGGTCTTCGCTGCGGGCGTAGGCGGTCAGGGCGATGGCGGGGACGTCGCCGCCCTCGCCCGCGGGCAGGGCGCGGACGCGGCGGATGAGCGCGTACCCGTCCTCGCCCGGCATGCCGATGTCGCTGACGAGCGCGTCCGGGCGTTCGCTCTGGACTGCGGCGAGCGCCTCTTGGGCCGACGCGGCGGTCGAGACGATGGCCCCGCAATCTTCGAGGATCCGGCGCACGATCGCGCGGGCGTCGGGTTCGTCGTCGACGACGACGACGCGCACGCCGGTGAGGTCGACGACGTCGGCGACGGCCACGGTTGCCGCGGGGGAGAGGGCGGCGCACGGCGGGCGCGGCTTCGCGTCGGTCGCCTGGCCGTCGCCGTCGGCGTCGGCGTCGCCGTCGGCGGGCGCGGCTGACAGCGGGAGCGACACGGTGAACGTCGCGCCCAGGCCGGCGCCGGCGCTGGACGCGCGGACGGTCCCGCCGTGCAGTTCGGTCAGGTGGCGGACGATGCTGAGGCCGAGGCCGAGGCCGCCGTGGCGGCGGGTGGTGCTGCCGTCGGCCTGGCGGAAGCGGTCGAAGACGTGGGGGAGGAACTCGGGCGCGATGCCCTCGCCGGTGTCGGTGACGCTGACCTGCAGGTGCGAGTCGGCCCGCGCCAGGGCGACGTCGACGCGCCCGCCGCGGTCGGTGTGCTTGACGGCGTTGGCGAGGAGGTTCCAGAACACCTGCTGGAGGCGGCCGGGGTCGCCGGTGACGTGCCCGGCGAGGGGGTCGAGCGCGACTTGCACGCGCACGCCCTTGGCGTCCGCGGCGGGGCGGACGGTGCCGACGGCGGCGTCGATGACCGAGGCCAGTTGCAAGGGCTGCACGTCGAGCCGGACCTTGCCGGCGATGATCCGGCTCATGTCGAGCAAATCGTCGATGATGCGCGTCTGGGCGCGGGCGTTGCGCTCGATGACCTCCAGCCCCTGGCGCAGGTCATCGGCCGTGGTCGTCCCGTCGCCGGCGCGGAGGATTTGGGCCCACCCGAGGATGGCATTGAGCGGGGTGCGGAGCTCGTGAGAGAGCGTGGCGAGGAACTCGTCCTTCATCCGGCCGGCGCGCTCGGCCTCGGCCCGGGCCGCGCGCTCGCCGTCGAGCAACCGGTTCCGCTCGGCTTCGGCGAGCTTGCGGTCGTGGATGTCGATGACCGAGCCGATGAACCCGAGGAACTCGCCGCCGGGGCCGAACCGGGGCCGGCCGGCGTCGATCACCCACCGGTACGCGCCGTCCGCCCGGCGGACGCGGAAGTCGACCTCGTAGTGCGTGCGGTCGCGGACCGCCGCTACGAACGCTTCCCGCGCCGCGTCCCGGTCGTCGGGGTGGGCGGCGTTGGTCCACCCGAAGCCCAGCCCCTCCGCCTCGGTCTGGCCGGTGAACGCGTACCACCCGCGCGACAGGAACGAGCAGTACCCGTCCGGCTCGGTCACCCAGAGCATGGCGGGGGCGGTGTCGGCCATGTCGCGGAACCGCCGCTCACTGTCCCGGAGCGCGTCCTCGGCCCGGCGGCGCTCGGTCACGTCGAGGGTGATGCCGTCGAACCGCATGGGGTTGCCGGCGGCGTCGTAATAGGCGCGACCCTTGGCGCGGACCCACCGCTGGCGGCCGTCGGGGGCGATCGTGCGGTACTCGACGTCGTACGGGCCGCGCCCGAACACGGCGCGCTCGACCGCCTGGCGGGTGCGGTCGCGGTCGTCGGGGTGGATCCGGGCGTAGAACAGGTCGAAGTCGACGTCGGCGTCGTGCGGGAGGAAGAAGTGGGCCTTGCACGTGTCGTTCCACTCGATCCGGCCGAACGGCAGCGGGCAGTAGAACGTGCCGAGGTCGGCCGACCCCACGGCCAGGGCCAGGCGCTCCTCGCTGGTGTGGAGGGCGGCCTCGGCGCGGACGCGCTCGGTCTCCTCGGTGACCGCGCAGAACAGTCCGGCGACCGCGCCGTCGGCGCCGCGGATGGGGCTGTAGGACCAAGTGAAGTAAGCGTCCTCGGGGTAGCCGTTGCGCTCCGTGACGAGTTTGACCCGCTCGTTCCACGTCGACTCGCCGCGGCGCATGACGGCGTCCGCCTGCGGGCCGATGTCCGCCCAGATTTCCGCCCACGACTCGCGCGCGGGCCGCCCCAGCGCCGCCGGGTGCCGCTTGCCGAGCATCGGCACGTACCCGTCGTTGTAGATGTTGATCAGGGCCGGCCCCCACCAGACGAACATCGGGAAGCGGCTGCTCAGGCAGATGTCGACGGCGACGCGCAGGGCCTCGGGCCATTGGCTCATGGGGCCGAGCGGGGTGGCGGCCCAGTCGAACGCGCGGACGCGGGCGGCCATTTCCTGCGCGGACGACGTGCCGGCGGATTCGGACCGTTCCTTGGCGTCGACCGGCGTGCTCAGGGGGGCTCCTTGGGTGTCGGACCTGGAAAATATTAGCCGTCGGTAGCCGGTTGGGGAACGCCGGATCGGGCGGGCGAATCGGGCCGGTGATCGGCGGCGGTGGGTCGAGGTGCTGTACTCGTCGTCCGTGCCCGGCAGACGCGGGGTGGCCCGTCGCACGGGTCATGGTTCGGACGAGACACGATCTTTGCGATCCGGCCCCGGTGCGCGCACCGGCCACGGTGTTTCATCGACCGCCGGGGCGGGATCCGGACCCGGTCGGTGGACGAGGGGTCGTGCGCGCGCGGCGGCCGGCCCGTCCCGTCGAACCCTTCCGCACGCCCGGGGGGCACACGCCTGCGGGCTCAAGGTCCTGGCGCCGCAATGACCGAAGCGGGCCGGGGCGCGGCGCGCGGGCGCCGAGCCCGACGCGGCGCCCCGGATCGCCGCGCCACGGACCTGCTACCTCTCCACCACGATCGTGTGCGGCCGCGACACCGTCCGCCGGCCGCCCGCCGTCTCCACGATCGCGATCAGGGAGTGGATCCCGGCCTCCAGCGGCACCGAGAACTCCCACGGCCCCGTCGCCTTCTCGGCCACCTTCACGTCCGCGTCCCACAATTCCAGCTTCGCCGGCTTGAGCCCGTCCGCCACGCCCACCTTCACCGCGACCGCCTTCGTCGCCGATTGTGGCACGAACGGCTGCTTGTCGCCCAGGCCCGGCGGGTCGGCGATCGTGACGTCGTTCGCGCCCGCGACGAACGCCCGCCACACGGCGGCGCTCCGCCCCGTCGGGAACCAGCACGCTTTGTCCTTCTCCCTTTTGAAGTCGGCGCTCGGCGCGATCGCGGGCACGCGCCCGTCCTTGCCCCACGCCGTCACGTCGCCCAGCCACCCGGCCTCCGGCGAAACCTCCGCCAGCGGCGTCGGGCCGTCCCGCACCGGCACGTTCGGCAGCCGCAGGCGGATCGCGTCGTCGAAGAGTACGAACGACATGTTGTTCGCCAGCGCGAACTCGTGCTTCCGGCCCCACTGCACGGTGATCGCGAACCGCGCCCCTTTGGCCCTCTCGGCCGGCAGCTTCTCGAGCAGCTTGGCCATTTGCGAGCCGTCCTTCTCGCCGAACACCGTGCCGACGGGGATCTGCCGGGTCGCCTCGCTCCCGGCCCCGACCTCCAGGCAGACCGGCGCGACCGCGATCGCCCGCTCGGGCTTCATCTCCGCCAGTTGCATGCTCATCCCGCCCCCGCGCGACATCCCCGTGTAGCACATCGGCAGGTGCGCCAGCTCCGGTCGGTTTGCCTGCTTGGCCAGCTGCGACAGCCCTTCGAACAGGAGCGGGTACTCGTCCTTCTTGATCCCGTCCAGGTCGATTTGCACGTACGCGAAGCCCCAGTGACGGCACGCCGCCTGCCAGTGCTTGCCGGGTTCGTCGCCGCGCGCGAACGGGTTGCAAATGCCGCCGCGGAGGACCGGCGTGTTGGCCGGGATCCAGACGGTCACCGCGACCTTATCCGGCGCGCCGCCGAGCGCCGACGGGTTCTTGCGCGGCGTCTTGAGCGGCAACTCGACCCGCAGCGTCGCGTCACCCCCCGCAGGCGCGGGCTCCGCGCCCGGCACGTGGACCGCCGCACACGCGGCCAGCATTGCGATCAGAATCCGGACCATCGAAACCTCCCGGTACCGCTGCCCGCGGGCGGTTATCGCCCGAGCACGATCCGTTTTCCGTCCAGCGCGACGGTCTGGTCGCCCACGCTCAGCTTGTTCCCCTCCGCCGTCGGCACCGGCGCCTTCCCGCCGCCGAGGAACAGGAACGCGACCGGCGTCCCGCCGACGTCCACCGCGTCCTTCGCGCCGGTCGCCGCCGGGCCGCTGAGCACGAGCATCGCGTCGGCCCCGCTCGCCCGCGAGAAGTCGATGGCCAGGCACCCGCCCTCGCCGGTCATCATCACCGTCGACCCGTCCTTGGCCGGCTTGAACTCGTCCTTGAACCCGCCGCCGATCCGGCCCCACTTGGTCTTCTTGCCGCCGTGCTGGATCGTCAGCGTCGTCTCGCCCTTCATGCCCATGTTCCCCTTCACGCTCCGGGTCAGGATCGAGGCGATCACGTCGTCCTTGTCCTGCCAGCGGTTCCGCCACGCGTAGAACCCGGCCACGTCGTCCGTGTACGCGTGGGGCAGCACGTCGTCCGGGTCGCGCTCGGCCAGGCCGACCGGCCAGTTCGCCAGCGACAGCACCGAATGGTGGGGGTACGGGCTGGGCGCGTCGACCCCGCCGTCGTGCTTGGCGTCCCACTCGCGCAGGCCCGCGCGGTCGTAGAACCACAGCATCGCCGCCCGCTGGTCCTCCGTCGCGACGCCGAAGCCGATCCCGAAGTAGTTGGCCCCGGACAGGCCGCCGCGCGCCCAGATGTTGTGCGGGTAGTCGCCGCGCTCGGGGAAGCTCGCGCGGAGGTTCTTCGGGTCGCCGCCCAGGCCCGTGAGGAAGAACCACTTGAGGTTCATCCACTGCGCGTACGGCCGGGGCGCGTAGAAGTCCTTGCCGCCCGCGACGCGCCACGCCTGGATCGCCGGGAGGAGCGCGATGTGGCTCGCCATCGAGCCCGTGCCGTCCCCTTCGACGTACACGCCGCCGCTGCCGAAGCCCTGCGTGCACTGGATCTTGATCGAGGTCTGGCTGGCCTCGAGCAGGGGGGCGATCTTCGCCATGTCGACGCCCGGGTCGTCCTTGATCGCTAAGACGGCCAGCGCCCCGCCGCCGACGATCATGCCCCAGTGGTTCGACCCCGGGTGCTGGCGGTTCCCCTTCACGAGTCCCGCCAGGTCCATGTCGGACTGGTTCTTGAGTCCTTTGGCCGGGCTGTACTCGGCGATCGCCTTGGCAACCTGTTGGCGGAAGTCCTCGTCCCACCCGTCGTAGCAGAGGTCGTACCCGACCGCCGTCCACCCGAGCGACGGCCCGGCGCGCAGCGCGCCGTTCGGGTTCTTGAACGAGTACCGCGGGTCGAAGTTGGGCGTGCCCTCCATGGCCAGCTCCATGCACTTACGGCCCAGGTCGGCGTACTTCTTCTCGCCGGTGATCTGGTACAGCATGCCGAATCCGGCCACGTGCGAGATCGAGTACACGCCCGCCGCCCCGCCCTCGTCGTCGCCCTTGGCGGGCGCCCCGCCGACCTTCGGCATCGACTCCCCGTCCGACCCGTTGAGCTGCCGCCGCAACCGGCTGACCATCGCCTGCCCCTCCGGCGTCTGCGCTCTTTTGCGGATCGCCTCCAGGTCGGTCTTGCGGAACAGTAGCCGGGGGTGTTCGCCGGGCTTGGGCGGCACGAAGTCGGCCACGTCCGCCGGCCACGGGCCGAGGGTCGCGTGGCGGTCGTCGACCTTCTTGGGCTGGGCCGACCCGGTCTGGTGGCTCGCGAGGAGGGTCAGCCCGACGACCAAGGCGGAGAGGACGAGGGTTTGGGCGCGCGGCGGGCGGTGGCCTGGCGTCATCGAGGGTCTCCTAGGATTGCGTGTGCGCGCGAGGCCGAATGCCCATTCGCGGCGCGCCTGCGGTCTTCCACCCTGTTCCCCGTCCGTCCCAAACCTGACCCGAATCCCGGGAAGGCTCGGGTCGAGCGGCTGATGGGGGACCCGAAGTTCGCCAAGCCGCGGGTCCTCCGGTTCTTCGAAGAGTATTTCGAGTATCCGGCCGCGGCGGACGTGTTCAAGGACTTCCAGCGCGGGCGGTGGCACCCGGAGATCCTGATCACCGACACGCGCCAGTCGATCAGGTGGGTGCTCGGCCGGGACAAGGACGTGTTGCGAACGCTGCTGACGACGAACAAGAGCTTCGTGAACTACCGGCCGGACGCCACGGCGCCGGGCGGGCGGTGGCGGTGCGGCCGGCCAAGCCGCGCGAAGTCGACAAGCGGACCGGGCAGCCCAAGCCCCGGCAGCCCGAACATCACGATTTCTATCGTGTACCTGCCGGACGCCGCCGAGGGCCACCACAGCCGCTGCTGGGACTGGCCGATGGTGCTGATCGGCAACGCGGGCGGGAAGCTCAAGGCCGGGCGGTACGTCGAGTACCCGCATTGGGGCCTGAAGGGCCACCGCGAGATCGGCAACCTGTACACGACGCTGTTGCACGTCGCCGGCGAGCGTCGCCCGTACGTCGGCATGCACCAGGCGCTGCTCAAGCCGGTGAGCGCGGACGGGCCGCTGCCGGAACGGCTGGCCTGGCGCGGCCGACCGCGCAGGGCCGGCCGTTGCCCGACGTCCGCGAATTGCATGCAACACGGCCCGGCCGTCGCCGGTAAGGCGTGTGGGGCACGTCCACCCGCCCCGTCTCTCACGTACAGATGGATCCGCGTCGCCCGTGAACGCCTGAGATCAGTTGCATGCGCTCGGCCCCCCACCTAGTTCGCGAACGGCTGTCACAGCTCGCCGTGGTCGTCGCGGCGCTCTTGGCGCCGAGCGCCCGCGCCGCCGACCCGCTGTTCGAGACCGACGTCCTCCCGATCCTCACTGCCAACTGCCTGGGCTGCCACGGGGGGCTGATGCAGAAGGGCGGGCTCGACCTCCGCACCATTCCGCTGATGCTCAAGGGCGGCGCCGGTGGCGCGGCGGTCAAGGCCGGTCAGGCGGACGGCGGCCTCCTGTGGAAGTCGATCGCCGACGACGAGATGCCGAAGGACAAGTCGCCGCTGGGCCCGGCGGACAAGGACACGATCCGCCGGTGGATCGCCGCCGGCCTGCCGACCGTCGCCGGGCGCCGCGGCGCGCCCGACCCGGGCCTGCCCGCGGGCCGCAAGCACGCGCCGGCCGACGTCGCCGCCGCGATCGACCGCCACGTGGACGCCGGGCTCGCCGCCGCCAACCTCAGGCCCGCCCCGCGCGCCGATGACGCGGAGTTCCTCCGCCGCGCCTACCTGGACCTGGCCGGCCGCGTCCCGACCGCGCAGCAGGCCGCGGCGTTCATCGATGACACTGCGGCCGACAAGCGTGCGCGGTTGATCGACGCACTGCTCGCGTCGCCCGACTTCGGCCAGCAGTTCGGCCGCACCTGGCGCGACTGGGTCGCCCCGCCCGAGCTCCCGTCCGACCCGAACGGCGGCAAGCAGCCCCACGCGGAGACCCAGGCCCTGGGGAAGTGGATCGGCGACCGCCTGACCGCCGGCGATTCGTGGGACAAGGTCGCCCGCGCCATGATCGGCGCCGAGGGTGTGATCAAGGACCAGCCGCAGGTGATCGTTCTCGCGCTGCAGGGCGAAGGCGGCCGGACGACGCCGGCGGGCTCGGCGCGAGGCGTGGCGTCGCTGTTCATGGGCGTGCAGCTCCAGTGCGCGCAGTGCCACGACGACCCGTACCGAACATGGTCGCAGGACGACTTCTGGGCGCTGGCCGCCGTGTTCAAGCGGGCGGCCGGCGACTTCGGGCGCGTGTACGAGACCCCGCCGCCCGAGAACCCGCCCAAGCCCAAACCGGGCGAGGACCCGAAGAAGCTCGAGGAGCAGCAGCGCAAGCGCGAGGAGACGGCGCGCGCGCAGGCGATCGCCACCCGCGGCACCATCGAGATCCCCAAGACCGCGTTCAAGAACACCGGCAAGATCGTCAAGGCCCGCCTGCTCGACGGCCCGGCGGTGAGTCCGAAGGCCGACGAGCCGGTCCGCCCGTACTTCCTCGACTGGCTGACGGCCAAAGACAACCCGTACTTCGCCAGGGCGTTCGCCAACCGCGCCTGGTTCTACTTCTTCAACCGCGGGATCGTCCACCCGGTCGACGATTTGCGGGAGCTCAACCCGCCGAGTCATCCTGGCCTGCTCGCGCTGCTCGCCCAGGAGTTCACGGCCGGCGGGTACGACGTCAAGCACCTCGTCCGCGCGATCTGCAACTCCGCCGCGTACCAGCGCACGAGCCGCCCGCCCGCCGACGCGCCCGCCGACACCGCCCTGGCCGCAAAGTTCGGCCGCATGCCCGCCCGCGTGGTCTCGGCCGACTCGCTGTACGACTCGCTCCGGCAGGTCTACGGCGACCCCAAGCTCGACCTCCGCACCGTCGACCCGAAGGACGGGAACACGAACGGCGAGAGCGCGGCGGTCGGCGACGCCTACCTCGAATTTCGACGCGCCTTCTGCACGAACGAGGAAGACCAAACCGACTTCACGCACGGCATCCCGCAGCTTTTGGTCCTGCTCAACCACCCGCGGCTGACCCGGGGCAGCGCCGCCCTCGATGCCGTGCTCGGCATCAAGCCCGCCAAGGGCAAGGACAAGGCGGCTGCGCCCGGGACGCCCGCCGTCGCCCCCGACCAAGCCGTCGACTGGCTGTACCTGTCGACCCTGTCGCGCCGTCCCGACGCCGACGAGCGCGCCGAGGCCTTGCGCTACGTCGACCGCGCGACCGATCAACCACGCGCGTATGCCGGGCTCTTGTGGACGCTGGTCAACCGAAGTGAGTACCTGATGGTGCGGTAGTGATTGCAGGCGCGGCGGGGGCACGGGCACCCGAGGCGCCCAGGCCGCTCCGGAGCTCGTGGGTCTCGTGGAGGAATGAGATATGCCGACACCGATCGTCAACCGCCGCGACCTGCTCAAGCTCTCCGCCGCCGGGTTGCTCACGACCGCGTCGGTCCCGTGGTTCGAGTCGGTCGCCCGTGCAGCGACGGCGCCCGACGTCGGTGCCCTCCGCCGCTCCGGCAAGAACTGCATCCTCCTCTGGATGGACGGCGGGCCCTCCCAGCAGCACACGTTCGACCCCAAGCCGGGCGGCGAGTTCAAGTCGATGCCCACCGCCGTCCCCGGCATCCGCATCGTCGAGCAGCTCCCCAAGCTCGCCGCGACGATGAAGGACCTGGCGCTGATCCGGTCCATGAAGACCGAGATTAACGACCACTACGACGCCAAGTACTACCTCCACACCGGGTTCAAGCGCGTGACCGGATTCGAGCACCCCGCCCTCGGCTGCATCGCGTCGCACGCGGTCGGGGACCCCGACGGCGAGCTCCCCGCGTTCGTCACGATCGACGCCGGGTCCGACAAGGGCAACGGCGGCCGCCTGTACCGCTCGGTCCCCGCCTACCTCGGCGCCCGGCACGCGCCGCTCGCCGTCCAGAACGCCGCCCGCGGGCTCGACAACCTCGTCACGCCGGGCGGCGACTTCGAAGATCGGCTGGCACTGCTCGGCGCGGGCGAGGAACGGTTCGCGCGGCAGTACCCCGCGCCCGCCGTCCTCGCCAAGCAGGCCGCGTTCGACCGCGCCGTCCGTCTGGTCCGCTCGCCCAAGGCCAAGGCGTTCGACCTCGACCAGGAGCCGGCCGAGCTCCGCGGCGCCTACGGCCGCCACCGCTTCGGCCAGAGCTGCCTGATGGCCCGCCGGCTCGTCGAGCAGGGGGTCAAGTTCGTCGAGATCTTCCACCGCGGGTGGGACGACCACGAGGGCGCCGCCAAGCGCATCAGCGAGCGCGCCCCGTGGATGGACGCGGCCATGTCCACCCTCATCTGCGACCTCAAGCGGCGCGGCATGCTCGAGGACACGCTGGTCATCTGGATGGGCGAGTTCGGCCGCTCGCCCGGCAAGGGCGACGGCCACTTCTGCAACGTCTGGACGACCGTCTGGGCCGGCGGCGGCATCAACACCGGCATCGCCGTCGGCAAGACCAACGAGACCGGCAAGAAGCCCGGCCAGGAGGTCACCGAGCGCGCCGTGACGGCGCCGGACTTCATCGCCACCGTCTGCAACGTGTTGGGCATCGACCCGCACCAGGAATTCATGGCCCCCGGCCAGCGCCCGATGCCGCTGGTGGACAAGGGCGCGACGCCGATCAAGGAACTGCTCGCCTGACGAAGGCGAAGGGGGCCGCGCGCGGGGCGACGATTGACCACCGCGACGCGGCCGCGTACGCCCCCGCCGCGCTGACGCGGGCGTCCGGTGGTACCATTTGATCGGTGCGAGCGCACCGGTTCGCCAAGACTCACCCCTCACCCGACCTCCCCAATGAGCCTCTTTCGGACCTTGCTCCTCCTGCTCCTCGGTGCCCCCGTATCCGCGGCCGACGCGCCGGTCGCCCCACCCGCCAAGCCGAACGTCGTCGTCGTCGTGGCCGCCGACCTCGGGTACGGCGATTTGGGCTGCTTCGACCAGAAGAAGCTCAAGACGCCGGCCCTCGACGCGATGGCGGCGCAGGGCATCCGGTTTACGCAGTTCTACGCCGGCGCGCCGGTGCGCGGGCCGGCGTGGCGCGTGATGCTGACCGGCCTGCACGGCGGGCGGGCGGCGGTGCGCGGCGGTCCGGCCGGGCCGGCGGCGCTCCCGCCGGGCACGCCGACCGTCGCGTCGGTGCTGAAGGGCGCGGGGTACAAGACGGCGTGTGCCGGAGCGTTGGGGATCGACGCGGCGGGCGACCAAGCCGACCCGCGCGGCCTGGGGTTCGATCAAGCCGGGCGAACCGTCGACGACGCGCTCGCGTTCATCCGCGGCCCGCACTCGGCCCCGTTCTTCGTGCTCGTCACGGTCGGCGCGGCGGCAGGGGCGGCGGGGGCGGACGACGCAAGCGCGGACTGGCCTGCGCCGGCGAAGGCGCACGCGGCGCGGGTGCAAGACATCGACCGCGACGCCGGGCGCGTGCTCGCGCTGCTGAAGGAACTGGGGATCGATAAGAACACGCTGGTCGTCTTCACGTCCGACACCGGCCCGCCCGCCGAGGGCGGACTCGATCCCGAGTTCTTCGACTCGAACTGGAAGTTCCGCGGCGTTAAGGGCGACATCCTCGAGGGCGGGATCCGCGTGCCGATGATCGCGCGATGGCCGGGGACGATCCCCGCCGGCGTGCAGAACGACCGCCAGTGGTACGCCGGCGATTTGATCGCGACCGCGGCCGAACTGGCCGGCGTCAAGCCGCCCGACGGCCTGGACAGCGACAGCCTGGTCGCGGCGATGAAGGGGCACGTCGAGAAGGACGTCTGGAAGCGTAGGAGCCCGCTGTACTGGGAATCCTACGAGGGGAAGACCGCGCAGGCCGTGCGGTTCGGCAAGTGGAAGGCGATCCGCTCGCCGATGATCACCGGCGATCTCGAGCTGTACGACATGTCGAACGACTTCGGTGAAAAGCGCGACTACGCGAAGCGCCGCCCGGACCTCGCGCGGCACGCCGTCAACCTGCTGGACAAGCACCACCGCCCGGACCCGAATCGGGCGCCGGCGGCGCGGCCGGAGTCGCCCGCGGGTCGGGGCGACTCGAAATGAGACGAAAGCACGGCAAAGGGGGGAGTTGACGGTCGGACGTCGAACGTGGCGGCGTCCCGCGGTTTCGATGTTCGACGTTGCAGGTTCGACGTTTAGCGTTTCGGGCGTCGCCACGCCGGGCGCGCTTTTCGGTAGGGTTAGGAGCATGAGCCGGCCCCACGCCGCCGATCCCGCAGCCCCTGCCCCGTCCACCGGCGGGTGTCAGGTTTCCCGCGCGCCGGGGACCGTGATACGGATGCCGGACGAGGCGTCCGCAGTCGGCCCCGCCGGCACTGTTGCGGCTTTGAATTCGTCGTTCGTGCGGGAGCGGCCCGCGCTGCTCGCGTTCGTCCACGGGCTGGTCCGCGACCGCCCGGCGGCGGAGGAGATCGTGCAGGAAGTCTGGATTCGCCTGGCCGGCGCCGTCCGGCAGGGCACCGACGTCCGACAGCCGGAGCGGTGGTTCCGCGGCGTGGCCCGCAACCTGGTCCTGCACCACTTCCGCAGCCGTCGGACGGCCCGGGTGATCGCGGACAGTCACGTGTTGCGGATGGTCGAGCTGGCGGAGATCGCGTTCGAGGAGCGCGGCAGCGGCGGCGGCGGCGGCGGCAGCGGCGCTGCCGGTGAGGACCCGTGGGCGACCCGCCGGGCGCGCCTGAGCGAGTGCATCGAGAAGTTGCCCGAGCCGAGCCGTGCCGTGAGGTGTTGCGGCTCAGGTACACGGACGGGCTGAGGGTCGCCCAGATCGCCGAGCGTTTGAACCGGACCGAAGACGCGATCATGAAGGCCCTGAGTCGCCTGCGGCAAGTTCTGACCCGGTGCACGGACGCGACCGCGGATTGACCCCGGGCGGCGCGCCCGCCCGGCGGCGAGATACCCCGATGACCGAATTCGCACCCGATGACGTCGCCGACCGTACGGAGCGCCTGCTGGCGGGCTGGCGCGACGGCGCGCTGGCGCCGGCCGAGCTGGACGAGCTGACGGCCCTGCTGGCCCGCGACCCGTCCGCGCGGCGGGCGCTGGTCGCCGAGTTCTCGTTCGGGGAGGCCGTCGGTCCCGCGCTGGGGACCGCCGGGGGCGTGCGAACTGCCCTGGCCGCGCCGCGCCGGGCGCGCCCGTGGCGGGCGCCGGTGGCGGTGGCGGCCTCGCTGATCCTGGGGCTAGGGATCTGGTGGGCGGCGCGGGGCCCGCACGCGGCCGCGCCCCGGTCGGCCGGACCGGTGGCGTCCACGAGTACCCAGCCGGCCGCCCCGGTCGCCCCGGCCATCGCGACGCTGGCCGACGTCGCCGGGGTCGTGACCGTCGGGTCGGCCGAGGCGGCGCCCGGGAGCCCGGCCGTCGCGGGCCAGGCGCTGGCCGCGGGCCTGGTCGTCCGGACGGGGGGGGACGACAGCGGGGCGGTCATCCTGTACGCCGACGGCACCCGGCTCGAGCTCGGCGCCGAGAGCGTCGTGCGGTTGGGCGCGACCGGGACGGCGGCGGGAGGTTCGGCGGGGACGGCGTTCGGCAAACACGCGGTCCTGAGCGCGGGGGTGGTGCGGGCGGACGTCGCCCCGCAACCGGCGGGCCGGCCGATGCTCCTGACCACGCCGCAGGCGGAGGTGCGGGTGCTGGGCACGCGGTTCACGTCCGCGATCACGGCGGCCGCGACCCGGGTGGATTTGGACGAGGGCCGGCTCCGGGTGGTGCGCACGGCCGACGACCGGGCGGTCGACGTCGGGCGGGGCGAGTACGTGGTGGCGGCGGCGAGCCCGGCCGGGGGTCCTCTGGCGGCCCGGCCGGTGCCCGCGTACGTCGCCGGGGCGCGGTACGCGTTCGACAAACGGGTGTCGGTCGAGGCCCTGGCGCTCTCGCCGGACGGGCGGACGCTCGCGCTCGGGCGCAACTCGGGCGCGGCCCGCGCGGGCGAGACCCGCGTGATCGAGCTGTACGAATTGTCGGCCGGGGAGCCGCGGCTGGCGGCGGTGCTGCCGACCGGCCGCCCGCCCACGCGGTCGCTCGCGTTCAGCCCGGACGGGGCGCGGCTGGCGGCGGGGTACCGGGACTCGTACGCCGATGTGTGGGACGTCGCCGCCGGGCGCGTGGTGCGGACGTGGGAGGTGAACGAGTTCCAGCCGACGTCGCTGGCGTTCTCGCGCGGGGGCGAGTGGCTGGCGGCGTCGCTGGACCGCCCGAACGGGGTGCCGCTGGGGGGCCGGGTGTGGTCGACGACGACCGGCGCCGCGGCCCCGGCGCCGCCGCACGAGGCGAAGCTGCGGCCCGTGTTGGCGATCCCGGGCGGCGACGCACTGCTGGCCGGCGAGCGCTCGGGGCGGCTGGTCCTGTGGGACCCGGCGACCGGCGCGCCGCGCGGCGACTACGACGGTCTGCCCAAGCCCACCGGGCTGGCGGCGTCGGCGGACGGGCGGACGATCGCCGTCGCCGGGGACGACCGCGTCGTGGTGCTCGACGCGGCCACCGGCGGGGTGCGGCAGGTCCTGGCCGAGCCGGGCCGGCGGTTCCGCCCGGTCGCGCTCAGCCCGGACGGGCGCCTGGTCGCGGCGGGCGCCGGCGACGGCACCGTGACGCTCTGGCAGGTGGCGGACGGCGCGCCGGTGGCGACGCTGCGCGCCGACACGGGGGGGGTGCGGTGGGTCGCGTTCACGCCCGACGGGCGGACGCTGGTCACCGGCGCGTTCGCGCGACCGCCCCGGCTGTGGGACGTGCCGCCGGCGCCGGGCCGGTAACTCCCGGGGGGCGGTTCCGCCGGCGGAGGCCGTCGTCGACGGCGGGGCTCGTTCCCGCGGGCGCCTCGGCGCGCGGCGGTTCCCGCCCACGGCTTACGCGCGGCCGGTCCCCCGGCCAACGTAAAGGAGGTTGCCGGGGTCGATGACCCGACTTGCCGCGCGGGCCCGTCGGGCACTCCGGCAGTGGGCGGCAAAAAAGAAACGAGTCCCCGCTTGGGAGGGGACTCGTTGAGCGATGCGAATCGGGGCGACCGGCGATTGACATTTCTTAACGAGTCGTCCGGGCAGGTGCTGCTGCTCCGGGCGCTCGCGCAACGGGTTGAGTTTACGGCGGATGCGCTTATGGCCTACCGAACGGCTTGAGCGCGACCGTGCGCTTTACCCTGCGCGGGCGGCCAGGGGCAAGTGCCCCCGGACACCCCTCCCGACCGGCATTCCGTCAGGAATCCGGCCGAGGAGAACACGTCCATGTACGGACGACAATCGGGACGGCCGCTGGTGCCCCGGAACGGGCACACGCTGGTCGTCGGTATCGTAGCCCGCATCAGCGGGTGTGCCAATCAGACGGAGCTGAGCCTCGAAGACCAAGTCGACCACGGCAAGGAGGTCGTGGTCGGGTTGTACGACGGGCCAGTCGAGTACCGCCTCGTCCAGACCACGGGCAAGGGCGAGCGGCTCGACCGCCCGGAGCTGGCCGAGGTCGAGCAGATGCTCCGCCGCGGCGAGCTCGACCTGCTGATCTGCGAGGACCTCGGCCGGCTGGTCCGCGGGACGGCGGCCAAGGACCTGTGCGCGATCGCGGTCGACAACTTCACGCGCGTGATCGCGCCCAACGACTTCATCGACACGAACGACGAGACCTGGGAGGAAGACGTGATCGCGGCCTGCCGGGACCACGTCGGCCACAACGCGCACACGTCCAAGCGTCTCAAGCACAAACTGATGAACCGGTTCGTCAAGTTCGGCGGGGCGACCGCCCGCCCGGTCGCCGGGTACGCGGTTCCGGCGGACGCCAAGACGTACGACGACTGGCGGAAGGACGAGGCGGCAACCCCGGTCATCGCCGAGGGCCTGCGCCTGCTCCGCGAGACGCTCAGCGGCGAGGCCGTCGCCGACCACTTCAACAACGTCCCGTACAATGGCGGCGTCGGGTTCCCGCCCGGCCCGTACTGCCGGCGGCCGCGGTGGGACGGGCGGATGGCCCTGCGGTTCTACCGCAACCGCGTGCTCGGCGGGTTCCCGCAGCGCGGGGCCCGGCACACGGTCAAACGGCACGAGTCGGGCCGGCGCGTGTCCGTCCGGAGCCCGCACGGCCCGCAGTACCGCGCGTGCCCGCACCTCGCGCACGTCGACGTCGCCGAGCTCGACGCGGCGCTCGCGTCGGTCGCCAAGCGCAACGCGGCCATGAAGCGCAAGGCCGTGGGCGGCGCCGACCCGCTGCTCCGGGTCTCCCGGAGCGACGGCCGGTTCCCGGCCGGCAGCGCGACGTGCTGGTACTGCGGCCGCCCCTGCGTCTGGGGCGGCAACGGCGTGACCGGCAACCTGATGTGCTCCGGCTCGCGCGACCGGCGCTGCTGGAGTTCGGTCGGGTTCGGCGGCCAGCTGGCGGCCGAGCGGACGGCCCAAACGATCGCCGCGGCGCTCCGCCGGGTCGAGGGTCTGGACGCGCAGTTCCAGGCGCTCGTCGCGGCGGCCCGGTCCGGTCAGGGCGGCCTCGACGCCCGGCGCGGCAAGCTCCGACGTGACGAGGAGGTGCTCGACGGCCACAAGCGGAAGCTCAAGGACGTCATGAAGGCGCTCGGGAGCGACCCGCTGGTGCTCGACGCGGTGGGCGAAGTCCGGACCGAGGAGGCCCGGCTCGCGGCGGAGCGGCGGGCGATCGACGCGCTGGCGGGCAGGCCGCTCGACGTGCCCGGGTCGCTGGCCGGGCTGCGTGACCAGTTCGAGCAGAAGCTAAAAGAACTGGCGGCCCGGCCGAACGGGCGGGAGGTGCACCGGCTGCTGCGGACGCTGGTGCCGCAGTTCCACGTGTACCTGGTCCGGCTGGCGGACGGCGGGCACCCGCTGCCCCGGGCCCGGCTCCGGCTCGCGCTCGACGGGCTCGTGCCCGACGCCGCGCGCGTCCGGGGCCTGCCGGAGCTGCTGACGCTCGACGCGACGGTCGACCTGTTCGAGCCGCCGCAGCGCGAGCACATTCGCGAGCGGGCGGTCGCCCTGACCGCACAAGGTCGAGACCAGCGGGCGGTCGCCCGCGAGTTGGGCGTGAGCCAGGCCGCTGTCCAGAAGGCGCTGGCGCTGGACCGGCTCGTGCGCGAGCGCGGGCTGGCCGGCCCGTACGTCGTGCTGACCGAGCCGCCGGACGACTACCCCAAGCTCCGGCGCCACCGCAACCGCAAGTACGCGTTCGATCCGCTGGCGGGGTACGAGCCGCCGCCGCTCTGACGAACTACCGGCGGGGCCGATGGCCTGCCCGACCTTCCCCTCGTTCGATCATCACCCCGGCGGTTTCCGCCGGGGTGCGTTGTTGCGCGCGCCGGCGACTGACCCGGCGCGCGCCAGGAGTACCCAAATGAGTAGACAGCGAAAGCGTCCCGGCGGCAGGAAACTCGCCGGCGGCGACCCGGCCGCCGGGCCGGTACGACCCGGTTCCGCGTTGTACCGGCTGATGGAGTTGGTCGCGGGGGCCGTGGCCACACGGCGCGATGAGTCGCCGGCCGCTAAACCCGCGGGTGCAGTCGACGGCCCGAAGTCGGGCGTGCGCACGGCGCACACCCGTAAGGCCGTGCGACCCAAGAACGGTACGGCCTCGGCGAAGGAGGAATCGAATGTCTAGCGACTCTTCTCCGTTCGAGGACGTGCCGGTCGCGTTTCGGTACACGCGGGCGCAGGCGATCGCCGACGGCGTGCTGGTCGACCTTACAGAGTGGGCTCGCGAGGTCGGGTTCGTCTTCCCGGTCGCGTGCACGGCGGCCGTCTGGGACCGGTACGTCGTCCCGGCCGACGGTCTGCGGGCCGGTCACGGCCAGTCCGAGCGCGGCCGCGGGCACGACGTGGTCTGGTTGCTCGCCTGCCACCTGCGCGCCCTCGCGCCCGGCGCGGTCGTGCCGCGGGTCGAGTTCGACATGATCTTCCTGATGCCGCCGGGCCGGCACGTGACGGTCCGCCTGGCCGCCGGGTGCGGGCCGGGCGACGCGGGCGAACCCGTGGTCACGATCATGTTGCCGGAGGAGGACTGATGCCGCGACGGCACCGGCCTCCCCATTTGCCACCGTCCGATCGGCTGATTCGGCTGGCGCTTGCCGACGACGGGGTACACGTTCATGCCCCCGCGGCCGACGACGATGCCTCCAGGTCGTTTCCTCCCTTCCCGTTGCCCCGCGTGCCGCTGTCGCTGCTCGCGTGGTGCGCGGCGGTCGGCGAGGCCGTGTGGCGGCGACATCGGGCGTGCGTCGCACTCGCGCTCCTGCTCGACTGCGAGGCCCGCCGATGGGTGAGCCCGCCGCTGATCCCGCACCAGCGGTGCGGGCGGCGGCGGGTCACGTGGTCATTGGAAGGGCCAGACTCCGCTGGCCTCCCCGCCCGGCTCCGGGCGGGCGGGTCGTTCCAGTGCCTGCCGCCGGGCGACCCGTTTTCCGTCCACCGGGCCGTGCCACGGTTCGGCGGCGTGCATGCGGTCGCCCAGCGGCCGGGCCGGCACCGTCCCAGCGGCGGCACCTTGTTCTTCCTCCGCACCGACGCCACGGGAGACGCCGCGCTGGCCGACCCGGCCGGCACCACGGGTGACGACGTCGACGCCGCCCTCCGCGAGGCGGCCGGCCGTCTCGTCATCGACTGACCACGGCCGCGCCCAAGCCGCCGCCACCCCCGTCCTATCCGACCTTCGACACCGCCGGCGGACCCACGTGCGTGGGTTGCCGGCGACGCCACTCATTTCATCCCACACCTCTACCCCAAGGAGATCCCCATGAACGCTTCCAATCCTTCTTCCCACGTCCCGCCCGACCGCCCCCGCGCCCCGCCGGTCGTCCGGCTGATCGACGATGGCGCATCGGTCACCGTCCTGCCCCCGGCGGGCGAGCCGGCACCCGCCGGCGCCCCCGCCGGCGCCCCCGCCGGCGCGCTGGTCGCGCCGGCCCCGTTCGGCCTGCCGCGGGTCCCGCGGAGCCTGACGCTCTGGCTGGCCACGCTCGGCCGGACGTTCCACGCCTGCCACCGGCGGTGCCTGGCCGCGCTCCTGCTGATCGACCCGGCCACCCGCCACTGGGTGCCGGCGGTCCCGGCGCAGCGGTGCGCGCGGGACGCCGCGTGCTGGAGCGCGGCCGCGGGCGACGGGCCCGACCTGCCGCCGGCCGACGCCGGGCTCTGGCTGGCCGGGTCGTTCCAGACCCGGCTCTTGTCGCCCGGCGAGGCCGAGGCCGACTGCCCGCCGCCGCACGACGGGCTGCACTTCGTGTGCGTGCTCAACGCGGTCCCGCCGCTGGAGCCCGGCGGCGGCTGCGGGGACGTGCTCCAGTGCTTCGTCACGGCCGGCGGCCGGGTGCGGGGGATGTCGATGGCCGACGCGACCCAGGACGACTGTGCCAACGCGATCCGGCTGGCGATGCCGCGCCTGCGGCTCGTGTAGTTCCCCGTCCGACCGCCCCGTCCGCCCTCCCCTGATCCGTCTATCACGGTGCGTGCGACCTTTGTCACGGGTCGTGCCCCTCTCGCGGCCGGCGGCCCTGACGGGCCGCCGGCCGCTTCGTTTGCCGACTCCGTCCGCCGGGCCGCCCGCGCGCCAAGCACCCATCGGCGCGGGCGTCCGCGCCGGGTGTACGTGCGGCGCCGCCCGGCGCTACCCATGGAGGTGTGCCATGCGCACATCGTCGACGATCGTCTGCCCGATGTTCCCCGTCGCTACCGAGGACTTCGTCGTCCCCGCTGCCGGTGACGCGCCCGTCACCCTCCCCGCGGAAGTCGCCCGTACGCCGCGGAACCCCGGCCGGTTCGACAACGCCGCGTACAAGACCCCGCTCCACGCCCAGTGGCGGGCCGACCGGGCCCTCCGCGAGCGACTGCCGCTCAACGAGGCGTGGCGCGGGTGCCTCGGCCTGGCCGTCCTGCTCGACCAAGTGGAGGCAACCGTCGCCCACGGCGACCTGGCCCTGCTCCCGACCGCGAACGTGACGTGGCTCGCGCTGCGGGACGTGCCGGTCGGCCGGTTCCCCGGCAGTCCGGCCATGAACCGCCGGGACGTCAACTACGCGAGCACGACGGTCGCCGGGCTGCGGTACAGCATGCCGGTGATCGACTTCACGCGCGGCGGCGGCGTGCGCGCCGCGGTCGACTTCCGGTTTTGCCCGGCCGCCCCGCACGACCGGCAGTTCGGTCCTGACGCGTGGGACGTCGAGCGGGTCATACCCGGCGCCGACACGCTGGACGCGGCGGCCCGGGCCCGGGAGTTCGTCGTGCTCAACCGGGTGTCGGCGGCCATGACCCGGTTCGCGCTGGCCGCGGTCGACGGGGGCGGGCGGCCGGTCCGCCCGGCGTGGTTCGCCCGCCGGCCCGCGGACGTCGAGCCGTTCCGGCCCGCGCCGCTCAGGAACTGGATGCCGCGGCCGTACCTGGCGATCTCGCCGGAGACGGCCGACCGGCTTTCGTACCTGCTCGGGCTGGCCCCGCGGAGCGGGCGGCCGGTGCCGGCCGCAGTGCTCGACGCGTTCGACGCCGCGGTGACCGCGGGTGAAGGCTTGGTGCTGCGGACGACCGGGCCCTCCGTGTTCTGCGGCGAGCTCCGCCGGCCCAGCACGGCGGCGGTCGCGGCGATGGCGAGGGACGCGGCCAAGCTCGACCTGGTGGTGTACCGGTTCAAGTCCGAACTCGACGGCCGGGTCAGCGAGGTGCTGCTGCCTGATCCGCCAAGGCGAGAGCGCAGACGGCGGCACCCCGTGGGCGCGGGCGTTCGATCCGTCCACGGTGGCGCCGATGGTAGCCTCCGCGCGGCGGCCACGCGGGCACCGGCACGACGAGGAGCGGTTGGCCGTGGCCGCCTGCGGCGGCAAGGCGATTGCTCGGCACCTTAGCCGGGTCTGGTTCGAGCACCAGATCGTCCACCTCGCCGGTCTCGACCTCGTGCCGGCCGATCTCGTCGCGACTGTAGCCGCCGACCTGCAGCCGGCCGGCCTGTGGTGGGACACGACCCCGCTGCTGGCCGACGACTTGTACGACTGGCAGACACAGGCGGCCGTCCTGCCGTCGGTCCGCTTGGCTGCGTGGGACGGGCTCCAGCTCGCGTTGCCCGGCGACGTCGTGCTCGACGCAGCCATCGCCGACCCGCGGTTGGCGGTTGAGACGAAGAGGCGGGTGCGCGGGACGAGGGCCGGTGCCGCAAGGACGGGCGCGGCATGTTCCGGAGTGGTGCGACGGCGGTTCGTGGAATCGAGCCTGGCGCGAGGTGATCGACCGCGCCCGCGTGCGATAGCAGTGTAGCGCGCGGCGTGCCAGCGCCGTGCGGGAGGATCGGTGGGCCAGACCCCACCTTTCTTTACGGTCGGCTTGCCCCCCAGAGCGTCTGGAGAATCAGCGGGTGTGCCCTCTCAAGCCATTCCGTTCGAGTGAGTTCGAGGAGGGGTGCTCCGAGGCCCTGCTACCAGCTCTTCCGAGTCTGCCTTGCCCCTGCGGGACTTCCGGTTGCCCGGCATCGGTGGCAAATCCGTCAATCCACCCTTCGGAGCTTCGGAAGGCGGATCTATTGCGCTGTGCCGAGAGGGATGTGTGCTGTTCTCACAAGAGAGTAACCCTCTCGACACCCCCGCGCAAGCGGGGTCTTGTTTGCTGCGATCACCGCACATGTGGGGCCGAAGATTTTCTGTCGATATCGCGATTTTATCATTGAAGCGCGGCCGAGGAAAAGCGACAATTCGGCGATCCGGGGCGAAGCTGCGCCCTGACCGAGCAGGAATCGAAAATGAATACGTTGTCACTCGATACTGTGTGTTCAATCGAGTGATTCACAGTAGTGATGTTTTGAGTGATCGAATTGCAAACGAGATCGTTGAGAGAGTGAATTGGAATGACATCGCTGTGAACTGACTTCGTTCGAACCATCAATACTGTGGAATACCCGCATAGGCTTCGGCCCTTGCGGGTTTCGTCGTAATTGGGATCAAAAATTACGTTATCTCTCGCAATCTCTGCTGAAGGACGGCCCCCAATGTGACCGCTAGTATGAAGGGCTATTGGCGGTCGATGTGTGGGAAATGGCCTGTCCGTCGTATTAGACCTAGCCTGCGGGTCGGTCACATTCTGTATCACCAGCTCGCGCGCGTTCATGATCTTTTGAAGGACAGTACGCTCGATGCACACGATGCAAAGGCGTGGCTTCTGCATAGCGGTTCTCTGAAGCGATAGCTTGAGAAAGGGGATCACGTGAACGGTGCACATGTGTGCACAAAAACCGTGACGGGGCCGCAGCTTGGATTCTGCGTGCAACTTGATGCCAGATAGTGAATTACGAAGAGAAAATCGGATGTGAACGGAGTGGTTTGGCGATGTTTTTACCACGTGACTCGGAGCTGAGTCACGCAACGCGGATCGGAGATCACTATGAACCCACGGAATAGGCGCACGCTGCAGTTGATCACCATTGTGTCCACAGTGCTCCTCGCACTGCTGTTCTTCATTGGTGCGTTCGTCCTCTATCTGAACAATTTGAACGGATGGCCGTTCACGATCGCCGCGTTGCTTTCGGCAGGATGCACGCTCATCGTCTCTCACTTCTCCGGCCTCACTCTGCCGAACCTTTGCCTGCTTGTGCGCGCGCTTTGGCGCCTGAAGGACGCACCGAAGCAGGACGACGCGCGCAAAGACGCAGCGAAGAAGCGCAAGGACGATTCGGACTCCAACACGCCTTCTGCCGCTGCGTGACAGGCAGTGGTCATCCGCTGGCTCCGATCCCGTTCCCTCCGACGCGCACATCCTGTATCGTTCCCTTCCGTGGACATTGACACGGCGTTTGCGGCCATCCGCTACGCCTTCCCCTCCACGGCACAGTTTCAGGGAACCCAATTCAAGTACGCATGCCGAAACGGGGTGACGCTGGTCGAGCGCAAGCTCGCCGAGCGGTATTGTTATTGGTTGGATGCGGTGATCGACCTCATCACGAAGCCGCCTCGCCCCGTGCAGAACATGTCCCTCGCCGACTGGTCGTTTGCTCAGGCCAGCCGTACCACGCCGTACAACACGTCTCCGGCGTGCCGAACAAATATTTCCCGTAGAAGATGCCGGCGACGCTCCAGGGCACGGTTCCCGTTTTGGTCGGCAACGGCCACGGCAAGCTATTCCTGATCGACGGCGCGCACCGCGTGGCGAAGGCACTCACGGACGGCCGCGTGGCAATCCCCGCGGTGATCCTGACAGAGGCCGAGACGAGGGCTTGCGTACCTACTCTCTGGTCCCAACCCTAAGCGCCGCAAGTGACCACCCCCTCTTCCCTGAAGGCCGAAGAACTGAGCGAACCGGAGCTCTACGCCCAGGAGTTCGAACTTCGGAAGATCCTCGACAAGAACAAGACGCCCCCGCAGATGGAGCGAGCGATGGAGCTGGTAGCGGAGATCCGCAGACGGGTTCATGGTGCCGCTGCTACCCCTCGGTCAGCCCAAGCAGACAGATCGATCGGCCCACGATCCCTGTGGCAACCGAACAGATTGTGATAAAGCCGGTATCAAGGGGCATCCACCAACGAACGGAGGTATCGAGATGCCGGATGCAGAACAGGCTCCTGGATTGCCCGATGGGCAGTTACCTCGGCAGTATGCACGACCTGCACCCGAGGTCGTCCCAGCTCCCCACATCGTAGCGTTCCTGGATGTTCTCGGCTTCAAGAACCTATTGCGCGATAGGAAATTCAGCCTCATTGGCGTGCTCTTCGAAGAGATTGCCGACGTCATATACAAGCTGCAGAGCCGCGCCTATCTCCACGGCCTCACATCGATTTCCCCCAAGATCCAAAACTTTTCAGACTCCGTGATCCTGTATTCGCCTCTGCACCACGGTGATGACATGTGGACGGTGAATCAGATGATCATCGACGAGTTCTCCCGAATGTGCTCTGCCATCATCGCGGTCGGCTTACGGTTGGGGATTCCTATCCGAGGGGCTGTGTCAATCGGCGACTTTTATGCGGGGACAGCACTCTCAGTCACACCGGAGTCAACGTTTAGGTTTGGCAGCCCGGTCGTCTCTGGGCTTCTTCCCGAGGCATTGCGAATGCGGGTCACTAAGGAGGAGTATGAATCACACATCATCCCCGCATTCAACCTAGGCGTTCATTTCGGCGATGCCCTGACCGAAGCCTATCTTTTAGAATCGTCGATCAACGCAATCGGTGTTTTCATGGATGGAAAGTACGCAGCGAATGACACGATCCAGGTAATGGGCCGACTGGGTGCATGGACACCCTTCTCGATTGACGGCCGGGAGCTGCTTGTCGGCAACTGGTACCGCCAAGCCGAAAGCTTCTTCGGTTCAGACGACGCCGTAGAACTACTGCGCCAGGTGACGCGTCACGCCAAGTCACTGACAGGGCGGGTACGGGAGAAGTGGGACGCGCTTGTACGGACAACAGTAATCTGAGACGTCGGTCGCAAGTAGTGCCATACTGCCGCCATCCACCCTGAAGACCGCAAGCGCATCGGCAACCGCTGGTGGCGCATCCCGCACCTGTACCAGATCCAGACGAAGACGCCGGGCGTCACAACGCGCCTGATCCTCAACCCGATCCAGCGGGTGCTGCGGAAGTACGTCGACTTTTGGAACTTCCACCTCGTGCTCAAGGCCCGCCAGGAGGGCGTGTCCACATTCTTCCTGATCTGGCACCTGGACGCGACGCTGTTCACCCAGAACTGCAACACTTGCATCCTGGCCGACTGCCGCGAGAACCTCGTCACCCTCTTCGAGATCATCAAGCACGCGTACGAGACGTGCCCGGAGGAGGTGCAACTTGCCGACGGCCGCGTGTGGCGCAAGCCCAAGGCGAAGTACGACAACCGCAACGAGCTGCACTTCGAGGGGATCAACAGCCGGATCTACGTCTCCCTGTCCGTCCGGTCGAAGACCGTCCACCGCCTGCACGTGTCGGAGTGGGCGTGGATCAAGAACGCGATGAAGGTGCTCACGGCCACGTTCGCCGCGGTGCCGAAGACGGGCGTAACCACTGGGGAGACGACCGCCAGCCTGGCACGCCACATACGTGAAATTCCACTTCATAAGCTGTACCTGATCGACGACGCTGAACCCCTCGCTGTCGGCGATCTGGTTGGCTTCGCCGGATGCCCGCCCCGAGCTTGCCTACGAGCCGGACGTCCAGTGGTTGTTGTCGTAGGCGACCTGTGCGTTGATGACGCCCGCCACATCGGCGCCCGCCGCCGCCGCGCCCGCATTGATGGAGAACTGGTTGCCGTTGGCGAGTTGGTCGCCGGCGATGTTGGCGACCATCAGCCCGGCCCCGAGCCGCCCGAAGTTGGCCTGTCCACGGCTGGTCGCCGGATTGAACATGGTCCCGAGCCGGTTGCGACCCGACGTCAGGCCATACTCGATCCCGTAGTTCAAGTTCCGCCAACCGCTGCGGGCGGCCCCGAAGATGTTGCTGTACAGCGTCGTGAAAGGCTTGCGCGAACGACGTGGATCTGCATCGGCGTGCTGGCGGAACACGTTTGGTTGAGATGCGATCATTTTCTCTTGTACCACCCAGATGCGTAGCGCTAGACATCGCGCATTTGCTCAAGACGCGGGCATATCGGATGTTTTTCGGGGAGACCGTTCGGAGAAAGACGGTGAATCAGGAGAAAGTCCACCGGCTGGAGCACCTTACTGGCCACCTCGCCGAGACGCTGATGAGCGCGGCGTTCTGCGTCGAGGAGATTCGGGGTGCGGTGCGCGCCGTTATTCACGACAGCACCGTCGGTCGGAATCCCGCTGCCGGCCGGAATGGCAAAGTCCGTCCCGCAACGGTTCGCCCGATTCTAAGCGAGTCAACGCTTAGCGTTGTCTGGAAGGGTCGATCCGTTTACTTAGGAAACACCCTCGGCTACCGGTTGCTTGGGCGGCTGGCGCGCAGCCCAAACCAGTTCGTTACCCACCTCGACCTCCTCCAGGAGGTTTGGGAGAACGAAGAACTGGCCACCGGCACCATCCGAAGCGTGGTCCGCCACCTCCGGCGCCGGCTCCGGGACGGCGGCATGGGCGGGCTCGCGAAGGCGATCAAGGGGCACAACGGCCGGTACATCCTCGAACTCTGAGTTTCCGACTATCCCCGTTGCACGGCGGTTGCACGCGACCACCTCACCGTTTTGCACGCGCGTCGCGCAAAATCCTCCGCGGTCAGCCGGTCAGGGCGCGTCGGGCGCGCCTGCGCAGGTGCTGACGTGATCGTCGTGCCGGCGAGGTGCGCGGATGGTCGGTCAGCCAGACGGGAACCGGGCGCCGTGGTGGGTGAGCGCGCCGCCGCACGTAGACGCCGACGTCGCGCGGCTCCGCGCAGTCGCGTACTACCGCCACTCGGCCCAGGACCGGCAGGAGAACTCGGTCCAGATCCAGCAGGACCAGGTCCGCCAGTGGGCGGCCGCGAACGGGGTAGAGATCATCCACGAGTTCGCCGACCGCGGGAAGTCCGGGCTGACGGCCGAGGGCCGGCACGCGTTCAACGACATGATGGAGAACTGGGTCAAGGCGCGGGGCGACTTCGCGCTCGTCCTGTGCCTCGACGTCAGCCGGTGGGGGCGGTTCCAGGACCTGGACCAGTCGGCCACGTACAGCGCCGAGTGCAAGCGGCACGGCAAGGAACTCGTGTACACGGCGATCGGCAAGGCCCGGGCCGGCGACGGGTTCTACCCGGTCATGATCCAGTTCGAGCGGTTCCGCTCCGCCCAGTACAGCAAGGAGCTGAGCGACAAGGTGTTCCGCGGGTGCGTGAAGATCAGCCAGCAGGGGTACTGGGCGGGCGGCAAGCCGCCGTACGGGCTGGCCCGCCTGCTGCTCGACGAGGCGAAGCGGCCGGTCCAGGTCCTGGCGGCCGGCCAGCGCAAGAGCATTCAGAACCAGCGCGTCACGCCCGCCCCCGGCGACGAACAACACGTCGCGACGATCCGCCGGATCTTCCACGAGTTCACCGAGACGCTCCGCAGCCTGGCCCAGATCGCGGACGGACTGAACGGCGACGACATCAAGTCCCCCGGTGGCGGCCGCTGGGACGGCGGCAAGGTGCGACGGATCCTGGTCAACGAGCTGTACGTCGGGACGCTGATCTACAACCGCACGTCGCAGAAGCTTAAGACGCCGACCCGGCCCAACCCGCCGGGCGACTGGGTCCGCACGGCCGGCGCGTTCGACCCGGTCGTCGAGCGCGCGATCTTCGACCACGCCCAGGCCGTGTTCGCCAGGGCGGCGACGCGGTACGCGCCGGAGTACATGCTCGCGCAGCTGGAACGGCTGGTCCGCGAGCACGAGTTCCTCCGGCCGTCGTTCGTCGAAGCGGACGCGGCCGCGCCGTCGCTCGCCGCGTACGCCCGGCGGTTCGGGTCGCTCGACGCGGCCTACCAGCAGGCGTACCGGGCCGCGCTGGTCAAGGTGCGGGCCGACGTCGAGTCGCTGCTCCGCGGCCTGGTCAAGGACGTGGTGGCGTACGATGACTTCCTGGTCGTCAACGGGCGGTTCACCGTCTTGGTGCAGCCGTCCGTCCCAGTCCCGCACGGGTACAGCCAGTACTGGTACTTCCGCCCGGACGAGCGGCGGACGGTCGACATCACGCTGGGCGTCCCGGTGTCCGGCCCGGACGGGCCGCAGATCCTCGGGTACCTGGCGCTGCCGCGGCTGATGGTTCAGCGCCGCGGCGTGCGGCTGTTCGGGTCCTCCGAGTCTCGGCTCGACATGTACGGGCACACCGGGCTCGAATTTATCTTCCAACTCGCGAGGTCGTCGTCATGAGCAAGGCAGCGAACAAGAAGGACGGCGGCGCCGGCGCCGCCGGCAACGCGCCGATCGTCCTCATGCGGGACCGGCGGCGCGAGATGATCCCGATCGACCGGATCAGGGTGATCAACTCGCGGACCCGGGACGAGGCGCAGTTCGCGATGAACGTCCAGAGCATCGGCGCGGTCGGCCAGATCAAGGACATCCGGGTCAACGACAAGTTCCTGGGCAAGGACGGGCAGGGGTTCTACGAGCTGATCTGCGGCGAGGGCCGGCTGATCGCCCAGAAGCGGCGGAAGCAGACGCACATCCGCGCCGAGGTCGTCACGTGCACGCGGAAGCAGGCGTACCTCGAATCGCTGGTCGAGAACCTGGCCCGCAGCCGGGCCGGGACGATGGAGTTCGCGCGGGAGCTGAAGAACCTAAGCGACGAGGGGTGGACGTTCGAGCAGATCGCGCAGGTCGCGTGCCGCAGCCCGGAGTACGTCCGGCAGTACATCCGGCTGGTCGAGAACGGCGAGGACCGCCTGATCCAGGGCGTCGAGCAGGCCGTGTTCCCGATCTCGTTCGCCGTCCTGGTCGCGTCGGCCGACGACGCCGGCATCCAGAACGTCCTGATGGACGCGTTCGACCAGGGGATCGTCAACGCGCAGAACTTTGCCAAGGCGCGGTCGATCATCGCCGCCCGGACCGATCCCCGGAACCGCAAGGGCGACACGGGCGGCCCCGCCGCGGGCGACTACACCGTTGCCGCGCTCACCGACGACATTGCCACCGCCACCCAGGCGAAGGACTCGTACGTCCGTGAGGTGCGGGGGAAGGAGAGCCGCGTGTTCATGTTGCTCGACGGGCTGGCGACCCTCTGGGCCGACGCGGCATTACTGGAGCTGCTGACGGCCGAAGGGCTGGGCAAGCAGCCGGACCTGGCCGGCACGTACAACGTCGGGGCCAAGGCTTGACGGTCGCTGCTTAGTTGGAAAGGCAGGTTTGAGATGGAAGATTCTGAATCGCTCGACATCCCGATCACCCGGCTCCGGCCGCTGCGTGACCGCCAGGTCACCAAGCGCGAGTACGACCGGATCGTCGCCAGCCTGCGCGTGATCGGGCTGATCGAGCCGCTGATCGTCTTCCCGGACGGCGACAATTTCGTGATCCTCGACGGCGTCCAGCGGTACCGCGGGCTCCTCGACCTCGGCGTGGCCGTGGTGCCCTGCATCCTGGGCAAGCGCCGCGAGGCGTTCACCGGCAACCGGATGGTCAACCGCGTGTCGCCGATTCAGGAGAACCGGATGATCGAGCGGTCGATGGAGGAACTGGACGCGGGGTCGATCGCGGCCGCGCTCGGGATCTCGGGCATCGCGCACCGGCTGAAACGAACGCTGCTTAAACAGCTGCACCCGGACGTCGCGGCCGCGTTCGACAAGGACAAGATCACCCGGGCGTGCGCGCAGGAACTGACGAGCGTCAAGCCGGCCCGGCAGAAGGAGATCATCGGCCAGATGGACGGGTACAAGGACTACAGCATCGCGTTCGCGCGGACGCTGATCCTCAAGACGCCGCCGCAACTGCGAAACGAGACCAAACGGAAGCACGACCCGTGGGACAAGACCGCGCAGCGGAAGGCGGACCTGATCAAGCAGCTCACCGAGGCCGAGCAGAAGCACGACTTCTACTCGCGCCTGTACAAGCAGTACACGGTCGACCTGCTCCGCCTGGCGATCTTTGCCCGCGAGTTGTTGTCCAACGCCCGCGTCCGCCCGTACCTGAACCACCACCACGCCGGGATCGTCGAGCGGTTCGAGGCCGTGATTACGGACGCCCGAGGGTAACCATGGCCAAGTGGACGCGCGACCTGATCGTCCGCGAGATCCTGCGCCGTGAGGCGGCAGGGCTTGTGCTCACATCGGGCCGGAAGCAGGACGTCGATTGGAAGCTCTATCAGGCCGGCGTTCGGGTCTTCGGGTCGTGGCGGAACGCGGTCGCCGGGGCCGGGCTGCCGCCGGACGCCGCGCGGGCGCACCAGCGCTGGGCGCCGGCCCAGATCCTCTCGGCGATCCGTGCGCTCGCCCGGCGCGGCGGGCCGCTCCGGCCGGCCGAGCTGCGCGAGCGGCACACGAACCTCGCCGCGGCCGCGCGTCGTGTGTACGGGTCGTGGTCGAAGGCCGTCGTGGCGGCCGGGGTTGATCCGGCCCGGCTACGGCGGGTCGTGCGGTGGACGGCGGACCGGATCGTCGAGGAGATCCTGCGGACAGCGCTGCGAAATGAGCCGCTGGCCCCGTCCCACGTGCGACCGAAATCGTTGGTTGAGGCGGCAGCGCGGGAGTTCGGGGGCTGGGCCGCTGCGCTGCGGTCGGCCGGCATCGACCTCGCGGCGCACACCGCACGCACCAAGCATCATGCTCATTCGACCAACTGCGCTGTGCAACCCCAGAGTGATGCGGTGCGGCCATCTAGGAACAACCGCGCAGAACATTCGCGTGCGGTCGGTGGGGGACAGCGCTGGAACGAAGAACGAGTAATCGAGGCCATCCGTCTCCGCCTGCGCAATGGAGACCCTCTCAACGCGATGGCGGTGTTCCAAGACAACCGGCCGCTGTTTTGCGCTGCAGCTCGGTGGCTGGGGAATTGGCGTTCTGCGCTACTGGCGACGGGTCTCGACCCAGTCGAGCACGAAAGGCCTCGTCAAGGAAAGACCCTGTGACCGAACGGCCTCTCGAAGATATGAACAAGTGCGGCGCCGGCGGAAATGACCCGGTTCGCGTTGGGCACGGTCGGTCGATCGCGCAGGCGGGCGGTGCGCCCGGCCTACGGTCCGTCTGACGACCCAAATGCTGAGCTTGAACATCCACGCTAGGCGGATTGAAAAATGATCGTGATACGGCGTCTGTGGGCAGATGCGGGAACAAATCCCATCATGCGGGCGCGCCCCACAGCCGGCGGACAGGTGCTGTGTAGTCGTGCGCGATCCGCTTCCCGCCGATGCGGGCGCTTTCGATCTCACGGAAAAGCGCCGGGGCGTCGGGCGTGTCGCCCTGCGTACGTCGGACGAATTCCTGCCACTCCATGACCGCTCGGAGGGCGTGCGCACACAGCGCCCGAGCCTTAGACCGTTCGACCGGCGGGGCCTCGACTCGCTCCCCATGGAGCGTCTTCGACCGCAGGTTGTAGAGTTCCCGGACGAGTTCGATCGCGGCCTGGCGGTAGTTCGGATCCGGCTCCAACAGTGTGGCGAGGCTTTCCGACAGGGTCTTGCTGATGCTGTCCGCGCCTCGGCCAACCAGCGCCTCAAGCGCGGAGCAGAATAGCCCGAGACCCAGGGCCGGGTGGGGTTGCTTGTTGGCCTCCGCCATCAGGACGATCGCGTTCCGCAGTCGTCCGTGGACCGTGTCCCGGCCGGCCCCGGGCGTCGCGAACATGTCGATCGCCTTTCGGACGAACCCGCGGTGCGCGACCAGATCGGCGGCCCGCAGCCGCGGAAGGCCGCTCGCGCCGACGGTCGTCTCGCCCGGCCGTTCGATGTCGGCGACGCACGCGTACAGGACCGTCAGGAGCGACCGCGCCTCGGACGCGGCCCGCCGTCCCGAACGCGGACTCACCGGGCCGCTGAACCGGGCCATGACTCGGCTCGTCACCCGTTTTGCGGGGTCGCCCGACTTCGACAGCCGCCACGTCGTGCGCGATTCCACCATGTCGAGCCGGAGGTTGATTCGGCCTCGGTCCCAGACCGTCCGACCCGAGTCGGGAAGCGGGCACGGACCCTCGACCACCGCGACGGCGAACGGCGACGATCGGAACCGCAACCGGTCGAGTCTACGGTCGGTCGATTCGGCGAAGTCGTAGAGGCCGTCCTCGAACTCGTCCGCGGGCATCACGTGCCGCTGGAGGCGGTGGGCGAGTTGGGCTGCGCTGAACGGGAGGGGCCACGGGACGGTCGGGAACACGCGCTCGTGGACGAATTGCCGCAACGCCGGCGCGACCTCATCGGCGGCGCTCGCGCGACCCATCCGCCGGAGTTCCGTGAACTGTTCTAGCTTGGATTTGCTCCGGGCTAGCCGCTTCTCCAGCGCGGCGAAGTCCGTCGCCCGGAGCTGCTCCTTGGAGACCTTAAAGAGCACCATCAGGGCCAGCAGGCGCATGAACTCGACCTTCTTCTCGTGCTGGCCGTAGATTTCCCGCAATACCTGCCGGTTCCGCTTTTCCGCGAACGGGGCGATCAGCGGGCGCTCCTCGCCGACCAGGGGACGACGTGCAGGCTGGGCTCCCTCACGACGTTCCCGCGACGGGTTTTCCGCTTCAGACATGCGATCACTCCTCATTTGCGCCGCCGGGGCGGAAGACGTCGTCGGGTTCAATCGAGCATCAACTTACGGTGGAGGATGCGACAGCGGTCGCGCTTTCGCGTGCGGTCGAGGAACAGGCCGTGCAGCCTGCGACTCGCTTCCAGTTCGTCTCGCACGACGGCGAGGAGCGACGCCCGTTCGTCTTCGGATAGCGCCCGATTCTCAACCGAAGCGATGAAGTCGAAGTGCACGCCGTGGCGGATGACGCGCGACGGGATGAAGTCCTCGACCTCCGCCATCAGGAATCCGTAGCGGAGGTAGGGGTGCACCTGCTTGTGCGTGGCGGCCTTGGTGCTGTAGGTCTGCGCCGCGTGCGTGGTGACGCCGCGCAGCTTGCATTCGATGACGACCCGCGGAATCCACCAGGTCTGATCCTCGGCGCAGTCCGAGATGAGCAGGTCCGTCTGATACGCGTTGCGGCAACCCTCGGGCTGGTCGTCCCAGTCGTAATGCAGGATCTCGTGGGTCTAGGCGAGTTCGTATCCCGCGGCCACGTCGACGGCCTCGCCGTCCCGCCGGCTCCCGGCCAGCGCCTCGGAGAGCCACGGCACCAGCGATTCAACCCAGGCCCGTTCTCCACCGGTCGTTTCTTCCATCAGAGTTCACCTTTGAACGCCTTGTCGAGGATCGAGGGGAGGAGGGCGTCGAGCTCGGCAGTGGATTGCGACTGAAAGTCCTGGGCGACGCTCGTGCGCGCCAGCACCTCGTCCAAAACCGTCACGATGGCCCTCTGCTCCTCGATGGGTGGCACGCACACCCACAGATTCACTTGCTTCAAAACGCTGACTTGGTTTCGGGTGGTCTGCTTCATGATCGCTTGGAGTTGTCCTTGGAACCAATCCGACTTCATGAAATGCAGCAAGTACTGCGGGAGCAGCGCTGCGGGATTACACCTCCAATAGGTCACGGACGTCCCGAGCAGGAATTGCCCTGAGTCCGCGGGCGCGATCGCGACGTCACCAACAGATGCGTTGTGCGTCAACAACACGTCCCCGCCGCGGGCGAACCCAATCCGAAGTTGCTTGGCCCGCTCGGTCGGAAGCCTTGGCGCGTCTGAAATACGGACGCCATTTTCATCAATCTGAAGTGCCGTCACGAATGGAACGCCATCGCTCCCGAATTCGCTCTTGCGCGGGTAGTCGCCGCCGTGATTGCCATCTTGAATGTCTAAGAGGGCGCCGGCGTCTTGAAGGTCGCCCGAGGTGCGAACCACCCACGACGCGGGGACCTCGGGAGGATCGGGCAGCGTCAGCGGCGAGCGCTTCCGGCTCTTCACTTGTCCGCTTTGGGGCACGAGCCTCGAAAGTATCTCCACTGCCGGGCGGATCAGGCGATGTGCTTCGCGCCACTCTTTCGTCAGCCGCCCCGTCGCTGCCAGCGCGCGAATGGACCGCCGAAGCGCGTCAGCACCGGATGACGCGCCTGCGCGCAGTCGTCGCGCCTCCTCGATCTTCGCGGCCAGTTCCTCGATCCTCGCCACGATCCGCCGCTGCTCCGCCAGCGGGGGGAGGGGGATCGTCAGCTTGAGGAATCGATCTTCCTGCAAGCGGACGCGGTTGGTGGTGCCCTCGCTTGCGGCTCGGCAAAGGTCGACGAACGACGCGGTCTTACCGAGCCAACCTAGATAGGCGGAATCGATTCGGCCCGGGTCGGCGTTGAACGTCGGAAAATCGTTCGACACAACGGCGCCGTCCAGATCGGGCGGCACAACGCCACACGCGCCATTCCGGGCGTCGATGCGGGACAAAATGAACTGCCCCTGGCGAGCAACAAAGCGGCGGGAACCCGCGATCTGACTGCCACTCGCCAGCCGGCGAAGCGTTACGCCCTTTCCCCAAAGCTTGACGGTCACTTCACGATACATCTCCGTGAGGGAGAGCGTCAGTTGCTCGTCGCTCCGCCGCAACACCTCGCCCAGCGCCACATGGGAAGTCCCCAGACTTCGCATTTACTCCACCCCCAGGGTCCGCCGCGCCGCATTACGTGGGCGCGCGGACGCGTGTTCGTTCCCCGATCCGTCTACTCCCGTCCCCTTGTCCAGCACGCCCTTGATCTCCCTCAGAACTTCCGCGATCCGGAGTTCCTTTTCGAGGATGTCGTCCACCAGCTTCTCCGGCGGCAGGTGCTCGGAGTCCACCTTGCCCCTCGGGTTCTTCACGTCCAGGTTACACGCGTTGGCGATGAGGTCCGCCGCCGGAACCTTCCACGCCCGCTCGTTCTCCGCCCGCTTGTCCGCCGGCCACCAGGCGACGCAGTCGGCCAGTTCCTCGAATTGCATGGGCTGCGTCTTGGTGTAGTTCTTGCGCCCCTCCGGCAGTGGCTGTTCGTAATACCACACGTGCTCGGTCGGGCCGGTGCGGTCGAAGAAAAGGAGGTTCGTCTGGATCGGCGTGTACGGTGCGAAGACACCATTGGGCAACCGGACGATCGTGTGGAGGTTGAACTCGGTCAGCAACTCCTGTTTGATCCGGGCGCAGACGCCGTCACCGAAGAGCATGCCGTTGGGCACGACCACCGCCGCCCGGCCGGGCTTGTCGCCGCGGCGGAGCTTCCGCATGATCAGTTGCAGGAAGAGCAGCGCCGTCTCGCTCGTCTGCTTGTCGGCCGGAAAGTTATTGAGGATGCCGCGCTCTTCCTCTCCGCCGAAGGGTGGGTTGGTGAGGATCACGTCGACCCGGTCGCGGTCGCCTATCTCCGTGATTTTCACTTCCAGCGAGTTGCCGGGCGAAATCCGGGGCGACTCCAGCCCGTGGAGAAGCAGGTTCATCTGCGCGAGCAGGTACGGCAATGGCTTGGCTTCGCCGCCGAGGAGGCTCGCCTCTTGGAGGATCTTTCGCTTCTGAACCGTGCTGGCCTGCTTCAACAAGTGGGCGAACGCCTCCACCAGAAAACCGCCGGTGCCGCAGGCGGGGTCGAGCACGACCTCCCCGAGTTTGGGGTCGGTCACCGCGACCATGAAGCGGACGACGGCGCGCGGGGTGTAGAACTCGCCGCTGTCGCCGGCCGCGTCGCGCATCTCCTTCAGCATCGACTCGTAGAGGTGGCCGAGCGTGTGGATCTCTTCCGAGCTGTTGAAATGGATGCCGCTGATCTTGTTGACCACGTCCCGGAGGAGGTAGCCGTTGATCATGCGGTTGACCGTCCCCTTGAAGACGGTCGCGATCACGTCCCGCCGTCCACTGCCGCCCTTGCCGCCCGAAGCGTCCAATGACCGCAGATACTTGAACAGCCCAAGCCCGCGCTTCCCATCAGGGCGGACCGCCTCGTCTTGGTTGACGAACGCGATCAACTCGTCCCCGGTGATGCCCGTCGGATTGGCCGCCCAATCCCGCCACCGGTACGGCGACTCGATCGCCGGCTTGAACTTTTCCCCCTTGAGCTGCGCGTCCGTCTCGCGCAACTGCTCCATATCGTCAAGGAACTTGAGGAACATCACCCACGTGAGCGCGGGCAGGCGGTCCAGGTCACCGGACAAGCCCTTGTCCTTGCGCATGATCTTCCGCGCGGACGCGATGAGGGCGCCGAGGGATTGGGCGGTTGTGGATGGCACTTGCACTGATTGCTTTTCTCGCATGCTCCCGCCAAACCGAATGCCTAAGTGTTGTCGATGTGCCTGTTCGAGATCTGAATCTTCTTCAGCGCGCCCGTTGTCGCCTCGATCTCGCTGAGAACACCTTTCATTGACTGCATCATGGCTTTGACTACCGGCTTGGCTTCGTCAGCGAGTTCGCTCCGCTTGTCGAAATCCTCATTTGCCGCGTCTTCCGCTGCCCCGTCGTGCCCGTCGTCAACATAAATTCCATTGTCTTCGATCCAGGACTGCATGAAGGAATCGCTATCATGTGTAATGAAATTATGGAGTGGCTCATCGGGCAACACCGCGGCGCGAGTCTTCTCTATTTGCTTCATCGAGAACGCGCGCGCTATCGGTTCCTGCTGCCCGTCATCTTGCATATCTGCCAGAATATTGTCGAGCTCGTCAAGGAGATTCGACAGTGCGTCCAAGTCGGCTTCGGTTGCGCGGGGGTCCTGCCACTCAAAGTACCTGAAATTCGGTGATGCGTACTCGTCCGTCTCGGAGTAGAAGAGGTCCTCGTAGTCCGCGAGAAGAGACTTAAGCCTCGCCCCCACAGCATTTAGCTGAATGATGGTCGTCGCGATAGCGTTGCCTTTGTGCTGATCCGCACTCTCGGTCACCGCCGCAAAGACCATATCGACGAGCTCCTTGATGACCGCCTTATCCCGGATAATCACGCCGCATTCGAAATTGCGTGCGCTCTCATCAGAGAAATTCCCAGAGCCCATGTACGCGACGTTCTCCGTCGCGAAAAGTTTGCAGTGAGTATCGTAGCTAAAAAACGCGCTCATCTCCGCAACGTATTGTGTTGGGTTTAGTTGCTTGAGGTAACTGCGGATCTGATCGCGGGCCTTCTCTTGGGCTTTATCACTGTAGTACTGTTCATACCGATTCGGAATGTTCGTCACGACCCTAACCCGAACGTCCGGCGAGAGCTGCTTAATTGTCTTCAGGAGAGCAGACTCCTTCGACGAGATGTTGAACGTGACGACATCGAAGACGCCTGTGTTCGGCAAGTCGTCGAGGACTTCCTGAAAGCCGTGCTCATCTTTCGAAAGCACGATTGAAATCGTGTCCGAAAGCTTAATCGTGTTGCGCATCGTTCTCCTTACGCCGCGTACAGATTCGCCTGCAGCTCCGCCACCGCGGCCCGCAACGGTTCCACGCCGCCGAACATCGCCGCGATCTCCGGCACCGTGCCGAAGTCCGCAATCGGCGCGACCTTGAGCGCTTCCGGGATCGTCAACTCCGCCGCGCCATGCTCGGCGTACTTCTCCAGCAGGTTCGCGAGCACTCGCCGGGCGTCGGGGCCGAAGCGGTCGAAAAAGTCAGCGCGGTCGCGCTTGAGTTTCTCCGCCCGCTGACGCCGCGTAAGGAGGGGCGCGTTATACGCGACGTGGCACAGCAAGTCGAACGGGTCGGCGTCGGGCTCGCCGCTGGTCGCCGCGAGCTCTTCGAGGTCGATCCCGCGCTCCCCCAGCGCCGCCGCGATCTCCGCCCGCTGTTGCGGGTCGGACCACTTGCTCCGCAGGGCGTCGGCGGACGGGTAGAGCGTCCGCACCTTCTCGCGCGTGTAGTCGCGGAACTCGACCACGCGGAGCTGCTTGCCGTCAACGTCGAGCTCGTGCACGAGGTGGGCGACGATCTCCACGCGGCCGCCGTCGAAGTAGTACTTCTTCCGTTTCACCGGCGGCCCGGTCTCGTCGTCGCGCTCCCAGTCGTCGATGATCAGGTCGTCGTCCCCCTCGTCGCCGCCGGTGTCGTCGCCCTCCTCTTCGTCGACGACCGCGCCGTCGTCCGCGATGGTCGTCGTCCCCTGCGAGACGGGGTCTCCGTCGAATTCCTCATCCGCGAACATGCGGGTCGCGGTGCCCGTGTAGTCGAGGATCGAGAACCAGAGCTTGCCGTAGTCGTCGCGCACGCGGGTGCCGCGGCCGATGATCTGCTTGAATTCGGTCATCGAGCCGATGACGCGGGCCAGCACGATGTTCTTACACGTCGGGGCGTCCACGCCGGTCGTCAGGAGCTGCGACGTGGTGAGGATGACGGGCGTCTGGCGCTCGACGTCCTGGAAGTGGCTCAAATGGCCGATGCCGATTTCCTTCTCGTCGGATGTGACCCGGCAGACGTAATCCGGGTGCCGCCGGACGAGGTCGGAATTGAACCGGATCAGGGCGGCGCGCATCTCGGATGCGTGCTCCTGGTCGACGCAGAAGACGATCGTCTTGGCGAAGCGGTCGGTGCGCTTGAGGAAGTCGGACAGGTGCCGTGCGATCGCTTCCGTCCGCTTCCGCAGGGCGACGACGCGCTCGAAATCTTTCGTGCCGTACTCGTCGTCGGGGATGGCCGCGCCGAAGCGGTCGACGTCGCCGGCGCTGGGCCGCCATCCGGCGGCGTCCCAACTCGTGACGATCCGGTGGACGCGGTACGGCGCGAGGAACCCGTCGTCGATCCCCTGCCGCAGGCTGTAGGTGTAGATCGCGTCGCCGAAATACTTGTACGTGTCGACGTTGTCCTGCCGCTTGGGCGTGGCGGTCATGCCGAGCTGGTACGCGGGCGCGAAGTATTCGAGGATCTCGCGCCAGCTCCCCTGCTCGTTCGCGCTGCCGCGGTGGCACTCGTCGATGATGATCAGGTCGAAGAAGTCGGGCGGGTACTCCCGGTAAAGACCGGGGCGGCGCTCGTCCTTGGCGATCGCCTGGTAGATCGCGAAGTACATTTCGCGGCTCTGGATCGCCTCGCTCTCGATTTTGTGCCGGGCGTCGCCGAACGGGGCGAACATCTTGTCCTTGGGGTCGTCGACGAGGATGTTGCGGTCGGCGAGGTAGAGGATGCGCGGCTTGCGGTGCTCGCCCGAGCGGTTCCAACGGGCGATCCACAACTTCCAGCAGATTTGGAACGCGGTGGCGGTCTTGCCGGTCCCGGTGGCCATCGTGAGCAACGCGCGCTTGCGGCCGGAGACCATCGCCTCCACGGCGCGGTTGATCGCGATTTCCTGGTAGTAGCGGTGGCCCTTCTCGGTCTGGTGGTTGGCGGGGGTGAGAAGCTGCGCGGCCGCGGTCGTGCTCAGCCCGCGGGCGGCTTGCAGGCGTTGCCAGAGTTCGAGCGGCGACGGGAACTGCTCGATTTCGCGCTCGACGCCCGTCAGGTAGTCGAATTCGAGGATCGTCGTGCCGTTGGTCGCGTAGGCGAAGGACAGGCCGAGGATTTCAGCATAGTCCTTGGCCTGCTGCATCCCGTCGGCGGCGGGCACACCGGCGGCCTTGGCCTCGACCACCGCGATCATGAAGTCGCGCGTGTAGCGGAGAAGGTAATCCGACCGCTTCCGGGGGCGGCGCGTGACACGGCTGCCGGTGACGACGATCCGGCCGTCGGTGAACGGGTGCTGCTCGTTGAAGGAATGCGGATCCGTGTCCCATCCGGCCTCGCGCAGGCGGGGCAGGATCAGTCGGGTGCAGGTGTCCGCTTCGTTTAGTTCAGGAATGGTCGGCTCCCCGAATTGGCGGGTGCAGTGTACCGGTTGCGACCGACCTCAACAATCGAAACTTCTCACTTCAGCCTACGCGGCCGATGTCGCTCCGCGACCAGGACGGGCTGTGCCCGGCGGGGGTCCCTCACTCTCCCCGCGCTGCGCGGCTGCGCCGCTCCGCTTCCGACCGCGGCCCGGAGACGGCCCAACCCGCCATCCCGCGATCGCCTGCAACCTCGACCTATTGCTTCGCGCGCTTCGAACCGCTGGCGGCGGCGCTGGTGATCCAGTCGGTGAACGTATCGAGCGGTACAGCGTGGAACGACTGCGCCCCAGACGGCTTCCACAAGATCGACGAAGGTTTGATCCGGAGCGTGCCCACGGTGCGCCCGTTTTCGTCAACAATCGTTTCTTCGCGATAGCTCGGCGCAGAAAAGCTGTTCTTGTAATCCGGCATGTCTGACACCCGTCCTTTCAGAGAGATGAAGGTTATCCGTAGCGCGTGCTACCGCGCGGGTTCGCCGGATTCTATTTGGAAATGCGATCGGCTCCAACTGGCGCGCAACGCGCGACAGCCACCTCTCCGACTATACGCGGCCCCACGAAGCTTGACGGAGTTCATTTCTTCGGGCTCAGCTTGCGCGGGCGAGCGCGGCTACTGTTTGTCGCACCGGCCGCGACGAGCAGTTCGCGGATTCGCGGCAGTCGCTTGCGCTTCGCGATGTGCAACGCAGTTTCGCCCCAGAGCCATCCGTCGGCGCCTGCACCGGCTCGGAGCAGACGCCGAACCATTGCCTCGTGCCGACGGTTTACCGCCGCCGCAAGCGGTGACGGATCCTCGGCTAGATTCGGGTCCGCGCCGGCGTCGAGGAGCAATCTGACGATCGGGTCGAACCCGCCTTGTGCCGCGACGCATAGGGGCGTGCGGCCGTTGTAGTCGACAACGTCCGCATCAGCGTTGTGCGAGAGCAGCAAGCGGACGTTTGCAGTCCGCCCGCCCCGACAAGCGAGGTGCAGAGGGGTCATCTGCTCGTGCGGTTCGGGGTCATTCACCCAGTCTTCCCAACACGAGTTCTCCTCGTCACACGCCAAAAGAATTGCTGTGAGGATCGCCGGCGTCCCGTGCTCGGCCGCCGTTTGAAGTGGCGATTCATCGATGCCGTTGGTGCGGAAGGGGGATGCACCCATCTTCAGAAGCAGGCGGACCATGCGCACGGTTTGATTGCTGATCGCGGTCTGAAGAGGTGTAGAAGTGAGGGCGGGCGCATTGACGAAATCGTCAAACTCCCCGACTCCGAGCGGACCCGCCGCTTTGCCAAGCGCCGTACGGCGGCCGTGTTCAGCCACCAGCAGGCGCACAATGTCGAGGTTTCCGCCGTCAACCGCCGCGTGGAGGAGCGATTCGTTGTCTTCGTCTTCAATCCTGAATTCGATCTCCGTGCCCGCCGCGATGAGGGTGCGGCACTCCGCCAGTTTTCCCCGTCCTGCGGCGAGATAGAGCTGGTGCGTCCGATCGAACTCTGCACCCTCCATTTGGTCCAAATAGCGCATGCACGTGTTCTCCGCGGACGTGATTCTCCATCAGGTGACACGGGGCGTCCAGTACGAGCTGTGGCCATCACCAAATGTTCTCGGACGCGATTCGAGGCTGCCGCGCGCGGCGTCGGGAGCGGGGCGGCGGTTCGCGCGGGGTCGGGGGCGGCCGGGTGCGGGACGGGAGGGCGGCGCGCGGCGCACCGGGGGGGCAGGGGGGGCAACGGTCGGACGAAGGCGGCGGCACCGGGGGGGCGAGCGACAGGGGGTGTGAGCGGTGCGGGCGGCGCTCTTATGGGCGATCGGGCGGCGGGCGCGGCGCGTCGGGCGGCGCGGCGGGGATGAGAGCGGGCGAGGGGGGTGGGCCGGGCGGGTCGGGGCGCGGCGGAAGGGCGGGGAAAGGGGGGGATTCCCGGGAATACGCCGCGTATCCCCGGGGACGCGCGAAGATTTCCCGGGCGAATACCGCTTATGCCCGGGTGTGCGGTTCGGAAACCCGGGGATACGAGTCGTACGCCCGGGCGAATGATCCATATTCCCGGGAATCCGGTTCGTATTCCCGGGTTTGCGAAGTTCCTGCGGCGAATCCGGGGCGTACGGACGTCCGACAACCCGGTATTCCCGGGAATACGCGGCGTATCCCCGGGCGTACGAACCGTACGCCCGGGAATCAGCGCCATTCGCCCGGGAGAATGGAGGAATCACCACGGAGGCAGGGAGACACGGAGAGGAGTAGGAGAGAAAACGAATTAGCCACCGACGCTCACAGACGGCCACAGATCAGAATTCTGATCCGTGATTCATCCGTGTTCATCCGTGGCTGATTCTCTTCTTCGTGCCCGTCGTGCCTTCGTGGTTCAACTCGTCTTTATTCGTAGACGCACGTCGCCGTCGCGGTGCAGGGTTTGTCGGCGGTGACGCGGACCCAGTAGGCGCCGAAGCCTTCGGGGAAGGCGTACGTGGCCGGCTCGCCGGGCTTGGATTCGAGCTGGTGCACGGGCTTCCAGTGGCCGGTGTTGGCGGGGTCGACTTCCACCGTGAACGTGACGGGGGCGGCCCCGTCGTGGGTGACGGTGAGGGTCTTCTTGTCGAAGTTGGTCATGAGGTACGGGTCGGACGGGGCGCCGGCGGTGACGGCCGTGTTCTTCCACGGGCCGCCGATGCCGCGCGGCTTGCCCAGGCGCCAGAGGTCGTCGATCTGGCCGAACCAGATCCCCGTGTTATCCGCGGCCTTGAAGTAGTTGCCGTCGGGCTGGGCGCCGGGCCTGGTGCCGGGGAGGACGAGGAGGCCGCGCCAGACGCAGTAGTCGGTGCTGCCCAGGTTGTGCGTGGCGATCGGCTTGAGGTTCTTCAGGTCCGCGGCGAAGGCGCTGTTGTGGCCGCTGCGCGGGGCTTCGTAGAACGTGCCATCAATGAAGGATAGCGGTCTTCTGAAGCGGGCGCGCCCTCATCCTTCGCCGAGTGTTCAGCCGTAACCCTCGCAAGAGAGAACGCTTGCGTCTGCGTGTCACGGTCGAAATCGCATCCATTCTCCTTCCTCCGGCCTTTGGCAGGCCACCTCGACGCCCCACCGAGCCAATAGCCCTCGGCAATGACACGGCCGCCCGGCCGCTCCGCGCCGTTCAACATCATCTTTCCGCACCGCTCGCCCACATCTCATTCACGTAAATGAAATCCGTCATCGTCGGCCGCGGACCGTCGGTCGACCTCTGGAAAGGAATCCCATGACCTCCACCATCAGCAGCCCGCAGCGCCCCGCGTCGGAAACCCACGAGTGCCGTCGCACGAAGGCGCTGACTGGCATGAGCACCGAAACCAAACGGCTCGCCCAGGAGTTCGAGAAGCGGCTGGCCGACGAGCACCACGAGGGCTTGGTGCTCCGGCACGACCTGGGCGTCGCGGTCACCCGCGCCCACGACGCCGAGGCCGTGTACGGGTCGAACGCGGTCGAGCACCTCGCCGCCTACCTCGGCATGAGCCCGGACCGACTGTACAAGCTGCGCACGTTCGCCCGGGTGTTCGACCGGGCCGAGGTCGAGCAACTGGCCGCGCGCCGCATGGCGTACGGCGGCCGGTTGCGCTACCACCACTTGGCCGCGATCATGGTCGTCCGGTCGGCCGACGAGCGGGCACGCCTATTCGAGAGGGTACTGGCCGAATCTCTGAGCGTCCGCCAGCTTCGCACACTGATCGCTGCCGGGGCGGCCGAGCCCCAGCCCGCGGCCGGAGCCAGCCGCCGCCCGAAGTCGCTCCTGGAACAACTCGGAGAGGTCATCGAGCGGAGCCAAGGACTGGCACGCAAGTTTACGAAATGGCGGGAGGAGCTGTTTGATCCGGTGGGTACCGTAGCGCTGCTGCGCTTCGCGGTACTTCGACGCGGGCACGTCGAGGGCCTTTGACAGTCGGTCGAGGGCTTCGCTTGCTGAGGCAAACTTGATCAAAGAAGCCCCCCGGTCGCGGTCACGTTGATGTTGGGCGCTGGGACGAGGCTCCCTTCGTAGCGCCGGTGCCCGTGAGCGCTCGTTTGCGGCCGTTGCGAGTCCCTGATCGATTGCTTTGAATCCAACTAGATCCTCGTTTCTCCGTGCTGTGGGCCACCCGACTGCGTCGGACGCGTGTGTCGCGCTACGATCCGTACGTCACCGTTTGCTCGATCTTTCCCGGCAACGCGGCCCCGTCGCCTCGCTCGTTCACGTGCTCGAACACGCTGTTAAAGAACCGCCTGATCTCCGTGTGTGATCCCGCACCGCGACGGAACGCGTCGAGCAAGCCGCTGATGCTCGCGTCCGCGGATTCCTGGATCCGGACGAGTCGGTCGTCCTCGGTCACCACGGCGAGTTCGAGGTGGGTGGTTCGATCCAACTCGTCAAGCCGCGCCCAAACCCTCCTGTCGCGTGCGATCAGCTTGAGCCCCCCGACCTCCAGCCGCGGCTGACGTCGGAAGAGGAGCAGCGCGGTCCGGAGGTCGGTAGCCCGGCTTACTTGCACGTGCCGCCAGTACCAGTTCAGGTAGCGCCGGATCCGCCTCACCTGCCATTCGGTGGTACCGTCCACGTCGAACGCCCAGAACGACCGGATGGCGAGCTCGATCTGGTCGGCGAGGAACTCCCGCTTCTTGTCGTCGTCGGTCGCGAGGTCGCGGTGCGAGCGCTGGGAAAAGTCGAGCTGGTGCAGCAGCGCGTACGTGTCGGCCGTGTAGTCGAGGTGCTCTAAGCAGTTGTTGAACTTGCCGACCTCGTCGGCCGTGTACTTGCTCAAGCTGTGGTAGTCGTGCAGGTACTCGTGAAACAAGAAGAGCCTGACGAGTTGCCGGAGGCGCTTGCCGTCGCCCTCGGCGGCCCGCTCGAACGCGAGCAGAAGCGAGTCGGCCAATCGCCACACGTGCCGATCCTTGTCGTACCCGTACCCGTCGGAGCCCGCGAACGGCTGCGGATCGACTTGGTCTCGCTCCAGCCTCATCGACGAGTAGATCGCCGCGAGCGGGCGGAGGGCCGGGAACGGCTTGACGGCGCGGATTTCCTCCCTGGGCGCCAGGTCGTAGTACCAAGGGTTGTCCGTACCAGACTCGTTCTTCTTGTTCGCGGCGTAGGTGATGACCTCCCCGAGCGCGTCGGCGAACACCGAGTTCCGGATCGCTTGCGCGCGGGCGACCTCTTCGGGAACGAGTGGTACCTCCACGACGGTCGACTCCCTGCCAAGCAGGAGCGCCGGCTTGTACGACGGCTCCCCCACGGCCTTCCGGTAGCGGTAGGTTTGGACGGGCGGCGAATTCCGAAGCTTGAGTTCCTGGCCGATGGCAAAGCACACCGAGCTTCCCGCGCCGACGAAGAGGTGGATGCAATCCAGGTTCGGGCGGGCCATCCTCACGGCCGCGAGCGCCTTCCGGAACTCCAGGCGAACGGCTTCCAGATCGGCGAGCGAGCGCACGTTGCCGTACGTCGGCACCGCACCGTCCGCAAGACCGACCGTGACCTCGGCCAAGTGCTCGGTACCCACGGCCTCCGCGACATCCGCGTCCGCGATCGGGACCGAGATGGCGACACGGACGACGACCGTACCGCGGGCCAGGACGGGTTTGCCCTCCGGTATCCCGGTGGTCTCGACGGTCAGCGTCCGGGCCGCCTCCGGCCACCGCCAGTCGCCGAGGGTGCGGTTGTACTCGTGCAGGTGCACGATGCGCTCGTCCCCCAGGTGGGCGCCCAGCGCGATCACGTGGGGGATCTCCGCGAGCCCGAAATAGTGGAGCTCCGCGTCGCGGGCGGCGCCGACGACGCCGAGGATCCGCGTCGCCGCGCCCCGGAGGTCCGAGTCCTGCCCGCCCCAGTCCCCCTGGTCGATCGCGTCCCTAAACGCGGCGGTGTCCACGTGAACGTGGGTGCGTTCCGCCCGCTGGGCGTCTGCGTCCAAGGACGCGACCACCTCCTGCTCGCTCGCTTGCCGGAGGTGTGACGAATGCCGAACGAGTACCAGGTGTGAATTCATCGGAACCTTCAGCTCTCGGTCAAATGATCTGACCCCAGGACGGCGCTTCGAGCGCGTTCCTCGCGGCCCGGGCCGCCGTGAAGCGGTCGGCGGGCGGGACGTCGACGATGTTGTTCGTGTTCGCCGGGTCCTGGAGCCGCGCTTCCTCCAGATTCGCGTCGATCCAGCGAAATACGGTCAGCATACAGGCCGCGAGGTCGCTCCGCGTCACGTTGTACATGGCGCGCGCGACGACGATCTCCAAGGCGAAGGTACTGATCGACAGGTTCTGCCTGAGTCGCCAAAGTTTCATCAGCCGCACCAGGTCGCTGAGGCCCGCGTCCTTGACGGCCTCGATGTGGACTTTGAGGCTGGTCTGGAGCGTGCTGGGGTCGGGCTGATTTTTGTAGAGCGTGGCGTATCGAAACGTGTGGTCTTGGGCCCGGCCCGGGACGATGTCAATGTGGAACGGCCCGTTGTATGGGAGCCGGAGAGCCACCGTTCGCGGCACCACCTGATAACTCCCGTCGACCAGACGGCGATGGATCCCCCAGTAGAGGTCGTGCAGAGTTGCTCGTTCGGTGGACGGAAAGTAAATGACGATATCCAGGTCGTATGCCGCTCGGATCATCGTCTGCTTACCGAAGGAGCCGGCGTAGTAGAACCGGGGGCCGCCCCCGAAGCGCCCACGGAGCCAGTTCTCGATCGTCTCACGTTGCGCCCGAAGCGTGCTTACGTGTTGAGCGCTGAGCGCCTGTTGTTGCAGCACGCCGACGAGATAGTCGTGTGGAGTCATAAGCATTTCCTCTCCTGACCGGCCTGCCGTGCCAGGCGTCTCACCTCCTCGGCCAGCGTTAAAGTGCCGGCTGATGCACACCAGCGGGCACGTAGGTCTCACGTGTGGGCGAGCGCCAGTTCTCGCTTGAACCAGGTCCGAGATGCTAGCCGACGGAACTGCGCCAGTCGGCGATTGAATTTGCAGCGGCCGAGCCGAAGTGAACACCCGCACGGGCAGCGTAATTTGTTCGCCACTCTCCGCTTGGTCCCTAGCAGGGCTAACGCCCCGCGCACTTGATCGGGGACCTTGAGGCCGAGCAGTTGCGCGTAATCGGCAAGCATCCCCGACCCGTAATGGGCCAGTTCGCCGAACACGAGCTTGCCGCCGTCCCTGAGCTTCTTGGAGATCGCGTAGAGGTACGGGACCAGGCACCGGGCCGCGAATCCGGAGAGCGTCGGCGCCGCCCGCAACTTGAGCAGCAAGCGCAAGCGCGAACCGAGGCACAACGACCGGTCGCCGTTAATGTGGAACTCGCCCCGCATTGGGATCCTGCCGGCGACCTCCTTCACCACCGGCAGGTCTTGTGGGAACGAAGGCGGGACCTCGACGAGCAGCTCGAACGCGTCGCAGATCCGCCCGTGGTCCCCGTGTTCAGCGCAGAACGCGAAGGTGCCCTTCAAACGCAGGTGTGTGCCCGGCGACGGCCGTACCGCCATCTGCGGGTACGCCGCGAGGAACTGGTCGAGTCCGATGGGGTCGGTCGTGCGCATCGCTACCGGCGGGTCCAAGGCTTGGCGGGCGTCGCGGTGATCACGTGGACCTTCGGCGTGACCATGACCGCCGGCGCGCCGATCCCGCCGAGCTTCCGGCGGAGGGCGTGGGAGTCCAGGGACACGCCGAACTTGCTCATGGCCTGCCCGGCGATGAAGTTGGGGTCGCGTGACTGCCCGATCGTCGCGAAGTCGTGCTTCGCCTGCCGCAGCCAGGCCCGGAAGTTCGCCTCCAGCGCGAGGTGCTTGTACTGCGGGTCGTACCACTTGTCCGCGAAGTCCTCTGCCGGGTTGACGGGGTTGGGGACGCGCGGCTTCTCGGCCCGCACGCCGTCCCCCATCCGCCCGAGGATGCCATCGAGCGCGTCGGCGACGTCCAGCTCGCCCCGGTACGCCCCGGCCGCGAGCGTCGTCAGGATGATCGAGATCGGCTTGCCGGCCGGGTCGTCCACGAACATCCGGTCGCGGTGGCACTTGAGGACCTGGACGGCCCGCTGCAGCGGCGACTTCCACCGTCGGGCGGGCAGGTCGTCGACGGTGGCGGCCTTCGCGGCCAGCGCGCGCTCCTCCATAAGGAGCGAGGCGAGCTTCATCCGCGACTCGAACCACTTCGCGTAGCCCTCGGAGTTGCTGACCCGCCACGCGGGGCTGACCTGCTTGTAGTTGGGCAAACGAATGTCGGTGATCGAGCCCGCCAGCTGGGCGACCGATTGCGCGAGCGCCCGGTCGGAGCCGTACGTCACCATCGCCGCCTCGATGAGCACCCGTTGCTGCTCCTCCTCGGGGATCGACGGGACGCCGTCCATGTGGAACGCGAGCTCGTCCTTGTAATTCAGCCGCCAGCAGCGGTTCTTCTCCTCCAGCCGCTGCTCGATGCCGCGCGCCCGCCGATACTCTTCGAGGTCGCGCCCGACGAGCCGCTTGAGCTGCTCCTGGGTGTGCGTCGCCTTCGTGATGCCCGCGCGCAGGCGGCAGCCGAAGTCCAGGTCGTACTCCTCGGCGACGATCACCGTGCCGAGGCGAAAGGACCCCTGCGGGGAGATGTGCGGGTCGAACTCGTAACAGTGCGCGTCCGGGCGGCCGAACCAATCCCCGAGATCGGTGTACCGCGCCTCGGCCTTATCGTAGGCCGACTCGGGGATGTCCAAGCACCCGGCCAGCTCTTCCATCACCAACTTCCGCGTGTCGTTACTCATCGGAGGCTCCGATCGTCAGGCGTTCGGTGAACGCGCTCTGCTTGTTGTGGTGGTCGTAAACGATCCAAGGCAGGTCGGCCTTGGGCATGCGCACGCGGCCCAGTTCGACGGCGCACGCCGCCGGCATGACCGGGAAGATGCGGATCGCCGTCGCGGCCGGGTGGGCCGCCCGCAGGTCGACGAACAGCTTGCGGACTGCCCGCCGGAACTCGGACAGCTGGGCCTCCGAGCGGAGGCAGTCGTTGTGACAGTCGTTCGACGTCACCTCCCAGATCGACGCGTCGGCCCCGGCCGCCGCGCAAACGCGGTCGTGGTGCACCTTGTCGCTGAGCGCGAACAGCACCGCCGGCGGCCCGGTCACGTCGGCCGGCCGGTTCACGACGAACCGGAAGTCCGCCGGGTGCGGCTGGCGCCGCCACGTCGTGGGCTCGCGCACCGGCTGGTACACGACCGCAGGCACCTTGTCGGTCAGCAGCGCGCCGAGCTGGATCAGCAGCGGCTGGGACGCGAGCGCGAACACCGAGAAGTGGTTCGGCGCCGCGTCCTCGATGCGCGGGCGGACCTGCCGGTCGAACTCCTTCCGGAGGTGCGCGGCCTCCGCGGCCCAGAACGCGGCGGTCCCGTCGTCGAGCGCGGACCGCATCGACAGGTTGATCGGGCGGTCGTCGGCCGGGAACCAGTCCGGGAACAGCGCCTCGAACGCGGCCCCCATGGTGAGCGGGCTGTTCTCGTCGCCGACCCGGGAGCCGTACAGCACGACGTGCGTGCGTTTGGTCGGCGGGATGCCGGTCGTCAGCCGCACGCGCGCCTCGTGCTCGGCCTTCCACCGTTTAAGCAGGTCGGCCGAGTACCGCTCGCCTTCCTTGTCGTCGTCGATCAGCTTGTGGCAGTCGTGGCACACCAGCATGAGGTTCGGGACGTCGTTGAGGCCCGACCGGTTGAACTTGAACGGCCCCCACCCCCGCGGGCCGCGCTTCGAGAACGAGTAGATGTGGGCCCGCTCGGCGAGGTTTACTGGCTCTTGGGTGACGCCGTGCTTGTAGAGCAACCGGTTACAGTCGCTGAACTGGCAGCGCGCGGCTGCCCGGCCCCACATCTCGCGCTCAACGTCAATCTTGATGTTTCGAGTTACGTCCTTCGGTTTCGGCATGAATGGGCTTCTCCGCGGCGTCGTCGGCATACACGGTGCGCTGTGTGAGTAGACAGACAAACCGTCACTCGATACCATCGCCGGTCGGCATAGCGACGGTTAATCGGTTTAGCGAACTTTATTCGCTCTGGCGAATAAGTCAACCCCTTGCTCGTGACAGGTGGAATTGTGCCCACAGAGAACCTCGACCGGGCCGAGGTGGGTCGGCGGATCAAACAGCTTCGGCTCGCGCAAAAGCTTTCGGTGCAGGAACTCGCGTCCCGGGCCCGCATCAGCCCCGGCTACCTCTCCGAGGTCGAACGCGGGTTGTCCGCGGTCTCGTTGGAGAAGGTGGGGCAAATCGCGGCTGGGCTGCGCGTGGCCGTCGAAGCGCTCATCGGGCCCGGGAAAGGAGCTGCATCGGCATCGCACTCGGTCGAGATCCCCGTAGCGCTCTCGATGGCGGCGGACCAACTCAACCTGTCGTTTCGAGCGACGCTCTTGCTGCTGCAGGGGAAGTTGTCCCTCACGGCCCGCCGCTCGCAGGACGAGGCGGCCGAGTGGGGCGTAGACGACTGGGTCAAGTTTTACGCCCAGGTGAAGGATTACCTTCCCGACTGCTAGGGTCGGAATACGGGAATCGGAGGTCCGGATGGCGCGGGTGCGTTCGGCGACTGTACAAGATCTGTTGCGCCTCGACGCCATGGGTCGCCACCTCGGCGTGGGGGCCCGCCACCCCGATCCTTTTTTCGCCCGGGACGTGATCGCGGCCAGCGTGGGCCGCGTAGCGCCGCTCCTGAACGAGATGCTCCCGTGCACCGGCGAAGAGATGGCCGAGGCCCTGGGCCGCCACCTGTGCGTGACCTTCGAGGAGGTTCGGGGTCCCGGGGATATCGACGCGCTTGAAGACCGGTACCTGCGCGGCAAGCGCGAGATCGGGTTCGGTCAGCTGCGGCGCGAGTTGGCCGCGCCGAACGTCGACGCGCTCCTGTTCCAGCGGCTTCGGGCGGAGGAGCACGACCCGGACCGCTGGGTCGCCGTGCTGAACTTGCAGCGGACCGAGAGCCGGGGTTATTGGAACCGGTTCCACGAACTGGCGCACCGGATCGCCGAACCGCCCCAGGGCGTCCTGCCGTTCGCCCGGCACGGATTCGACGCCAGCAACCCGCTGGAATCCCTCATCGACCTCGTCGCGGCCGAACTGGCCTTCTACCCGCCGGCCGTGCGCCCAAAGATCGCGATGCTCTGGCGGCACCGCCGGCTCGACTTCGGCGTGGTCGACGCGTTCCACGCGGCCTATGCGCCGTCAGCCAGCCTCTTGGCGACCGCGAAGGCCGCGGTCCGGTTCTGGCCCCGGCCGGCGGTGCTGTTGACGGCCGAGGTTCGGGGGCGAAAGCGCGACCCGTCCGCGGACCGTGCCCTTCGGATCACCGTCACCGCGCGCAACGACGCCGCCCGGGCGGCGGGTCTCACGTTCATTCCCAACATGCGGGTACCGGCAGGTAGCCCGATCGCGGAAGCATTTGGCTCGGGCGAAGTCGTCGACGCGGAGGAAGTCCTCGATCGCTGGACCACGAGCGGGGGTACTCGGCTTTCGCCGATCGGCGTGCACACCGCCGCACGCCCGATGGGCCCGGTCGTGTACGCCACGGTGACTATCTGATCGGTTTGACTTGTCGCGTAGGCGGTCGACCAACCCTCGGCGCCGCGCATCATGTCCGACAGATTCAACGGCAGACGCCGGAGCAAGCCGGCGCAGGTCGTTTGACGTCGGCCAGTTCGACGTCACTAACGTGCCCTGCGGGCCCATTAGGCCGTCCTAAGAGTATTCAGCGCGCCTGCCTCATGCGTCCGCATAGCGCCGGGTCGAGTTCGGTCGCGCGTGAAATAGGTACTTGATGCCCAGCTTGTTCTCGCAGACGATCACCGCGCTGTCGGGCGGGGTGAGCTCCGTTAGGCGGAAGATCTCGACGCCCCCTGGGCTGGCGATTCGGCTAATGCAAAGGCGTATAGGCCGCGCCGCGCTGAGCGGCCGCGTCAATTAGTAAGCGGAGGACGTCCCGCAGTGCCCGGCGCCCCTCCAACACGTGCGTTAGGTGCTGGCCGTCCATCAGGATGATATTGGCACCGCGGCCGTCGAACTGCGCGGCGACTTCTGGGCGGTAGCCCGGCACAGAAAGGAACACTCCGCGAGTGCTTTCAAGTTTCGTTTCGACCTTCCGCTGGAACGCGCCGATCTCGCCCTCGGTCGGCGGGTCCTTTTGCCACTTCGCCTCCACAAGGTAATCGAACCCAAGGAACGCGAAGTGGCCGTCGATCTGTTGCGTGCCGGTCCGGTACGAGCGCGTGTACTCGATCTCCGAGAGGGCGAACAACTCGGCAAGGATGTCCTCCAGATCGAAGCCGGCCTCCTGTCGATCCTTGCACAACACCGCGGCATTGAACGCGTCACGCAGTTTGGCGAGTTTCGCGGCACGCTCTCGGACCAAGTTCTCGCGTTCCTCGGCGAGTTTCGCCCGATCCGCCTGTTTCTCCTTCTGTCTGCGGACGACGAGGTCGCGTTCGACCGCCAAGTGCTTCAAATCTCTGAGCGCCTCCAACCCCGCGTCCCGGTCCGGGACGTCTCTGTCGGGCAAGTCGCGCAGGTTGCAGAGGGCAGTCAGCAACTTCCGCTGAACGAGTGGGCCCCCGTCGGTGTCCGCCAAATCGGACAGGATGTGGCGCGCCATGGGATATTTGCTCTCGGCGCCGTACTTGTCGATCAACGCCGGGGCGACGCCGGCAGCGCGGAGGAACGCCTTCATCGGGTCCTTGTACCAGAAGCACCGCCCGAAGCACTGGATCATCGACTCGGCCACGTCGTACGGCAGCGGTTCCATCGGGATGACGTTTTACCTGAATCGCGAGCAAACTTCTCGGCGGATTCCCCTCGCGTGCCATTCCGGCCGGCGCACGGGAACTGGACCACGCTCATCCCGTTGAAGGAAGATTGGGGTGCCGCCGCTCAACCCAATCGGCCCAAGCCCTGACTGCGGGCTACTGCAGACTGCAACTTCGGTGTCGCGCAAAAAAGCGCATTACGCATAGCTAATCATAGAACGGCCAAGTGCCATGCCTGGGACGTCCGAGCGACTCTTGTTCGAAAGGCACGCGGCCGCGCTCCATGTGCAGCGGGCGGATCTCCCGCCCGGAGTGTTCGCCGATAACGCGCAGGATGTCGAACCCGGCGACATCGCTGTCGCCGAAGTGCCAGAACTGCATCGTCGCCGGCAATCGCCTGAGCAGCGCGAGCGTGCCCGACCCGGGGTAGCTGGTTTGGATCAGGAGTTCGCCGCTCTGGAGCTTGGCGAGCTCGTGGAAGCTCGTCTCGTTCTCGATCGTGATGCACCGGGTGGCCGTCGTGGCGACTTCGGCGGCCCGCTCGACGTCCGATTTCGCGAGCCGGAACGCGCCGTGGAGACGGCCGAGGTCCAGCCATTGGCCGTCGAGCAGGAGCCGCAGCGGGCCGTGAACCAGGGCGAACCGCGGGTTGGCCACGATGCCCAAGTCGTCCAGCGAGCGCACCGCGCCGCCCGTAATCTCGTCCAACAACCGCCCGAGCTTACCCCGCAGCCGCCCCCGCAGCGCGCCGTCCTTCTCCACGGCGGCCAGACCTTCCAGTCGCTTCGAGTCGCCGCAGAGCACGCAACTCGCGAACCGAACGAGCGACTCGCCCTTCCACGCGAGCAGCTTGGGTAGCAAGGCGAGCAGTTCGTCGTTCGTGGCGAGGTCCTCGCGATCGAACGGCGCAACAGACTCGCCCGACGACGCGGCGCTCGTCAAACGTGCGCAGAAGGCGGCCCAGCCGGCACGCCATGGCCCCGGCACCTCGGCTTGAGCCGCGGCCGCGAACGTCGCCGCCAGTCGGTTCCGCCGCTGGGCGGGAGACGCCTCGCCCACGCGCGCGAACAAGGCGGATTCGCAGGCGAGCGGCACGCGGACCTTCACGATGATGTCGGGGTCCCGTGGATGCCGTTCCAAGCGCAGCAGGCCGGAACGTTCGGCCTCGGCCAAATCATGAAGGGCCTGCGCTCGCTCGTCGCCGTCCTCGCAGTCGGCGGCGCGGAGCACCGCGCTCAGTTCCGGCTGGAAGTCGATCGTGCCGGCGCCGGTCCGCGCCGCCCACGAGCGGGCGAACAGCTGGGCCAAGCCCTTCAGAACCGGCGAATGGTGGCTCATCCGAAACGGCCCTCCCGAGGCCGCGTCACGAGTGCTCCCGCATCCACTCGCGCCCCTCGTCCGACGCGCGCAGTATGCTGACCGGGACGTTGCGGACGTGCGGGCGCCCGTCGCGCCGGTCGTCGTTGCGGGAGACGATGATCAGCTGCTCGCACAGGCCGAAGGCGCCGGGCACGTTGCCGGTGCTCATCGAGAAGACGCCCTGGAGGTCGAGGCGCTTTATGTGCTCGATGCAGTCCTTGATCCGGCCGGTGTCCATCTTCGAGAACGCCTCGTCGATCGGCACCAGGGCCAGCGACGGGTCTCGTCGCCGCGCCTCGTGCCGCTTGTACGCGCGGAGGTAGCTCGCGAGGATGACGACGAAGTACGGCGACTGATTCTCGCCCCCGCTCATCTTCCCGCCCTGCCTGTCCACGCTGATCGGTTTGCTCTGCCGGTCGCGGTCGTCGCTGACGAGCAGGTCGTAGTCGTGGTACTGGCGGTAGTCGAGCAGGCGGGCGGCGTGCGCCCCGTCCGGCTCCTCGACCAAGGTGCGGAGGAAGCGGTCCAAAGTGTCCCGCATCTGGCCGTCGACCGCGGCGTAGAACAGTTCGTCGCGCTGGTGCAACGCGTTGAGGTTGACGAGCTCGCGCATCGACTTGAAGTCCGGGCTCGGCTTCGCGTCGATCTGGTAGACGTCGTTCCCGATCGGCGTCCTCAGGTGCGTGTTGAGCAGGTTGACGTCGTCGCGCATGCGGCGGAGCGCGCGGTCGAGCTTCTGGAGCACGTTGTTCCGGAAGAGGTGCTCCCAGCGGGCGCGCTCGGCCGTCGCCTTCTGCTCGTAGTCCGGGATGTTCGCCTCCTTCACCTGGCGCCAGAGCTTGTCCCAGGGGGCGTTCGACGGGTTCTCCGCGGCCCAGTCGTCGAACTTGGGGTACGCCAACGCGAGCTGCTTCCGTTCGGCAACCAGCTTCGTCCAGCTCAAGTCGGCCTGCTTGTCGGCCTCGACCGCCGACCGCTCGAACACCCGTGCCGAAGCGTCGGGCGGCGGGTACGCGGCAACGACCTCGGCGCGCCACTGGTGCAAGCGCGACGCGTGGACGGAAATGTCGCCGACGTCCTCTTGAACACGCTCGAACGCACGAAGCGCGGAGTCTGCTACATCCTTAGCCGTGGCCAGCCCGCTCGTCAGGGACTGGATCTGACCACGTTTCTGGCTGCGGAGCAGCTCGCGCCGCTGTCGCTCAAGCTCCGTCAGCTCCTCGCCGAGCCTTCGGATCTGCCCTTCGACCTCCTCGAAGCTCGCGCGGTCGATCGTCTCCAGTTTCGCAACGTTCGCGTCCCACTCCCGTTCCAACTCGGGGAGGCGCTGCGCGTCGAGCAAATCCCGCGTCAAGGACGTGTGTTCCGGGACGAACCGGGAACCGCTCTCGATAACCTTCTGGACGTCGCCAACGATCGCCGACAGGCTGCGCTCCTGCACCGTTGCGTCCCTCCGCCGGGACCGCTTCAGGGCGAGTTGCTGCTCCAGCCCACGTTTGCCAACGAAGGGGAGGTTGTCGTAGTGGCGCGGCCGCCCAACAAAGCCGCGATGTCTCATGAAGCCGCCCGGGAGGATGGCGGAGTCGTGGTTCCAAAGGGCGTCCGGAGATCTCACGCACATGACGTCGCCGAACAGATGGCTCACGATGGCGCGGGCGACGGGGTGTTCGGCACGGATCTTCTCGGCGAGTGACCCGGGGCGGACCGGTCGAGCGAGGTGCCTCGCCTGTGCGGGGTCGACCAACGATTCCTGCGGCGAGTCTTCCACCAACTCACGATAGATCTGGACCGCCCGCTCGTAGTCAGAATCGGTAACGACCAGGGAAAATTTGTGGGTGAAGGCGACTTCGACGGCCGCGCGCCATTCCTCGTCGGCGACCTCGCACAACAGGCACAGTGGTTGGGCCGGGGGCTCGGTCCCCTTCCACGCGATCCCCTCTTGGAGCGACCGGAGGAGGGCGGTCGGAAATGGCAAACGTCCCAGTTCGAGCGCGCCGATCTCCTCCCGGAGTGTGCCGAGCGTCCGGCGACAGGCGTCAAGCGCCTCGCGCGTCGGGCGAATGCTTCGGTTCAACTCGGCTCGTACTTGCTCGGCAACGGCGGCGACGTGTTCTAGGACCGCTTCGCTGGATCCGGCGTCACACCCTTCGAGTTGCTCGATTGCCGCGTCGAGGGCGTTCGTGTCCACCGGTTCCGGCAGGGGGGCACTGCGAACTTCGGCGAGCCACCGCCGCGCTCGCCGTGCGCGGTCTCGAAGCGCGTCGTCGACACGAGTGCCGACGGCACGGAGCGCCTCGATCTGCGGTGCCAAGGTGCGGTTGCGCTCCGCGATATACAGGAAGACTTGGCCACCGGGCGAGGCGCGGATCGTGTTCCTCAGCAGTTCGATCTCGCTGTTCCGGTCGGCGACGAGTTGATCCAAGACATCGAGCCGGCTCGCCTCCTCGGCAAACTCCGCCCGCACGCGTTCGAGGGCCGCCTCGGTGTCGCGGGCCACGCCGGCGGCGTGCTGGTGGGCCAGTTCGGCGGCGAGCCAGCGGGCGACCGCCCGGTCCCGCGCCGCCTCCGTATGCAACTGGTGTAGGGCCGTGATCTCTTGAAGCCGCTTCAGCTGGTCGTGGAGCTCGCGCAGGTCGCGCTCGTAGGCTTGGAAACTGCGGTAGCTGGCGACGACGTCAGACACGTTCAGCTGGTCGCCGGGCAGGACGAAATCGCGGATGAAGCTGTCGAACGACTTGCGGTTGGTGAACGCCATCGCCTGCGGCAGCAGGGACGCGAGCACGGCCCTGTTGAAGTTCAGGTGCTGCTCGTTCGCCATGTCGCGCAGGTACTGCTCCTGCGTCTCGAACAACCGGCCCCCGCGTTGCTGCTCGACCAGGTGCCGAAACGCGGTGAGCACGAGCGGCCGCTTCTTCCCGTCCTCCGGGCTCACCGCGAGGAAATCGCCGTGCGTCATCGACGACCCCGCGTAGAACGCCCGGACCGTGCCGTGCCCCTCGGCGGCGCTGCGGAACTCGATGCGGAGGCCCCACGTCTCCGCCCGTCGACCGCCGTCGGCGCCCGGCGGCCACGCGAACTCCAGCGCGACGTACGTGATGCCGCCCTTGTCCCGCTGGTACTGGGCGACGCCGTTCTCCTCCCGCTTGGTGTCGAGCAGGCAGTAGCTCTTCAGCGTGCGGTCCGAGTGCGCGCCGGTCGCCGACCGGTTGAAGTGGTTATGGGCGACGTCGGTCCCGACCAGCACCGTCATGATGAGGTCCATTAGGATCGACTTGCCCGAGCCGGTGACGCCCGCGAGCAGCAGGTTCCCCTCGACCGGCAGCGTGTCGTTGTAGCCATACCAGTTGACGGCGTGGATGCGAGCAAGTGTGATGGCGCGGCTCACGGTGACTCATCCCCCTGGCCGCCCGCAGACGCGCCATCGGAACCCTCGACGTCGTGCGTCCGGTGCAGGTCCGCCGTCCGCGTCCAGTCGTCGAGGTCCTTGAACTGGATGACCCGCCTAAGCGTGGGGAGGATTTCGACCCGCGACGACTCGAACGGCTCCGCGTAGTCCACGCGAACGAGGTGGAACCGTCGGGCCTGTACGAGGACCTCGCGCAGCCGCCCCACGCTGGGCTGACTTTTCAGGTCCGGCAGGAGTTTCTCCCTCAGCAACTGGTTGAGTTGTTCGACGGTCAGCGACACCTGGGTCGCACCGTGCTCCCGCACCTGCGTGTCGTACTCGTACCAGAGGGCCAACAGCACGAGGGTCGCGTCCTGCCTGAGGCGGAGCGTGAGCGACGGCCGTTGCGGCACCGCCTGGACCAGGCGACTCTCGTGCTCGGTGTGAACGGTGAGCCCGACCAGGGCGGCCGCCTCGCGGAGCACGTCGCCGTTCTGGCGGCACCAGTCGTACAATCCCGTGTCCGCGGGCGCCAAGCCGAGGATCGTGCCGTGCGCGAGCAGTTCCTGCAGCGCCTCGCCGAGGCGCTGTCGGTCGGCGTCGGGCAGATGCCAAGCGTTGGCGGACGAGGATGGGGCCGGGTCGGTGGTCACTTTTTGACAACGAAGAATCGCTCCAGCAAGCAGTCGAGCTTTCGGTCGTATGCCGGGCTGGGATCGCCCCGTCCCGAACGGTCCGCCGGAACTGCCACCCGGTAGCGCGCGTCGTCCGATTCGGCGTGGAGCAGGACGGCGATCACGTCGGCGAGGTCGTCCTTGTCAAGTACCGGGAAGTCGGCGCTCGCGATCCGCGCCCCCTTCCCCCCGCCGAGCCTGTCGACAAACCGGTTCGCGCGGGCGACGGTCAGCGACTCGCGGACGACGGCGCGGAGTTGGGCCTTGGCCCGGTCGCGCTGGCCCTCGCTCACGTCGTCGTCCACCGGGGCGTTCTCCTCCAGGGACCAGCGGCGCGGCGGCTCGTACAACGAGTCGCGGCCGGCCAGGATCCGCGCCTCGGGCAGCAGCAGCGGTGGTAAGCTGATCTGGTCGTTCAGGTCCGACAGGCGGCGGCCGGCGTAGGCGACGTTGATCCGCTCGAACAGGTTTTTCACCTGTTCGCGGCGGTCGCCGACGACCTCTTGGAGGTAGCGCGACCGCGCGAGCGAGCGGCGCGCGAACTCGGCGGTGCGCCGGTCGATTTCGTCGGCGAGGGGTTGGACGAGGTCGAGCGTGCGTCCGAGTTCGTCCAGACGCACCTGCACCCGCGCCATGGCCGCAGCGGGAGGTGCCGACGGATCGCGGCGCATCACCTCGTGTTGCATGTTGCGGAGCAGGTCGACGTCGCCCTGCACCACGCGGACCTGCTCGCGGGCCTCGTCCAGCCGGCGCGGGAGCTGGGCGCGCACGAGCTCCGCGTAGCACGTCCGCCCGATCTGCTCGGCGTACTGGTCGAAGATCACCCCGTAGACCTCGCCGAGCGTCTTCGCCTCCCGCTGGCGACCCGTCAGCCGGACCAGGCCCTTCTCGATCCCCCGCAGCTCGGCAATCCCGCTGCGCGCCAGCGTCAGGCAGTTTTCCAGGTGGGCGAGCGGCGCGTCTGCGAACGCGCCGTGGTTGGCCAGTGCGACGCAGACGCCTTGAAGCTTGTCCGTGAAGACCGCGGCGTCCGGCCGGGCGATCTGCCGCAGCGCGTCGATCAGGATGATCGCGTGGGCGTCCAAACGGATCACGCGGTCCCAATTGGGGAGCTGCTCGTCGAGCACCCACCCGGTTTCCGCCTTCGCCAAGTGGTCCAGTACCCGACGCGCGGCCTCCGCCAGCGGGAGCGAGTCCGGTGCCAACGTACCGACTTCAGCGTCGTCCGGCCTGAACGCGGGATGTCGCGACAGCACGTCCGCGACGATCGTGAGCGCCTCCTCACGGCTCATCCCCTCGTGCCGTTCGGACGCTTCGCGCTCCAAGGCGTCCAGCACGTCCACGTAGACCGGCCCATTGCTGCCGGCCAGAACGCGCAGAAAGCCGGGGCGGATCTCCAGGAAAAGTTCTGAGGCTAGCGATCCCATTTTTCGTTGGTTGTCAAACCAATGCGTGGCTGGCCCGAACGAACTCATTGTCGAGTTCGCTAGTATACCAGCATTAATGCTGGTGCGCCCAAGGCCGAAGCGGCAGACCAGTTGCTGGGCTACGGTAATCCCAGCGTACCACCGCAGGGGGCCATTGGCACGTTTGCCGGTTGGGGGTGGTAAGGATCGCGGTTGTCTCGACCATCCCCCACCGGCGGATCAGTCCATCCATTCGTCCGAGCCCGCGAGCAAGCTGCGGCCGAACTCGTAGCGGTCGGCGAGGAACCGCACAAGCTTCTCCGGCATTAGCCGGTTGACCATCTCCGCGGCTAGGCGCGACCCGCTGAGGCGCAGGCCATGGGCATGGCAGTGACGCACGAAGCGGTAGAACCGCCGTGAATCATTTGGGTGAAGACAACTACGATTAGCGAGCCGGCAAAACGCGTTTAAACGGCTTGCCGTAACCGGCGGCAGCGGTTTGGCCCGCGCGTCCTTCGGGTATCGGATGCGGCATGACACCGCGACCGCCCGCGCGGCCGCTCGGGCCAATGGACGGAAGCGGGCGAATGCCGCGTTAAGTTGCGGTGCAGACACGAACTCGAATTGCTCCGTTTCCCCGCCCCAGCGATCGGCCATCACGGCAAACATGATTGTATTGGGCGTCGGGTCGCCGACGAACGCGTCGTCGACGCAGGCGCAGACGTGGAGACCCGAGCCCTCGAACGTCGTGCCGTTGAATGCCGCTACGACTGCGCGGAATGGCGCGGCGTTCGGCGCCGGTTGCCATTCGTCCGACCGGCCGACCTCGACCTCCAGCTGATCGAGGAAGGCAGCGCCGTCCGGCACGTCCAGTTCGGGATAGACCACCGGATGCTTTTCGTGGTGCATCGTCACGCACGGTAACTCGCGCGGCGGCGGAAGCCAATTGATTGACTCGGCGCGCGGCGGTCCGGGAAAGGGTCGCGGGGCGCGCGCGGCGGGGCCGAGGGGGCTGCGAACAGCAGGATCTTCCCCCTTCACCTGCCACGCAGTTGCTCAATCGCGTCGCTCGGCTGGATCCCGCAGCCCAGGCAGAACTCGACGAATTCCGCCACGTCGACCCGGCGGCTGCCCGTCTCGCTTCGCGCGACCCACCACTGGCTCTGGCGGATGCGGTCGGCCAATTCTCGCTGGGTCAGGCCGGCCTGTTCCCGAAGGTCGCGGAGGAAGCCGGGCACGCGCTTGTAGATCTGGGCCTGGTTCCGCTTGGTCGGCATCCGGCCGGCACTATGAAGTTACGGCCACCTGAAGCGTTTTACGCATAATTTTCTTGATGCGGAAAACGCTTCAAATGATAATGCGCCCCATGTGCAGTCTGGCGGATTTGTGACTTACGGAGGCAGTAGCATGGTTCTGGACCCACGTGCTTGCGGTGCCCGTCAAGTCGGCTGGACCGCGTCCCTGCTCGTACTCGCCTCTGTGACGGGGCTCGTCGGCTGCGAGCAGGGCGAGGCCGAGGGCCGCGGTCCGTCGATAGACTCAGTCGTCGGCGTCGCCGTCCGTCCCGCAGCCCTCGACTCGGGTCGGGCCGTCCTCCAGGTGAAGAACAACTCGGGACAACAGCTGTCGGCCGTGCGGCTGTCCTTGTCCGACAAGGACACGCGTCAGCAGTTCAGCGCTACGCTGGCGATTGGCGCCGGCCAGACGCGCGAGGTCGGTTGGCGCGAGGGGTGGAGCGTCGGCACGAACGACCTCATCCTCCTGAGCGCGGACGGCTACGACGGCGGAGGGTTCGAGACGTTCCGCACGGCGGACGGCGGCATCGGGCTGCGCCCCAGCGAGATCCTCGCCGACTTCCGGAGGCTGAAGAAGGAAGTCGACGACGGGAACTACCGGGCGCGGCTCTGGCAGTTCTGGCGGTGGTTTCTCTGGACGATCGTGGGTGCCGCGGCCGTCGTGATGGCGATCGGCGCGTGGCGGAAGGCGCGGGCCGAGAGCCGCCGAGGCTGATGATGGTCTGGCAGCGTCGGCGGTCCGAAGGTGTCCGCGGGACAACGCCCGGTGGGTCTGCGGCGGACGCCGGCCGCTCACTGCCGGACGTAGCGCTGTGGGCTGAGGAGGCTAAAGAACAGGCCGAACCGCGTCATAATTGGTGACGGGCCGGTTACCCATCGGTGCCCGTGACGTCCGAGCCGCCTTGACCGAAAGGGTTTCGGGCATTACGTTCAAAGTACACATCGGCGGGCGCCGCATTCACCTCGGCTGCCCGTCGCCTGCCACGCGACCGGGTCTGTCCGACACAAGACCGTGTTGCGGAATCCCGGCGACAACATCGTCGCACCGGATCGCGCAGCCGTTGGCAACCGCGCTGCGAGCCGCGGCGGTCCCGAAGGGTTCTGTCCTTCGAGGACCGCCGCGAGAACCAACTTTGGTCTCGACCGACTCATCCCGACGCGGGTTGGGCCGGCGGCTCGCGGAGCGCACCATGCCGAAGAACGACTCGCGCCGTTCCAAACCCAGTTCACGCAAGCGCCCCGACCGCGCCGGCCCGAGCGCCGTCACCCGCGGTCCCCGCCGCAATCAACGGGACGATTCCGGTCACGCCCGACCGGCGGTCAGCACGCCGGCCGACCTCGTCCGCGCCGCGATCGACGCCGGGGAAGAGGACGCCCGCTGGGTGTGGGCGTTCCTCGGCGCGGTCGGCCTCGGCGGGACGGAGGGCTCGGCCAAGTTGGTCAGCCGGTCGCCCGCGTTCCTGCTCGGGCTCGCGTACGCCCTGCGCGTCTGCCGCTGGGAGGCGGCCGGGCTGGCGTTCCCGCCCGCTGCGGCGCTGCCCGCGGGCCGCCGCGCCGTCACCGACGTGCTCGGCGCCGCGGCCGCCGCCGCCGGCCCGGCCCGTGCCCTCGACGCGCTCGTCGAGTTGACCGGGCGGCTCGCCACGACCGTCAACAGGGCGTCGGTCCGGCACCTCGCCTGGTGCGGGCCGCGCGTGCTGAAGGCCGACTTCCTGCTCGGCGCCGCGCCCGCCGACCTGGCGGCTGGCGGCGACGATGACAATCAGGGCCAACCCGCGATAGACGAGCAACTCGCCGACGCGCTGGCCGTCTTTCTCTGGGCCGCGTGCAACAAACAGGAGAACACCGATGAGCAGCCGGAAGCATGATGGAGCGGCCACGTCTGGAGACGCCCGGCCGGCCTGCGGGCGCGGCCTGTTCTACACGCGCGACTCGTCCGGCCGGCACGATACCACGCCGGCCGAGTACGTCCGCTGGGCGGCCGACGAGGCCCGGCGGCACGGCGTTCGGTTCGCCGGCACGCCCGAGCGGATGACCGAGCTCGTCGGCGGCCGCAAGTCGGCCTGGGCTGGCGACCTGTTCCTCGACTGGGGCGTGGCCGGCAACGCCCGCACCCGCCCGGCTTTGGACGCGCTATTCGCCGAGGTCGCCCGCGACCAGTCGGTGTCGCACGTGTTCATCCCCCGGCCGGACCGCCTTGCCCGCCCCGACGACGCCCAGCAGGGGGTCGACCTGGAGAACAAACTCCGCCGGGCCGGGGTCACCGTCGTGTTCCGCAACGGCGTCCGCAAGCCGCTCCGCCGGGGCGAGCGGGCGGACCTGGGCGAGTCGATCACGAGCACGATCGCGTACCACGAGGCCGGCCGGTTCCGCCACGAGCTGGCCGACAAGGCGCTCCAGGCCCACCTCAACCTGGCCCGCCAAGGGTTCTCGACCGGCGGCCGGTCCAAGTACGGGTTCGCGCGGTGGCTGGTCGGAACGGACGGGACGCCCGAGCGGCCGCTGAAGGACGGCGAGTACGTCCGCGGCCGCGGGTACCACGTCGTCTGGCTTCCGCGGACCGACGGGACGTACGAGGTCCGCCGCCGGATCAAGGAGATGTTGCGGACGATGCCGGCGTCCGTCGTCGCCCGCACGCTGACCGGCGAGCGCGTGCCCGCCCCGGACGCCGGCCGTCGCCGGAAGGACAAGGGCCGCCCGCACGCGGTCAGCGGGGTCTGGCACGCGACGACGGTCGCGAGCATCGGCCGGGACCCGATCGACGCGGGCGTCAAGACGTACGGCCGGCGGTCGATGGGCGATCAGCTCCGGTTCGACCGCGACGGCCCGCGCCCGCTCGCCGACGCCGACTTCATGACGCCGGCGACCGCCGACGACGGCGGCGGCGCCGACCGCGTCAAGGTCGTGACCAACCCGGACCACCTGCTCGTCCGCGGGCCGTCGCACGGGCCGGCCTCGATCACGCCGGACGAGCAGGCGCAGTTGACCAAGACCCTGGACGAGCGGGCCGGCCGACAGCGCGGCAAGCCGCGGTCGCGGACGCCCGAGATGAACCCGCTCGGCACCCGCGTGTTCGACATGGGCTGCTGCTGGCCGATGTACCGCGCGCCGAGCGGCAAGGCGTTCAAGTACGTGTGCGGCCTGTACAACCAGAGCCACGGGGCCCGGTGCGAGCACAACACCGTCAACGGCCCGGCCGCCGCCCGGTTCGCGGTCGCCGCCGTCGCCCAGCGGGCGCTGCTCCGGCCGGGCGTGCTCGACCGCGTCCGGGCCAAGCTCGGAGAACTGGCTGCCGCCGACGCGGCAGCCCGTTCTGGCCGCAGGGAGGTCGAGTCGATTCGGGAGCGGGCGGACGCGCTGGCGGCCGAACTCGACGTGGTCGGGCGGAACCTGGCCCGGGCGAAGTCCGACGCGCAGTACGCGCTGGTAGAGCGCGAGTTTGGCGACGTCGAGCGGCGGCTGGCCGGGGCCCGGGACGAACTGGGTGCGGCCGAGCGCCGGATCGGCGACGCGCCGGCCGACCCGCGGGCGCGGGTCGACGCCGCGATGGCGCGGCTGGCCGACCTGTCGGCGCTGGCCGCCGACGCGGACGACCTGGCGGCGGCCGGCCGGCTGCTGACAGCGGTGAACGCGAACCTGTTCTTCCGGTTCAAGCAGGAGCGCTGGGGCAAGCGGGCCGTCCGGAGAGTGGCCGGCGGCATAATGACGGTCGGGGCGCAGCCGTTCCCGATCACGATTTACGCGGGGCCGGTCGACCCGGCCAGTGTGAAGGAGAATGCCGAGGTCGATGACCCGGCCGAATACGCGGGTGCGTCAGGCGTGCCCGCGGTGAGTGGTAAAAACGAAACGAGTCCCCGCTTGGGAGGGGACTCGTTAAGAAATGTAAGTCGGGGCGACAGGATTCGAACCTGCGACCTCCAGACCCCCAGTCTGGCGTTCTAAACCAAGCTGAACTACGCCCCGGTGGTTCCTCGCGAAACCGGCGTCCGGACGGGCACGTCGCCGTGCACCGACCGGATCGTCCAGCATAGGCGATCGGCCGGCGTTGTCAACGGGCCACCGGGGAGCCAGACGGCGGCCAATGCCCGCGTCTGACGGGTCCGTGGCACTTCAGTGCCGCGGTGCGTTTACGACGCCGCGATCGCGATGATGATCACGATCAGCACCAGCGCGACGCCGCCGATGACCATGGGCCACGTGTAGGCGGACGCGCCGTCGGCCGGGGGGGCGAAGTGCGCGTACGGGTTGGGCGCGTAGTTGTGGGGGGCTCCCGGGGGCGGGGGCGGCGGGGGCGCGGCGGGCATCCCGGACTTGCTGGGCGGGTTCGTCGCCCCCGGGGTGCCGCCCCCGGGCGGGCGCGCGGGGTTCACCTGGGTCGCCATCTGCGACGCGGCGGCCCGGTCGACGGGGTTCGCGGGCGCGCGGTGTGGCGGGCGGACCTGCGTCGCCATCTGCGACACTTCCGATGCCCCCCCGGGCGGCCGGGCCGGGTTCACCGACGACGACGGCGGCCGGGCGGGCGTTCCGCCGGGGGGCGTGGCGGGGCCGCCCCGGTTGCGGTGCGCCGGCAGGGGGGGCGGCTCGGCGGCGTTGGTGGTGAGCACCGACAGGATCCGGTCGAGGCTCGGCCGCACGCGCGGCTCCGTCGCCAGGCACCCCGCGATCGTGTGGCTCCACGAGATCGGGCAGTCGGGCCGGGCCAAATGCGGCGCGGCGAACGCGCCCACCGGCCTGCGGCCGGTGATCAGCTCGTACCACATCACGCCCAGCGAGTAGACGTCGGACGCGGGGCCGACCTGCTGCCCCTCGGCCTGCTCGGGCGACATGTACGACTCGGTGCCGGCGACCATGCCGGTCTGCGTCAACTGGGTGACGATGCGCGACTGCCCGCCGGCGCTCTTGGCGATGCCGAAGTCGACGAGCTTCACGAGGCTGTCGGTCGCCATCAGCACGTTGGACGGCTTCAAGTCGCGGTGGACGAGGTGTTTGTCGTGCAGGTACTTCAGGCCCGTGACGACCTGCGAGAGGACGGTGCGCAGCTCGTCGATCGGGAACGGTTTGCTCTGGGCGCGGTAGGTCGCCATCAGCTTCGTGAGCGGCTGGCCCTCGATCCAGTCCATGGCGAGCCAGAGGAGCTGGTCGTCCTTGCCGGAGTCCTGCAGGTGGACGACGTTGGGGTGCCGCAGCGTCTTGAGCGTGTCGATCTCGGCCATGAAGCGTGCCCGCCAGGACGGGTCGTCCTCGGGGTCGCTCTTGAGCAGCTTCACGGCCGCGGGCAGGTCGGCCTCCGTGTGCAGCCCGCGGAGGATGATGCCCATGCCGCCCTGAGCGACAAATGCGCGGATCTTGTACGGCCCGACGTGCCGCGGCAGCCAGCCGCTGAACTCGGGCGTCGCGGGCGTCTCTTCGTGGACCGACGACTGCGGCGTGTCGGGGCCGTGCGCCGAGTGATGGGACACGAAGTACTGCAGCTCTATCGTGCAGTGGGGGCAGGCGTGCTCGGCGTGGGGCAAATCGGCGATGACGCCGAAGCACCGCGGGCAGCGCACCTCCCACGGGTTGTCGGCCACGACGACGGTCGGCTTGGTCTCGCGCTTCAGGCAGCGGATCGTCGCCTTGCCGAGGCGGAAGCTCGCCCCGGGCTTGAGCGTGAGCGAGTGGACTTCCTTCCCGTCCGGCAGCGTCAGCCGGAGGTGCGCATCGGTGCACTCGAGCAGCATCGTGCCATCGCCCTGCTTGGCGACCATCGCGTGGATGCGCTCCACCTCCGGACTATCACTAATGCTGATCGTGTTGGACGGGTTGCGGCCGATCGACAACCCGTGCTGGAGGAACACCTCCTGCTCGGGCAGCCCCTCGATGCGCACGGCGAGCGTGAGGTCGGTGAGGGCGGTGGCAGACGTGGGCGGGGGGGCGAGGTTGGTCGCGCCCCGGTCGTCGTGGTCGTCGTCGGGGCCGCGCTGCGGGTCCGGCATATGGGGGCGAGTGTAGCAGGTTTGACGCGGGCGGGCAGGGGGGGATCGGGCGAAGGATGAAGGCGGGGGAGCAGGGGGCCGGGGGCAAGAGGGAGCCCGGCGACTGGACGCGAGACGGGGGCCGGACGGCGCGGCTCATCGCGTCGCGTCACAAGTGGGGCGGACGTTCTTGTCTGTCTGAGCGGGCGAGCGGCGGCCTTGCTGCCCCCGAGCCCGCTCATCTTTCCCGCCGCCGCGCCGATCCGCGTCGAGGGTTCATGAGATAGGAGTGCCACGCGCAACGAGTACGGCCTCCCCCGCCCTGGCGACTGAATCCGCAGGATGTCATCTTGGACGGGACGCGGTTGACAATCGTCGCGCGCGTTTTGAAAGTGGGGCGATGATCACCCGCGCAGTGCTGGTCGCGTTGATGTTGTGTTCGTCGGTCGCCGTCTCACAGCCGAGGGGGCGTGAGGGGCCGTCGGCCGACTTCAAGCACGGCGACCTGCGCGTGTCGGAGAATAAGCGGTTCCTGGTGCACGCGGACGGGACGCCGTTTTTTTACCTGGCGGACACGGCGTGGGAGCTGTTTCATCGGCTGACGATGGAGCAGGCGGAGAAGTATCTAGAGAACCGACGGGGGTACGGGTACACGGCGATACAGTGCGTGATTTTGCCGGAGTTCGACGGGCTCAAGACGGCGAACCGGCAGGGGCATTTGCCGCTGGTGGATAATGACCCGACGAAGCCGAACGAGGCGTATTTCAAGGATGTCGACGCGGTGCTGGCGATGGCGGAGCGGAAGGGGTTGTATTTGGCGCTGCTGCCGACGTGGGGGGACAAGGTGAACAAGAAATGGGGGCAGGGGCCGGAGATTTTCACGCCGGAGAACGCGAAGGTTTACGGGGAGTTCCTGGGGAAGCGGTACGCGGATCGGCCGAACGTGATCTGGGTTCTGGGCGGGGATCGGCCGGTGGAGAACGAGAAGCATCGGGAGATCTGGCGGGCGATGGCGGCGGGGATTCAGTCGGCCGACAAGCGGCATTTGATCGGGTATCACCCGCAGGGGCGGGCGTCGTCGACGAAGTATTATCCGGGGGCCGAGCCGTGGCTGGCGTTTCACATGATCCAGTCGGGGCACCAGGGGCGGGATACGGCGAACTACGAGATGATCGCGAAGGATTACGCGCTGGAGCCGGTCAAGCCGGTGTTCGACGGGGAGCCGCGGTACGAGGACCACCCGGTGCGCGGGTCGAAGGTGGCGAAGGATTACTTCGACGACTTCGACGTGCGGCAGGCGGCGTACTGGGCGGTGTTCGCGGGCGGGTTCGGGCACACGTACGGGCACCACTCGATCTGGTCGATGCACTCGGCTGAGACGCCGGCGCCGGGGAAGCTGGCGGGGGAGATGCTGGTCACTTGGGACAAGGCGATCGACCGGCCGGGGTCGGCGCAGATGGCGCATTTGCGGCGGTTGATGGAGTCGCGGCCGATGTTGTCGCGGGTGCCGGATCAGGGGTTGATTGGCGGGGAGAATCCGAAGGGGGCGGGGCATCGGGTGGGGACGCGCGGGGAGGGGTATGTGATGGTGTATGTGCCTGAGGGCGGGAAGGTGACGGTCGAGTTGAACGGGGCGAAGCTGGGGGCGCGGGTGCGGGCGTGGTTGTTTGACCCGCGCTCGGGGGCGGCGAAGGAGTTGGAGACGTTTGAGGCGGGGGAGCGGAAGGAATTCACGCTGCCGGGGGAGACGGGGCGCGGGAACGATTGGGTGTTGGTGTTGGATGATGCGGGGAGGGGGTTTGGGAAGCCGGGGGAGTGATTGGGTGCGAGGGCTGACGGATCGTGAAGGCGCTGCATGCCCTCACCCTAACCCTCTCCCAGGCGCGGCAGCGCGTTGACGCGAAACGAGCGATGAGGCGCGTCCGGGAGAGGGGACCGGACGCGGCAAAACCCGTGAAAGCGGTGTGACTCGCTCCCCCGCGGCGGCGGTTCGCTCTACAATTGGGGCAGTTATGGGCACCCTTTCGTTCGACATCGATGCGGTGATTGAGGGGCGGGCGCGGCTGACGGAGGGGCAGGCGCTGGAGCTTCATGCGTCGGCGTCGCTGCACGATCTGGGGCAGTGGGCGCACGCGCGGATGCAGGTGCTGCACCCCGAGGATTACCGCACGTTCGTGATCGATCGGAACATCAATTACACGAACGTGTGCACGGCCAAGTGCACGTTTTGTGCGTTCAGGCGGGATCATGAGGATGAGGACGCGTACACGCTGAGTTTCGAGCAGATCGATGAGAAGATTCGGGAGCTGGTGAGCATCGGCGGGACGCAGATCCTGATGCAGGGTGGGATGAACGACCGGCTGCCGATCGAGTGGTATGAGGATTTGTTGCGGCACATCCGGGCGACGTTCCCGTCGGTGCACATCCACGCGTTCAGCCCGCCGGAGTTCGTGGAGTTCGAGCGGTTTTTCGGGATGGACGTGCGAGACATCATCCGACGGCTGAAGGCCGCGGGGCTGGCGACGATCCCGGGCGGGGGCGGGGAAATTTTCGCGCCGCGCGTGCGGCGGCGGATCGGGATCGGCAAGTGCACGGGCGACGACTGGCTCCGCGTGATGCGGGTGGCGCACGAGGAGGGGATGAATACTTCCGCCACGATGCTCATTGGGCACATCGAGTTCGTGAGGGAGCGGATCGAGCACATGGCGGCGATCCGGGACCTGCAGGATTACGTGCGGGCGCTCGGGTTCGACCCGCGCTTCGACCTCGGTGACGGCGGCGACCCGGTCGGGACGATGCGACGCGTGCGGGAGCGGTGGCCGGGCGTGTTCGCCAAGTCGGACACGGATCGGGAGAGGGCGCACCTGACGGGCCAATACACGGCGTTTATCCACTGGCCGTTTCAGCGGGAGAACACGCCGCTGGGCCGGGCGAAGGAGTGGGACGAGGCGACGTACGGGCCGTTCGACGAGAGCGTGAACGAGGACGTGCTGCGCGGGCGCGTGGTACGGATGGCGGGGGCGGACGAGTATTTGCGCATGCTGGCGATCGCGCGGTTGTTTTTGGACAACGTGCCGTCGCTGCAATCGAGCTGGGTGACGATGGGGCCGAAGATCGGACAGCTGGCGCTGTTCTTCGGGGCGAACGACATGGGGAGCGTGATGATGGAGGAGAACGTCGTGTCGGCGGCGGGGACGACGTACAAGCTGAGCGACCGGGAGATCTGCCGGCTGATCCGGGATGCGGGGTGGGTGCCGGCGCAGCGGGATCAGTATTACAACGTGCTGAAAAGGCACGACGGGGCGGATTCCCCGGATTTAAAGCCGTTGGAGCATCCGCCGATGCGGAACGTGAAGAAGATCGACAAGGAGTTCATCGGGGCGGCGCCGGGGTTGGATGACGGGGCGGATCGGAGTGTGCGGGTGCAGTTGCCGTTGTTGTCGGAGGGGGCGTGACCAAAGGGGACACCGGGGTGCCATGGTCAGACCCGCCGCCAGCGGCGCCCGGTCGGCGTCAGATTGTTCGTCGGTGGGGATGGCCATGCGGGGCGGTCGAGAGCCGCGCGGGGTTCGGCATGCCCATCCCCGGCGATTGCGCATCGGTTCTAAACACGCTCATTCGCGCCGGGTCTGAGCATGGCACCCGGCCGACCAGCGCGCGTCGGATGACGTTGGAGATTCGCCCCTCACCCCCGCCCTCTCCCCGCGGCGAGGGACGTGTTCGGCGATGAGACGCCGTTGGCGCCGCTGGGAGAGTGAGTACGCGGCGGCGCGCAGGTCGCGCGAGCGGTGGGCAGTGCCCACCCTACGGATGCGGTATGATACGACGATGCGGCGTCCGGTCGTGTCGATCCTCCTCTGCCTTGCGCTGCTTTGGGCACCGGTCGCCCGCGCGCAGGTGAAGAACCCGGCGGCGGAGGAGCTTTCGCCGCAGTTGGACGGGGCGATTGCGCGGGGGTTGGCGTACCTCGCGAAGCAGCAGCAGGCGGACGGGTCGTTTCAGAATCGGACGGGGAAGGACACGTTCGGGGGGCCGCGGGTGGCGCTGACGGGGTTGGCGGTGATGGCGTATTTGGCGGCGGGACGTACGCCGGACGCGGGGAAGCATGCGTTGGTGGTGCGGAACGCGATCGATTACCTGGTGAAGGTGTGTCCGGAGGACGGGTACTTCGGGAGGGTGGACGGGAGCCGGATGTACGGGCACGCGATCGCGACGCTGGCGCTGGCGGAGGCGGCGGGGATGGAGGCCGACGAGAAGCAGCGGGCCAAGGTTCGCGCGGCGCTTCTGCGGGCGACGGCGGTGCTGATCAAGGCGCAGAAGACGCAACGGGCGGAGGAGAAGTTCCGGGGCGGGTGGCGGTACGAGGTGGAGGTGCCGGACAGCGATCTGTCGGTGTCGAGCTGGTGCGTGCTGGCGCTGCGGGCGGCGCACAACGCGGGGGTGGACGTGCCGCGGGAGTCGGCGGACCGGGCGGCGGAGTTCGTGCTGCGGTGCTATGACAAGGAGAAGCGTGGGTTCGGGTATCAGCCGGGCGCCGAGCCGACGGCGTCGATGACGGGGGCGGGGGTGCTGAGCTTGGCGCTGCTGGACCGGGCGGGGCGGCGCGAGGTGGATTTGGGGGCGACGTTTCTGATCGATCATCCGGTGACGGATCAGACGGAGTACGCGTATTACGCGCGGTATTATGCGGCGCAGGCGGCGTTTCAGGTGGCGGACGAACGGTGGCCGCGGGTTTGGAAGCGGACGCAGGACGCGTTGCTGAAGTTGCAGGACAAGGACGGCGGGTGGCCGGGGGGACGGACGGAGGCGGAGAAGGGGCAGACGTATACGACGGCGTTGTCGGTGTTGACGCTGGGGATTCCGCTGCGGTTGTTACCGGCGTATCAGAGGTGAGTTCACCGCAGAGGCGCAGAGGGCGCGGAGAAGAAGAGAGTTTCACGAATGAACACGAATGGGCACGAATGAGGACGGCATCATTCGTGATGATTCGTGGTCATTCGTGAAATGAATTCCTCTGCGTCCTCTGGGTCTCGGCGGTGATCACTCTCCGAAGACCGCGCGGTGGAGGAGTTCTACGGGGTGGACGATTTGGACGGGGCGGTTGTTGGCGGCGGCCTGGGATTGGAGGTGCATGGCGCAGCCGACGTTGCCGGTGGCGCAGAGGGGGGCGCCGGTGGAGGCGATGTGGGCGAGTTTGCGGTCGGCGAGGGCGGTGGCCATGGCGGGCTGGGTGAGGTTGTAGGTGCCGGCGGCGCCGCAGCACATGTCGGCCTCGGGGAGGGGGACGAGGGTGAGGCCGGGGATCGAGGCGAGGAGGGCGCGCGGGGCGGCGGTGATCTTCTGGGCGTGGGCGAGGTGGCAGGCGTCGTGGTAGGTGACGGTTTCGTGTATGGGGTGGGGCGTGGGGGGGAGGCCGAGGTCGATCAGGAGTTGGCTGACGTCGCGAACCTTTTTGGCGAAGCGGTGAGCGCGGTCGGCGTAGGCGGGGTCGTCGCGGAGGAGGTGGTCGTAGTCGTGGAGCATGGCGCCGCAGCCGGCGATGGTGTTGGTGATGAAGTCGACGTCGGACGGGACGGCGTCGATGTTTTTGCGGGCCATGGCGCGGGCGGATTCCCAGGCGCCGTTGTGGTGGTGGATGGCGCCGCAGCAGGCGAGGGTGCGGGGGACGATGACCTCGCACCCGGCGGCGGCGAGGAGGTCGACGGCCTTTCGGTTTACCTCGGCGAACATGACGGAGCCGACGCATCCGGGGAAGAAAACGCCGCTGGCTTTCGGCGAGCCCGCTTCAGCGGGCGGGCTCGCGGGACGCGAGGTCTCGCGCTGATCGGAAGGATTAGTCCGGGCAGACAAGAATGTCTGCCCCATCGGAGCGGGCGCGGTGTGCTCGGGGAGGGCGCGGGGCCAGAGGGGGCCGGTGGGCGGGAGCATTTGCTCCATTTTTCGCAGGCCGGCGGGGAGGAGTTTGAAGAGGCCGGTCTTGCGAATCAGGGCGTAGAGGCCGACCTTTTGCATCAGGCGGGCGGGGAGGAGGGCGAGCTTGAGGCGGGTGGGGCGGGTGAAGAGGTGGAGGAAGAGGAGGCGGAGGAAGCGGTGTTGGAGGGAGGGTTTGAAGCGCGCGGCGGGACCGGGACTTTCCGGGTGATCCGTTGGGTCTTGCGCGGGGTGCCCCCGCGGCTCGGACGGAGCCTCGCCCTCCCGTTGCGCGCCCAGCCGGGGCGTGCCGTGTTGATCGCCGTACATGCGGGCGCGGGTTTCTTCGATGAGCTCGTGGTAGACGACGCCAGAGGGGCAGGCGGTCTCGCAGGCGCGGCAGTCGAGGCAGAGGTCTAGGTGGTTGCGGACGCTCGGCGTGGGCTCGATCGCGCCCTCGGCGAGGGCGCGCATGAGCTGGATGCGGCCGCGGGGGCTGTCGGCCTCGTGGAGGGTTTCGGTGTAGGTGGGGCAGGCGGGGAGGCAGAGGCCGCAGTGGACGCAGGCGAGGGCGCGGTCGTAGGTGCGCGGGTCGAGGGGGAGGGGGGGGGATTTCCGATTTCCGATTTCCGATTGCCGATTGGTGGGTTGCGCGGGGGCGGTGGTATTCATCGGGTGGGAGGTGTGGAGTCGGCGTGGGCGGTCAGGCTTTGAGCTGGTCCAGGATCGCTCGCACGCGCGGGGGCGTTTCGACACCGGTGAGGCGGCCGCTCGTGTCCATGAAATATACGCTGCCGCCGGCGGCGCGTGCGGCGGTGGTGAGGCGGGCGTGGTCGGTCTCACGCGCGGGGCCGACGGCGATGCCGAAGGCGGGGTCGGCGCAGGCCGTGGGCCAGTGGGCGGATTCGATGAACTGTATGATGCGGGCCGGGGGGACGGCGGCGCGGGCGGTGTTGGGCGAGCCCCATTGCCACGCGGCGGCGCGGGTGGCGGCGTCTTCGGGGAGGGAGTGTTCGTGGACGACACGCGGGGCCAGGGTGCGGACGGCGTCGCGGTAGAAGGCGAGGGTGCGGGCGTCGCCGGTGTAGCCGCACGCCAGGCCGCGGGCCGAGATCATCATGTATTGCGGGCGCAGGGCGGTGGGGAGGAGCTGGCGGACGTAGGCGGGGTCGGGGTCGAGCCAGGCGGTGATGACGCCTTCGGGGCGGCGGTAGGTGCGGGTGGTGATGGTGACGAGTTGGCCGAACGTGCCGCTTTGTCCGACCATGAACTTGGTGAGGTCGTAGCCGGCGACGTTCTTGACGGTCCGGCCGCCGGCGGTGATGAGGTCGCCGCGGGGGGTGTGGAACTGGCAGCCGAGGAGGAGGTCGCGCCAAGCGCCGTAGCCGAGGCGGAGTGGGCCGGTGGAGTTGATTTCGACGAGCCGGCCGAGGGGCCAAGTGGGGTCGCCGTCGATGGGGAGCCATTGGTTGAGTTGCGCGAGGCGGGATTGGGCTTCGGCGAGGGGGAGATCGGCGGCGAAGGTCGCCGTCATGTCGGTGGCGTGGAGGTCGGCGGCGCCGGGGGGGACGAGTGGGGCGCGGTCGGGGCGGAAGGGGATGTCGGGGGGGGCGGCGGGCATCGGGGGGGAGTGTAATGCGCTCTGGGGGCGCGTGCACCTGGAAGGGTGATTGGTTGGGAATGACGGTCGCGCGCCGCGCCGAATCGCGACGACGCGAAGCGACTGCGGCGGGCCGTCCGTCGGGCGGTCAGTCCCTGTGTGCAAGAGGGGGCCAGTTGTCGTCAGTCATTTGATATGAGCAGGCGAAAAGGCTTGCCCATGGCGCTCGCGATGGTCTTGCGACCGTGGCGTTGTCGCGCGACGATGTCGGGCATGGTCGCTCGTCTTCTGGTGGGATTGCTGCTTTCGGTTTGTCCGGTCGCGTTCGCGGTGGAGGTGTTCGTGGCGCCGGACGGGGATGACGCGAACGTCGGCACGCGGGAGAAGCCGCTGGCGACGGTTCAGAAGGCGCAGGAGAAGGTGGGGCCGGGGGACACGGTCGTTATTCGCGGGGGGACGTACGCGATGAAAGAGGATCAGATCGCACGGCGGCGGCGGATCTGGGCCTACGTGACGTTTCTGGACAAGTCGGGCGAGCGGGGAAGGCCGATCACGTACCGGGCGGCGGAGGGGGAGCGGCCGGTGTTCGACTTTTCGGCGGTCAAGCCGCGCGGGCTGCGCGTGCACGCGTTCCAGGTGAGCGGGTCGTGGCTGCACATCAAGGGGATCGAGGTGGTGGGCGTGCAGGTGACGGCGACGCGGCACTCGCAGTCGGTCTGCTTCGCGAGCGACGGGAGTCACAACGTGCTCGAGAACCTCTCGATGCACGATGGGCAGGCGATCGGGATCTATCACATCCGCGGGTCGGACAATTTGTTTTTGAACTGCGACGCCTACCGGAATCACGATTTCACCAGCGAGGATGGCAAGGGCGGTAATACCGACGGGTTTGGCGGTCACCCGTCGAAGGGGTCGACCGGGAACGTGTTTCGCGGGTGCCGGGCGTGGTTCAACTCGGACGACGGGTTCGATTTGATCAACGCGCACGAGGCGGTGACGATCGAGAACTGTTGGGCGATGTACAACGGGTTTGGGCCGAAGTTCGAGCGGCTGGCGGATGGGAACGGGTTCAAGGCGGGCGGGTACGGGTCGACGCCGGCCAATGAGTTGCCGCGCGTGATCCCCCGGCACATCGTGCGGAACTGCGTGGCGGTGGGGAACAAGAACGGCGGGTTTT
>DASPKW010000263.1:0-6250 GCA_035627895.1 Tepidisphaeraceae bacterium | reverse complement strand
GGCGGCGCCGGACTCGGGCTGAACACGTACCTCAACGACCGGATGAAGAAGCTGGAGGACTCGCGCGCCGAAGCCCTCATCCGGGCGCGCCGCGAAGCGGACCTTGCCGCGCGCTCAGCGACGCTCGACGCGCTCGGGCAGGCGGCTGGCGCCGCACAGACGGACCTTGGCCGGCAGGCGGGAGCGACGAACGCTGACGCGAACCGCCAGATGCAGGCGAAGGCGCTGGACCGGCAGGAGGGCATCGCGAACCGCCAGATGCTCGTCGGCGGCCTCGGCTCCCTCGGCGCCGCCGGTTTGTACGGCGGGATGCGGAGCGGGGCGTTCAAGGGTCTCGGAGATTCGATCGCCTCGGGCGCCAGAGGGCTGTTCGCCAGTAATGGCGGCGGGGCGGCGAGTCCCGGCTTCGACGCGCAGCGGCTCGGGGAGCGTGGGGACTATTCCACGTCGTTCTCAGCGTCGCCGGCCACGAGCGATTTCGACATGGAAGGTGCCGCCTTCGGCTCGGGCGGTGCCGACTTCGGGCTGGAATCGCTCGGTGGGTTGGACTACGGCGGCTTCGATAGCGGCGTCACCGACTTCCTGCCGCAACTCTCCGAGGGGTGGGACTTTGGGGGCGGGGATGCGCTCTCCGGGCTCGACCTGCTGTCGTTCGGGGTCGACGGCGCCGGCATGTGGGACTGGACCAGCGGCCTCGCGGACTGGACGGGCTGGTAATGGCCGGCTCGCTGCCCGCGATGCTCGCGGCCATCCTTGGTCAGAGCGCGACCGGCATCCCGAAAGGGATGGAAGCCGCCGAGGATGCGCGTCAGCGCCAGCAGCAACTGGACGAGCTGAAGGCGCACCGGGACGCGTCCCTCGGGTTGCAGGAACGACAGTTCGCGGAGACGCAGGCGCAGCACGAACGCGCGAACGCGCCCGTCGACCTCAGCCCCTACGGCGGCAGTCCGACGCAAGACCCGCGCACGGCGAACGCCGCGCTGCAATGGGTCTATCGGCAAGCCGACCAGAAACGGCAGGCCGAAAAGGAACAGGCCGAGCGCACGCGCTCGATGGAGCAGGGCCGCACGCTCGCGGATCAGATGGAGCGCGATCACGCCGTCCCCGACCCCGGCGCCGGCTACGGCCCCGTCCAGCCGCCGAAGCACATCAGCGGGACGGCGCAACTCCTGCGGCATCTCGGCGTCACGCCGCGCACGGAATCGGCAGCGTTCGATGCAGTGAAGTTCCGCGAGCCGAAGGAACCGAGAGAGCCAAAACAGCCCACGGTCGGCGCCGAGATCGTCAACACGGTACGCGCGCTTGAGGAAGCACAGGCGCGCGGTGACAAGGCGACGGCCGGCGTGCTCCTCGCGCGTCTCGACAAGCTCAAGCAGTATTCGCTGCCCGAGGGCGCGAACCTTGTCGGTGGCGGCACGGGACAGACGCAGGCGCAGGGGCCGCCGAAGACGCAGCCGCTGCCGGCGGGCGAAGCCGCGACGAACGCCGACCTCCGCACCGCCGACAATCTCCTCGGTGAGATCGACCGGGGGCTCCAGCCCGGGTACATCGGCCCGGTGGCCGGGCGTCTCGGTGCGCTGCGGAATGTGACGGGCATCGGCGCCACGAGCGCGGAATCCACGCATCGGGCGCGGCTGGCGGAAGTGTCGAACGCGCTGCTCCGGGCGCAGTCGGGTATGGCCGTGACGCCGCAAGAGTACGAGCGCATCAAACAGGAACTGCCGCAGCCCACGGACCCGCCGGTCGTCTTCAAGGCGAAGCTTGCCGCGGCGCGGAAGCTCATTCAGGACAAGCTGGCGAACCGCGCTGCGGAGTTCGATCAGCGCGGCTTCCGTGGGGGCGTGCCGGCCGCGCCGGCTGCTCCTGCTCCGGCCGCGCCGCAATTGCCAGCCGGCACGAAGATGGAGAACGGCGAGATCGTCTCGCAGTCCGGTAAATACGTGTGGCGCGGTGGGCAGTGGCAGCCCCGCTAATTCCCTCGCCGCCTGACGCGGTAATTCCGCCGCCACCGGATTTCGAGGCTGCGTCACCCGACACGCGCAACGCCCTGACGCGCGGCTATCAGGAGTACGTCGCGAAGCCGGTGACCGATGTCGTCGCGCAGGGGATGCGCTCCGTGACGTCTCCGTTCGTCACGGCGGCCCGCGTCGCACAGGGCGAACCGATCAGCCAGGTTGCGCGCTACCCGGAGCTTTCTTCGACGCCCGCCCCGACGGATGCCGCGAAGGTGCTCGTCCCGCAGACGCCGACCGAAGCGGGTATCACCATCGGCGGGCTGGCGCTCGGCGGGCCGCTCGGCGCGTACCTCGCGCGCGTGCCGAAGATGGCGAAGGCGGCGCCGGCTGTGGGGCGTGCGCTCGGCGTGACGACGGGTGGAGCCGCGGGCGACGTGGCCGAAGGCGGCTCAGGGCTCTCCGGGGCCGCCACAGGCGCCTTCGCGGGGACGCTCGGGGAAATCCTCGGCTCGTCCAAGGTGAACCAGATGGCGCCAGGCGGGATGAAGGCGATCAACCGCAAGGACGCCGCGAACGTCGCGAAGACGGTCGGGGAGATCAGCCCCCCGCTGAAGGGTGCGAGCACGATCCGCGACCTCCGCGAGATGGCGGCTGGAGGCGGGCAAAAGACGCTCGGCGCGGCGAAAGATTCGGTGAACCGCGAGATCGACGCCGGACTCGACATGATGGGGACGCATGTGACGGTCCCCTCGCTCGGCCAGACGGTGCCGACGAAGGTGCTCGTGCCGCCGACCGGCGGGTATACGGCCGGCACCGCCCCCAAGCCGATGACGTTGCAGGAAGCCAACGACGAGTTGTCGAAGATCGGCGCGCGGGCGTTTTCGCGCGACCCGATGGAGCGGAACTTCAACGGGGTCGATCAGCGCCAGCTCTACGGGAAGGTCAGGCAGGAAATCCTTGACGGTCTCGACGCCGCCGACCCTACCGGCTACTCGCGCGGCATCTTCGAGAAGATGCAGGAGCAGTTTTCAAAGGGGCTGACGCTCGTCGGCGGAGCCGGCAAGAAGGGTGTGCTCGACCGTTCCGGCGTGTTCCGTCCGAGAGACGGCGACGAGGCTCTGAACATGGGCCAGCTTCAACAGATGCTCACCGATCCGAAGATCGCGCGGAACCTTGAAGCGCGTCTCGGCTCGGCGGACTACCAGAAACTCGTGCAGACGATCACGCGCGGCGCCGGCATCGGCGGGCGCGACGCGCTCGCGTCCGGCCCTCAGAGCCCGTACCGCGTCCTGATGGATCTGCTGTTCGAGAAAAGCGGCGGGTCACCGAAACTCGCGTCACTCCCCGGCCGCCTGCTCGCCCCCAACGCCTCGTCCCGCTACATCGGCAACGTCCCGGACGTCGGGGGCACCCCCGGGAACCGGATGCTCATGGACATTCTGCTGGGCGTGGGGACCGACCGCGCCACGAGGACGGAATGACGTTCCACGCCGAACACCGAATGATTCGGGGATGAGCGACCGTCCCGCGATCCGCGTGCCGCTGATCCTGCTGGTGAGTTTCCTGCTGACGTTGTTCGGCGGCGGGTTTCTGTACCTCGCGGGGGCGAAAGCGGATCGTACGAGCGTGGAGGCCCTTGGGCGGGCGGTGGACGCGAAGGCCGACAAGGACGCCGTGAAAGAGATCCAGCAGGACGTCCGCGACCTCCGCAATCACTTCCTCGGGCCGCGGCGATGACGCTCCGTGAGCAACTGATTCGCGACGAGGGCTGCAAGCTCCGCGTGTACAAGGACAGCCGCGGCATCGAGACGATCGGCGTCGGGCGGAACCTCCGCGACAAGGGGATCAGCCAGCACGAGGCCGACATGCTGCTCGACGCCGACATCCTCGAATACTCGGCGGCGGTCATCGCGAATCTGCCGTGGTCCCTGCGGCTGGACGAAGCGCGTCGCGCCGTCCTCGTCAACATGGCGTTCAACCTCGGGGTTCGCGGCCTGCTCGGGTTCCGGAACATGCTCGCGGCGGTGGAGGCAGGGCAGTACGACCGCGCCGCCGACGAGATGATGGATTCGCAGTGGGCTGGACAGGTGGGTGAGCGCGCCGCGCGTCTCGCGCGCCAGATGCAGACCGGGATCTGGCAGTGACCCGCCGCTGCCCGAACTGCGGCGAGGACACGCTGGCCTACGCCCGTCCTCTGGCCTGCTGGCAATGCACGAACTGTTCGTGGAAGGACCGGCGGTGAGCATCTGTTCGCAGTGTGGCTGCGCGCTGCCCGGCGACGTCGATCTCTGCACGTACCACCACACGGTGTACGGCGACGATTGGGCGGTCGCCAATCGCATCATGTGCGACCTGTTCCACCGGGGAAAGATCCCGCCGCGCCTGACGGCAGCCGAGCGCGCCGAAGACGTCATCCATACCCCGGACGGGATGTTTTGACGCTCCGGGCGCGCTGTCTTACGTGCGGGTGCCGGCGGGGGATTCTCTGCACGAAATGTGAGACGGGCCGTTGCGCCCACTGTACCCGCTGATCCTCGTGACCATCACGGCCACGCTGCCGATCAACGACAACATTCAGGAAGCGACCAAGCTGCTCAAGCAGGCCGCCGTCACGGCGGGGTGCCCGGAAGACCGCGTGCGGATGTCTATGCGATGGCTCGGTGGCGATAAGGGTCTCGAAGTCGAAGTGCGCTGCGCCCCGGAATTCTAACGGAGGGTCAGATGGCGACACGTCCACCGACGCAACTGCCGAACGACCTCAACACGATGGCCGAGGGCGACACGACCGACGATCGCTGCATCCACCAGGGCGAGCCGGATTACTGCCATTGCCGCCGGCACAAGAAAAAGCAGAAGTAGGTGGAGCTTGCGTCCTTCGACATCAAGCGCAAGCAGGGGGATCACGCGCCCGTCGTCATCGCACCCGTCGGCGACATTCAGTGGGCGGGGCCACGTGGGGCGACGGCGAAAGACCTCCTGAAGCGTCACATCGACCGCTGCATGGAACTCGGCGCGTGGTTCGTCGGCCTCGGCGACTACATCGACTTCGCCAGCCCGTCCAACCGGCAACGTCTTCGATCGGCCGCTCTGTACGACACCGCCGAGGACGTCATCGACGACAAGGCGCTCGACCTCGTGCTGGAACTCTTCGAGCTGTACCTGAAGCCGACGAAAGGGCGGTGGCTCGGCCTGCTCCACGGCCACCACTACGCGCTGATGAAGACCGGGGAGACGACCGATCAACGGCTGTGTCAGTTGCTCAATGCGCCGTTCCTCGGGACCAGCGCCTACATCCGGTTGCAGTTCCTCGTCGCGGGCGCGCGGATGCCGGTGACGCTGTGGGCGCATCACGGGATGGGCGGGGGCCAGAAAGCCGGCGGGCCGCTCGGGAAGATCGAGGACATGGCGGCCTCGTTTCCCTCGGCCGACATCTACCTGATGGGCCACACCACGAAGTCTCCCGTCGCGCCGATCGAGCGGGTCATGGCGCGCTGGAAGGGCCACGGGGGGCCGGGCCTGATTCACAAGCGGGTCTATCTCGTGAACACCGGAGGATTCTCCCGCGGATGGATGCACCAGTCCAAGCAGGGCAACGTGCCGATGGGCGGGTACGTCGAGCAGGGGATGATGCGCCCGGCCACGCTCGGGGCGCCGCTGATTCGGATTACGCCGCGGATGGACTGCACCGGACGGAGCAAGCCCGGCAAGGGCAACACGTGGGCGCCGGACATCTCGGTGGAGATATGACGGATCCCGAGGACCGGGTGTACGGCCAGATGCTCATGATCGTCGCGGAACGGACGGGGCTCGACGCCAAGGCGGTCGACGCCGTGATAACGGCGCTCGTGGCGTATTGGGAAGAACACCCGAACGCGAGCGCCATCGTGGACGCCCTCTGATGCCCGTCCCCGAGTGGCTGATGCGCTTCGAGTTCAACCCGGCGTTTCTTCCCTTGACGGAGGACAACGCCGAGGGGATCGCCCGCTCGCTGGACGACCTCGCCACGACGATCAGCGTCATGGCGGTGGAGTACCGCAAGAAGGAACACAAGACGACCCCCGTCATCGAAATCTTCGGGGTCGGGGAAGCGTCGCGAGAACTGGCGTCCGACCGCCAATCGAAAGGGGACTGAAGGATGACCGCATTCATGGCACGTCTGACGGGCTGGCGCACGACCACCATCGGGATCACGGGGACGGCGGTCGCCGTGTGGCTCTGGAACTCCTTTGGGTGTCAGGCGCCCGCGAGCTGGGGGGACTGGTTCCTGCTGGCGGTGCCGGCGCTCGTCGGCATCC
>DASPKW010000262.1:0-7426 GCA_035627895.1 Tepidisphaeraceae bacterium | reverse complement strand
TACAAGCAGGCGCGGGGGGGCGGCAGATGAGGGGCGAGGCGCGCGAGCTTCTGGGGCCCATCCGCCGCCTGCACGAGCGCGTGCGCGACGCCGTGGTCGAGGCGTGCGAGCGCGACGCGGCCGGCGAGATGGCCGCGGTTGACAGAGATGTCGAAGGCGACACCATCTACGCCGTTGACCGCGTGAGCGAGGAGCTTCTGGTCGAGTTCTTCGAGCGGGAGGTGGCGCCGCACGCGCCGCTCGTGCTCGTCGCCGAGGGGCTCGAAGGCGGGCAGGTCGTCCTGCCGCACGGGGCGCTGGAGGTTGACGCCGTCTGGCGCGTCGTCGTGGACCCGATAGACGGCACGCGCGGGCTGATGTACCAGAAGCGCAGCGGGTGGGTGCTGACGGGCGTCGCCCCGAATCGCGGCGCCGGCACGTCCCTGGCCACCACGAACACCGCCAGCCACCCCGCGAACTCCACCCACGGCGACCGCCACCACCCGCGACCCCTTCGCCGCCGCCCCATGAGCGAACCAGGTCCCGGTGCACCGCGGCGCTGGTAGTCCAGCACGCGCCGCCCGTCCGCTCCACTCACTTCGTCCTCCGCGCCGCCCTTCGCCCTTCGCCGTTCGTCATTGATTCGAACTTCGAGTTTCGTCCTTCGTCATTTCCCTTTCCCCTCCACCCGCGGCCCCACGTACTCCGTCGCGATGACCACATCATCAAACCACACGGTCTGCCTCTCCTTATGAAACTTCCGCGTCGGGTCGCTCGCGTCATACCCGTAATGCTCCAGCCAAAAACAATTCACCTTCACCGACGCATCATCCCGCCAGCGAATCCCGTCGAACGACCCGACCAGCTTCCCGTCCAGCCACATCGCCTGCTGCCCGTCCGCCTTGCCCGGCGTGTTCGCCGCCAGCATGAACTCCCAGCACTGCCACTGCCCCAGCTTCGGGATCACCCGCGTCTCCTCGTTCGCCGCCTGCCCCGGCCCCTGCCCCGCCCCCCCTGGCGGGAAGAAGCTGTTCCCCCAGTACTTGTTCATCTTGGGGTCGATCTTCATGTCCATGAAGTACGAGTAAAAGAACAACTCCCCCGGCGGCGGGTTCTTCCCCCACGCGAACCAGCACTCCATCCCCGTCGAAAAGTACGTCCCGTCCGGCTTCAGCCCCGCCTTCCCGAAACTCTTCCACTTCTCCTTCCGCGGGTTCCCGCTGAGCCACAGAAAATGATGCGGGTACTGATACCCCTCATCGAACTTCACGTACGCCCGCGCGTACACCCGGTCCGCCCCCGGCATGAACCACCGCTTCGCCTGCCCGCCCGTGTTCTTCCCCTTCTCCATCGGCACGACCACGCAGTGCCTGCCCGCGTTCGGCCTGTCCCCCGTAATCGCGATCGTCCCGCTCATGTCCGCCCACTTCTTCAGATCGCCGGCCTCGAAATCATCTGCGAACAACACGGCGGCGTCCTTCGAGATCCCCTGATCGCCCGGGTACTTCGCCGCCAGCCCCGGCCCCTCCGGCAACCTCGCCGGTGCGTCGGCGCGGACGACCGACGAGAGCGAGACGGCGAACGCGAGCGTCAGGAGGGAGGGCGCGGTCATGCGATGATCATCCCCTGCGAGGTCAGGCGGACGCAAGCGAAAGCCGTGGGAACGCGAGCCGTTGTAATGAACGCCAAGACGCCAAGGACGCCGAGTTCGGAAGAGAGTTGAGAGGAGTTCAGAGTGGAGAGGCCATGGCCGTACCCCTCGCGCACTGCGCGACTTCAACCCGCCCCGCTCTACCTTCCCTCCTCCGGCCTTGGCGTCCTTGGCGTCTTGGCGTTCATTTCCTTACCAGCGGCTCGGACGGAGCCTCGCCTCGCCAGAACCGATCCCCTAACCCCCTTTTCCCGCAACACCCCACCGCCCACCCGATATCATCTCCTGACCCCCAGGAGACCCCCGCATGCCCCCGCGCCTGTCCTTCCTTTGCGCCCTTTGCGTCTTTGCGGCTCCCCTCTCCGCCGCCCCCCTACCCGACCAAATCGACTTCAACCGCGACATCCGCCCCATCCTCAGCGAGAACTGCTTCTTCTGCCACGGCCCCGACGCCGCCCACCGCAAGGCCGACCTCCGCCTCGACACCGCCGCCGGCTTCACCACGCCGCTCGGCGACGCCAAACGCCTTCCGATCGTCCCCGGCAAGCCCGACCAGTCCGAGATCTACAAGCGCATCGTGACCGACGACGACGCCGACCGCATGCCCGACCCCAAGTCCGGCAAGCACCTCTCCCCCCGCGAGATCGCCCTTATCAAAAAATGGATCGAGCAAGGCGCCCCCTACAAGGGCCACTGGTCCTACGAAAAGCCCGTCAAACCCCCAGTCCCCCCACTCGCAACCCGCAACCCGCAACTCGCAACTCCGATCGACGCCTTCCTCCTCGCCAAACTCGCCGACCACAAACTCGCCTTCTCCAAACAAGCCGACCGCCCCACCCTCATCCGCCGCCTCTCCTTCGACCTGATCGGCCTCCCCCCCACCCCCGCCGAGGTCGACGCCTTCGTCAACGACCCCTCCCCCACCGCCTACGAATCCCTCGTCGACCGCCTCCTCGCCTCCCCCCACTTCGGCGAGCGCATGGCTCTCCACTGGCTCGACCTCGTCCGCTTCGCCGACACCGCCGGCTACCACTCCGACAACCCCAAGGACGTCACCCCCTATCGCGACTGGGTCATCGACGCCTACAACGCCAACGTCCCGTTCGACCAGTTCACCCGCGACCAACTCGCCGGCGACCTCCTCCCCAACCCCACCCTCAAACAAAAGGTCGCCTCCGCCTACAACCGCCTCCTCCAGACCACCGAAGAGGGCGGCGCGCAGCCGAAAGAGTACGCCGCCAAGTACCTCGCCGATCGCGTCCGCAACGTGTCGTCCGTCTGGCTCGCCGGCACCATGGGCTGCGCCGAGTGCCACGATCACAAGTTCGACCCGTTCACCGCCAAGGACTTCTACGCCATGGCCGCCTTCTTCGCCGACGTGAAGGAGACCCCCGTCGGCAACCGCGGCCCCGGCATGCCCGTCCCGACCCAGGGTCAAGAGATGGGCCTGGCGAAGTTCGACGCCAGCATCAACGCGATGCGCGAGCAGCTCGCCAAGCCCACCCCCGAGCTCACCGCCGCCCAGGCCGACTGGGAATCGTCCATCGCCAACGTCAAGCCGATCACCTGGACCGTCCTGACGCCCGACACGCTCAAGTCCGCCAACGGCGCCACCCTCAAGCTCGAAAAAGACAACGCCATCACCGCCACCGGCAAATCCCCCGAGACCGACACCTACACCCTCACCTTCAAAACGAAGCTCAAAAACGTCACCGGCCTGAAGCTCGAAGCCCTCATCGAGCCCGCCGTCGGCAAGCGCCCCAAGCTCCCCGCCCCCGGCCCCGGCCGCGCGGCCAACCACAACTTCGTCCTCACCGAAATCGAGCTGTCCGCCGGCGGGCAACCCATCCCCTTCTTCAGCGCCACCGCCTCCTACGAACAAACCGGCGCCGTAGTGAACAACCCCTACAACAAGTGGCCCGCCCTCGCCGCCATCGACCGCGACGCCAAGGGCCCCACCTGGGGCTGGGCCATCCTCGAACAGGCCGGCCGCGACCACACCGCCCTCTTCGAAACCGCCACCGACCTCCCCGCGCGCGACCCCAACACCGACGTCACCCTTATCCTCACCCTCAAGCAGAACCACGGCGCCAAACACACCCTCGGCCGCTTCCGCCTCTGGGCCACCGATGCCCCGCGCCCGATCCGCCTCGACGCCGACCTCCCGAAAGACGTCGCCGCGATCGCCGCGATCCCCACTCCCAAGCGCACGCCCGCGCAGCGCGAAAAACTCGCCGCCCACTTCCGCTCCGTCACCCCCCTGCTCACCGCCGAGCGCGCCGCCCTCGGCAACCTCGAGAAACAGCGCGCCGACTACGTCTCCACCTTCCGCCGCGTCCTCGTCACCACCGCCCAGCCCCCCGCCACCGTGAAGATCCTCAACCGCGGCAACTGGCAAGACGACTCCGGCGCCGTCGTTACCCCTGCCGTCCCCCACTTCCTCACCCAAATCGGCAATCGGCAATCGGCAATCGGCAATCCGCCCGCCCGCCCGACCCGCCTCGACCTCGCCAACTGGATCACCTCCCGCGACAACCCCCTCACCGCCCGCGTCGTCGTCAACCGCTACTGGAAACTCTTCTTCGGCACCGGCCTCTCCAAATCCCTCGAAGACCTCGGCTCCCAGGGCGAGTGGCCCACCCACCCCGAGCTTCTCGACTACCTCGCCGTCGACTTCATGGACTCCGGCTGGGACACCAAGCGCCTGATCCGCCTGCTCGTCACCAGCCACGCCTACCGCCAATCGTCCTACGCCTCCAAAGACCTCCGCGAGCTCGACCCCTTCAACCGCCTGCTCGCCCGCCAGTCCCGCTGGCGGCACGACGCCGAGTTCGTCCGCGACAACGCCCTCGCCGTCGCCGGCCTCCTCCACGCCCCCACCGTCGGCGGCGACTCCGTCCGCCCCTACCAGCCCGACGGCTATTGGGACTTCCTCAACTTCCCCCGCCGAACCTATCAGCCCGACAAAGACTCCGCCCAATACCGCCGCGGCCTCTACGTCTGGGTGCAGCGCGCCTTCCCCCACACCTCCCTCACCAACTTCGACGCCCCCAGCCGCGAGGAATGCACCGCCGAGCGCACCCGCTCCAACACCCCCCAGCAAGCCCTCACCCTCCTCAACGACCCCACCTACGTCGAAGCCGCCCGCGCCCTCGCCACCCGCTCCATCACCAAGCCCGACGAACCCGCCACAGACCGCATCACCCGCGCCTTCACCCTCGCGCTCCAACGCGCCCCCAAACCCGCGGAGCTCACCCCCCTGCTCGCCCTCTACGACAAGCACCGCGCCCAATACGCCGCCGACCCCAAATCCGCCGACGCCCTCCTCTCCGTCGGCCTCCAACCCCCGCCCAAAGACCTCCCCACCCCCGACCTCGCCGCCCTCACCAACGTCTGTCGCGTCATCCTCAACCTCCACGAAACCGTCACCCGCAATTGATCGCACCATCGTGGCGTGGGCTACCAGCCCGCGAGTCAAAAACATTCAACAGCCGCGCCCTACCTCATGCACCCACGCCTCCCCATCCTCCTCCTCGCCCTCCTCGCCCTCCTCGCCCTCCCCGCCCTCCCCGCCCTCCCCGCGCGCGCCGCCGACCCCATTGAGCTCTCCGTCGACGCCCGCGAGCTCCCCCGAAAACTCCTCCGCGCCACCCTCACCATCCCCGCCGCCCCCGGCCCCCTCACCCTCGTCTACCCCAAGTGGATCCCCGGCAACCACTGCCCCTCCAACCCCATCAACGCCGTCGTCGGCCTCAAGCTCTCCGCCGCCGGCCAGCCGCTCGAATGGCGCCGCGACCCGGAAGACATGCACGCCTTCCACTGCACCGTCCCCCCCGGCGCCACCGCTGTCTCCGCCGACCTCACCTTCGCCATCCCCGACCCCTACCCCTCCTTCGCCCTCACCGTCTCCACCGCCAAACTCGGCGTCATCAACTGGGGCAGCCTCCTCCTCTACCCCAAGGGCGCCCTCGCCGCCGACCTCCCCGTCACCACCCGCCTGCGTCTCCCCGACAACTGGCGCTTCGCCTCCGCCCTCCGCGCCCAACCCGTCACCGGCCCCGACCCCACAATCCCGTTCGAAACCGTCTCCCTCGAAACCCTGATCGATTCCCCGCTCATCGCCGGCCAGCACCTCCGCTCCATCCCCCTCACCGAGGGCCGCGACCCCGCCCACACCCTCAACCTCGTCGCCGACAGCGCCGAAGCGCTCGACATCAAACCCCGCCTCCTCGCCGGCCTCAAGCGCCTACCCGCCGAATCGGCCGCCATGCTCGGCCCCGCCCCCTACGCCCGCTACGACTTCCTCTGCACGCTCTCCGACGAGGTCGCCGGCGGCGGCCTCGAACACCACCAGTCCTCCGACAACCGCCTCTCCGAACGCTCCATGCTCGACGAGACCCGCATGGCCGGCTCCGCCGAGCTCCTCCCCCACGAGATCGCCCACGCCTGGAACGGCAAGCACCGCCGCCCCGCCGGCATGACCGTCCCCGACTACCAGAAGCCGCTGCACACCGAGCTCGTTTGGGTCTACGAGGGCCTCACCAGCTACCTCGGCTACGTCCTCTCTGCCCGCTCCGGGCTCGTCTCCCAGCAAACCGCCCGCGACCGCCTCGCCTCCACCGCCGCCCTGATGGACGCCACCCCCGCCCGCGCCTGGCGCTCGCTCCACGACACCTGCGTCGCCGCCCCCGTCCTCTTCGGCTCCCCCCACCAGTGGCGCGCCTGGCGCCGCGGCGCCGACTTCTACCCCGAAGGCCTGCTCCTCTGGCTCGAAGTTGACTCCCTCATCCGCACTAAGACCCAAAACGCCAAATCCCTCGACGACTTCCTCATCGCCTTCTACGGCACCAGCCCCGGCCGGCCCACCGTCAAGCCCTTCACCCTCGCCGACCTCTGCGCCGCCCTGAACGCCGTCGCCACCCACGACTGGCTCGCCCACTTCCGCGCCCGCCTCGACAGCACCAACCCCCGCGCCCCCCTCGCCGGCCTCGCCGCCTCCGGCCTCCGCGTCGTCTTCAAGGAAAAGCCCACCGAAGAAGCCAAGGCCGCCATGACCACCGGCCGAGCCGCCGGCGGCCTCAGCCTCCGCTACTCGCTAGGCCTCGACGCCAACAAAGATGCCGTCGTTACCGACGTCCTCCCCAATTCCCCCGCCGACCGCGCCGGCCTCTCCCCCGGCATGAAGCTGATCGCCCTCAACGACCGCCGCTACTCCCACGACCTCCTCAAAAACACCCTCGAAACCCCCACCACCGAAAAACGCACCCTCACCTTACAAGTCGACTCCAACGCCCACCTCAAAACCCTCACCCTCGACTACCAGGGCGGCCCCCGCCACCCGCACTTAGAGCGCGACCCCGCCCACCCCGGCCCCGACCTCCTCGCCGACATCCTCAAACCCAAAACCTATACACCGCCCGCAACCACCACCTCAACTCCCGGCACCCAGCCGCGAAGCGGCGACAAAAAGTAGCCCAGGGCGCAAGCCCTGGGTTAACGCACGACACGAGCAAAAGCCCCGAAGGGGCGACAGAACCGACTCTCAAGAATCGCCCGATTCGCAAACCCCGACCTCCCTTCAACGTCGCGCCGCTGACTACTGGCTACTGGCTACTGACTACTGGCTACCGACTGCCAACTACCGCCCACTCCCATGCCCATCCACCCCCTCACCCGCCGCGCCTTCCTCACCCGCTCCACCTACGGCGTCGGCGCCGCCGCCCTCTCCTCCCTCATGACGCGCACCGGCGCGCACGCCGCCCCCCCCCCCCCCCCCCCCCCCCCCCCCCCCCCCCC
>DASPKW010000261.1:0-11445 GCA_035627895.1 Tepidisphaeraceae bacterium | reverse complement strand
GGCGGGGGGCGGCCCGGCGGGGGGCGCGTTCCGACGGCGCCGCCTGACGGTTCCGTCAGCGTGGCTGGGGCGTAATCGCGCCGTCGAGCCGGACCTGCCGGTCGCGCCGGTACTCGCTGGGCGTCACCCCGAGTTCCCGCCGGAATACTTCGCACAGGCGCGCCGAACCGCCGAACCCGGTGTCGCGCGCGATGGCTTTGACGGACCGGTCGCCCATGGCGAGCTCGCGCCTGGCCCGCTCGATCCGGACCCGGCGGATCTCGGCGGCGATGCCCCGGTTCAGGTGCTTCCCGAACCGTCGCTGGAGCGTGCGGGTCTCCGCGGCCACGGCGCGGGCCACGTCGTCCTGACCGATCGGCAGGTGGGAATTGGCGGCGATGAACTGGAGGGCGGCGGCGACCAGCTCGTCCCGGACGGCGAAGAAGTCCGTCGACTCGCGGACGACGAGGCCGGCCGGGGGGATCAGGATCGGTTGCGATGGCGGGGGCGCGCCGTTCATCAGTTCGTCGAGCAGTCGCGCCGCCTCGGCCCCGACGCGCTCGTACCCGACCTCGACGCTGCTGAGCGTCGGGCGGAGGCCCTCGCAGAGCGTCAGCTCGTTGCGGCCGGCGACGATCGCCACGTCCTGCGGGACGCGCCACCCGCGCCGGTGGCACGCCTGCGCCACGATCCGGCCGTGCGACTCCGAGCCGACGTAGGCGCCGATGGGCGGCGCCAACGCGTCCATCCAGCCGGTGATCGTCCGCTCGGTCTTTCGCCATTCGGCGAGCGACGAGGCGGTGTCGAGCGCCACCCGGGCGGCGGCGCACGGGAAGCCGGCGTCGGCGACGGCGCGGGTGAACGCGGCCACCTCCTCATCTTGCCCGCGGTCGTCGTCGGCGGTCAGGGTGCCGAACCGCCGGAACCCGCGCGACAGGAGGTGCTCGGCGCGCAGGCGGCCCATCGCCGCGTAGTCGGGAAAGACCCCGGGGAGGCGCCCGCGCGCCGGCGAACTGGCCCACACGTTGACGACGGGGACATTCAGGCCCGCCGCGCGCCGGGCCAGCAGGGGGGTCGCGCGGGCGACGATCCCGTCGTACGGGAGCGGGCGCGGGTGCCGGGCGAGCGTGTCCTCGACGTACTCGTCCACGGTGCACTGCCAGCCGCGGGCCTGCGCGTAGGCCTGCAGCCCGGCGAAGACGCCGGCATGCCGCTTGTACGGCCAGTCGAGGTCGAGCTTGACGGCGACGCGCCGCGGTGGTGACGCCATCTGTGCGATGCCCGGAAACCGTACGGCCGGTCGCGTCCCACCGCGCGGCTTCGGGACGCGGGTGTCCTGAATACGGGAAGGATTGTCTCGAAAGCGGGACGGGAGAACTGTACATAGTGGCGGGGCCCGGTTCAACGGCACGCGGGCCCCGCCGAGTCGTTCCCCGTCCGATTGGTTTACGGAGATCCCATGCTTCCGAATCGCACCGCCCTCGCCTCGCTGCTCGTTTTGTGCTTCGCGGCGGCGCCGCTGTGGGCGAAGGTGAACGACGCGCTGCCCGCGCCCGACGGCAAGCCGGCGGACGTGTCGAAGCCGGTCAAGGTGTTCGTGATGATGGGCCAGTCGAACATGCTCGGCTTCGGCACCGTGACGGGCGCCAAGGACGGCACGCTCGAGAACGCCGTGAAGGTGAAGAAGCGCTACCCGTTCCTGGTCGACGACAAGGGCGGGTGGACGGTGCGGAACGACGTCCGTAACGTCCGCGTCATGGTCGGGCGCGGCGGCGGCCCGATGGGCGTGCACAACAACGAGTGGCTGACGATCAAGGGGGCGAAGATCGGGCCGGAGGTCGGCGCGGGCCACCACGTCGGGAACGCGCTCGACGAGCCGGTCATGATGCTCAAGAGCTGCATCGGTAACCGCAGCCTCGGGTGGGACCTGCTCCCGCCGGGGAGCGAAGGGTACGAGTTGCAGGACACGGACAAGAAGACCAAGGAGGTAAAGACGTACGTGTACGCGGGGTACAAGCAGTCGCCGCTGCGGTGGGAGAAGGGGACGCAGCCGGCGAAGATCGAGTGGTACGCGGGCAAGCAGTACGACGACGACGTCGCCAACGCGAAGAAGGTGCTGGCGGAGCTCAACACGTACTACCCGGGGGCGAAGGGGTACGAGATCGCCGGGTTTTTCTGGTGGCAGGGGGACAAGGACCGGTACGACGCGGGTCACGCGGCGAATTACGAGCGGAACCTCGTCCGCCTGATCGAGCAGCTGCGCAAGGAGTTCGACGCCCCCAAGGCCAAGTTTGTGCTCGCCACACTCGGGCAGACGGAGAAGGGCGCCGCGGGGAACGACGGGGCGATCCTCAACGGCATGCTCGCGGTGGACGGGGAGGCCGGGAAGTACCCGCAGTTCAAGGGGAACGTCGCGACGGTCTACGCGAACCCGATCTCGCACGGCGGGGCGTCGAACGGCCACTACAACGGGAACGCCGAGACGTACATGGACGTCGGCCTGGCGATGGGCGAGGCGATGGTCAAGCTGTTGAAGCGGGACTGACCCGCCGAGCGAAGAGTGCGACCTGCCCTCCGGCGGGGCGAACCGGACGGCTGCGGCCGCAAACGAAACGAGGCACGGAGCAATCGCTCCGTGCCTCGCTTGGTTTGCGTCATGTTCAGGACGATCCGCTACGTCCCCCGCGGCGCCGGCTGGGCCGCCCCGGCGGGGACGACCGGGAACCCACTGGGCACGCCCGGCTCGGGCGTCGGTTCGTCGTCGGTCGGGAGGGGCTTGCCGCGCGTCTCGGGGGCGAACGGGAGGGTGAGCAGGCCGATCAGGAAGATCGAGCACATGACGATCGCGCTGTAACGGAGCGGGAGGAGCGAGGTCTTGTCGGCCGTGGCGAACAGGGCGGTGAGGTAGGCCGAGAAGAAGCTGCCGCCGGCGGCCATGAACCGGCCGAGGTTGTAGCAGAAGCTGGTGCCGGTGCTCCGCAGGCTGCCGGGGAAGAGCTCGGGCAGGTAGATGGCGAAGCCGGCGAACGGCCCGAGCTGGGCGGCGCCCATGAGCGGCATCATCCAGTACGCGTCGTTGGGCGTCTCCATCTTCCAGTACGAGTAGGCGGTCACCACGAGCGCCGCGCTGAACCCGACGGCGAACGCGGTGCGTCGGCCGGTCGCGGCGGCGAGCTTGGTGAACAGCCACATGCCGGTGCCCGCGCCGAGCATGTTCAGGAGGTACGCGATGTTGATGGAGCGGTCGACGCCGGCCTTGATCTTGATCGCCCGGTCGGCGTCGGCGGTGGCCTGGGCGGCCGCCCGTTCCTTGGCCTGCTCGGGCGTCTCGCCGGCGGGGGTGGGCACCACGACCGCGGGGATCTGCGCGGCGTAGTGCGTGTTGAACACGCGCCGCTGAAGGTCGACCGCGTACTCGCCGATCGCCCACAGACCGATCACGCCGGTCGACGCGATCAGCGCGCCGACGATCAGGTTTTTCCGCCACCGCTTGTTGCTGATCAGGTTGCGGTACGGGGCGAGGATGCCGCCCTTGGGCAGGCGGCCCTCGGCCTTGAGCTTGAGCCAGCCCTCGGGCTCCTTGAGCTTCTTGCGGGTGAAGACCACGAGCACGGCCGGGATCGCGCCGACCAGGAACATCCATCGCCACCCTTCGCCGGGGACAATCACCTTGCTCTGCTCGAGGGTGTCGATCAGCGCCTTGATGCCGCCGGCCGCGACGTTGCCGACGGTCGACAGCACCTGGAGCAGGCCGAGCGCCTGCACGCGCGCCCCGCTCGGGACGGTCTCGGCGATCAGCGCGACGGCGAGCCCGAAGACCCCGCCCACGCCCAGCCCGGTCAGGAACCGGCAGACGGTGAAGTCCCACCACGTCTGGCTGAAAAAGCTCAGCCCCGTGAAGGCGGAGTAGATGAGGATCGTCAGCATCAGCATCTTGGAGCGGCCGAACTTGTCGCCGAGCGCGCCGAAGATCATGCCCCCGATGCCCCACCCGATCAGGAAGAACGCGGTCACGACCTTGCCGAACGCGGCCACGTCGGCGGGCGGCGTGCCCGGCTTGAGGGCGTTGAGCGCCGGGATGCGCGCGAGGGAGAAGAGGCGCTGGTCCAGGCAGTCGAACAGCCACGCCGCCGACGCGATCAGGAAGACGAACCAGTGGTACCCGCTCAGTTGCCGGTACCAGGCGACGCCGGAGTTATCGAGGGGCGAAGGGTCGAGCTGAATCGGTTGGGCCATGCTGAAGGGTTCCCAAAGACGTGCGAGAGGACGGAAGTCGAATTCCCGGCGGGGCGTAAGGATAGGGATTTCCCCCTCACGCCGCAAATTGTGATCGGGGCGACGCGCGCGGGTCGCGTTACGGTGTGTAGTCAGCTGCAACGCAACGCGTTGCTGACGCGCGGTCCGTACAAACCGATTCCGGGTCGCGGCGCGTCAGCAGGTCATTGACCTGCAGCTGCTGAGAGTCAATGTGCTTCGGGTTCGAGCGGCCCCGCGAGTTGTCGCATGAAGAACAACTTCCCCGGCATCGTGGGCATCCACGTGCTGGGCAGCCACGGCGTCGCGGGGTGGCCGAGCGTGATGCACAGCGAGCAGCTCTGCCAGCTCGCGCCGCGGTCGGGGTAGACGCCGTCGGCGCCGCCGATGCAGGCGTCGCTCTGGAGGAACAGGCCCGGGCCGATCGTGTTGGCGAAGCAGGGGATCAGCGTGAACCGGCTCATGAACGAGTGGAGCGAGTTCTGTTCGACGGTGAGCGGGTGCAGCGCGACGCCCAGGCCGTGCGTCTGCTTCTTCCAGCTCGCGAGCGTTCGGAACTTGCCGGCGAGTTGCGGTTCCCAGAACGCGATGTGGCAGACGCGGCCGATGCCGTAGACGGTGACGAGCTTGGCGCCGGCCTTCTTGAGCGCGGCGACTTTGCCGGCGTACGTCGGCAGGTTTTTCCTGGTCGCGAAGTTCCGCTGGGCGGGTGGGACGGTCAGCTCGCCCAGGGGGTTGAACAGCGCGGCTTTCATCGCGTGCTCGAACCCGCCGGATTGGTCGCCGGGCATCGTGTTGCCAGCCTTGTCGGCCCACTCGTCCATGTTGAAGGTGGTGACGTGGTCGCACTTCGTCCCGCTGGCGCGGAGGCGCGCGACAACGGTCTTGTACATGCCCATCGGCCCGACGGGGAGGATGATCGCGAGCTTGCGGCCGTCGCGGCGCGTCTGCTCCACCTCGTCGGCGATCGCGTCGCCCATGCGCCGGTCCATGTCGTCGACCGACTCGACCGGCACGGGCGTGAACCCCTTGCTCCAGCCCCGCTTGGCCGCGGTGAGCTGGGCGAGCGACATCCGGCAGCAGGCGTCGATCTTCTTCAGGTCCCAGCCCTTGGGGTAGAACTTTTCGAGCAGGGAGCCTTTGATCGTCGTGAGCATGTTGATGGGCTTGGGCATCCCCGTGGTACCGCGCGGGCGCGGTCGCGTTCGGAGGGGATCGGGTTTACGGAGGGCGGTGAGCGCGGTTCGCGATGTTGAAAACAACCCACGGAACGAGTTCCGTGGGCTTTGGAGTCGTTGTGCAGTCTCGCGGTTATACCCCTGCGGACACCACCGACAGCGCCCGCCTTTGTTCGGCGCGGGGCTCGCGCACCTCGGTCGTTCTTGCCGCGACGCGGGCCCGGAACTTTACGTGCCGGCGGCGCGTCCACTCGACCAAGGGCCGCCAGACCGTGTGCACCGCACGGTGCTTGATGAGCAGGTGCCAGAGCCAGTTGGACTTTTTGTAGAGGTACGACATGGCCAGGTACGGGGCGACGGCACGCCAGTCGGCCGGGCGGCGGCGCCAGATGCTCGCGGCCGAGAACAGGCGGCGGTAGCACCACGCGTAGCCCTCGGCGAGTTGCTCGGGCGTCATCCGCCGGGGACGGAAGACGACGTGGCCGGTGTCGTACCGGTCCCAGTCGCGGTGCAGGATGCGGCCCTCGGCTTCCATTTGCTTAAACAGCGGCGTCCCGGGGTAGGGGGTGAGGATGTGGAACGTCGCGCACTCGAGGCGGTTGGCCTCGACCCACTCGGTCGTGCGGGCGAACACGTCCGGGCCGTCGTGGTCGAACCCGAGGACGAAGCTCGCGTTCACCTGGATGCCGTAGTCGTGGAGCAGGCGGACGCGGCGGGCGTAGTCGGCGGTGCGCGGGGTGCGCTTGCCGGCGTCGGACAGGTTCTGGTCGGCCAGCGACTCGAACCCGACGAACACGCCAGTGCACCCGGCCAGGGCCATCTCGCGGACGACCGATTCGTCGTCGGTCACGTCGATCGACACGGCCGCGGACCAGATCTTGTTCAGCGGGCGGAGCGCCCGGCAGAGCTTCTTCAAGTACTCGGGCCGACTGCCGAGATTGTTATCGGTGAAGACGGCGTACGGCTCGCCGGTCGCCTCGAACTCGGACACGGCCTGCTCGACGTCGCGCACCTGGTACGGCTGGTTCAGGCCGTCGGTCGCGAGGTAGCAGAACCCGCACCGGTTGTGGCACCCGCGCGTGGCGATCAGGCTGGCGGTCGTCAGGAAGGATGCGCGCGGGAGGATGGAGCGGCGGGGAGGGGGGTCGGTGCGGTAGGGGACGCGCGAGAAGGAGCCGGTGTATCGCCGGGCACCCTGACCGGGTGCGGAACACGCCGGGGCAGAGTGAACGGGCTCTGCCCGAAGCGCCGCCCCGGATCCGTGGTCCAACCAACCGCACTTCAATTCCCCACTTCGAACGTCCGCGAGGATCTGTGGCCAGACCTGCACGCCCTCGCCGAGCACCAGCGCGTCGGCGTGCGGCGCGCAGTCGTCGGGGCACGAGAGCACGTGCAGCCCGCCCATGACGATGACCGCGCCGCGCGCCCGGTACCACGCGGCGAGCTCGAACGCGCGGCGGGCGAAGGTCAGGTGCACCGTGATCCCGACGACCTGCGGCATCGGGTCGCTCGGCGGCGGGCCTTGCAGGAGGTTCTCATCCCAGTACGCGACGTGCCATCCGGCGGGCGTCGCGCCGGCGAGGCTGGTCAGGGCGAGCGTGGGCGTCAGGACGTGCTTGCCGAAGCTCGCGTGCACGTCCTTCGGGTAGAACGGGTTGAGGAGCAGCACGCGGCCCGGCGACGGGGGCGGGGTTATCTTCTCCGAGCAAAGTCGGGGGGCGATCCGAAACTCACGCGGGATCCATTTACGACTCATGGGCCTCCGATCTCACACCAGCCCGCATACTTTGCAATGCAAAGTTAATTCTGTCAATGCCCTCCGAGGTATGGAAATCCGGGGGTGGCGCGGTCACGCGGCGCACGCCGGCGGTATTCGACGGTCGTCAGGCGCCTGGCCGTGGCACCCGGAGGTCGTCAGTCACCGGTGAGTCCCGAGCAATTCCGCCAGCACGTCGGCGCGCGGGTAGGCGTGGCCGCGGTGTTGCACGAAGCCCTCGGCGAACCTGGCGCCGATCTCGGCGCCCCGGCCGGCGTCGTGGCGGCGGACGGCGTCGAGGTACTCGTCCATCCCGTGGTGGGCCCGGAGCCACTCGCGCTGGCTGGCGTGGCAGGCGAGCATTTCGAGCTTGCGCGCGTGGACGGCCGAGACGTCGACGATCGTCGTCGGGACTGCCTTGCGGCCGAGCGAGTCGACGCCCTCGATCGGGTCGCAGTAGTACATCGCCGGGACGGCCGAGCCTTCGCGGAGCGGGTGGGCGGAGATGTTCGGCGCGCCGTAGACGAAGCTCGCCGCCCGGGCAAGCTTGGAGACCTCGACGTGGTCCATCATGTAGTCGTCCTGCGCGTGCGTGAAGACGAGGGACGGCGCGATTCGGCGGAACAGGTCGGTCGCCTTCTGGATGGCGGCGGGCGTGTAGCAGACCAGGCCGTCGCGCTCGTCGAGGCAGTGGTAGGTGGCGCCGATCATCGCCGCGGCGCGCCGCGCCTCCTGCGTGCGCGTGGCGGAGATGTCCCAGCGGGTTTGGGTCATCGTTCCGCAGTCGCCGGGCGTGGCGGTGGCGATGTGGACCTCCCACCCGAGCGCCGCGAGGCGGGCGAGGGTGCCGGCGCAGAGGATTTCCGCGTCGTCGGGGTGCGCGAGGAAGGACAGCGCGACGTTCCGACCGTGTGATGCCGCCATGGGGAATATCTTACCCGGCGGGCGGGTCGCGCTCACGCGCGGGGGAGGGCACCGCGGCCCAAGCACGCTTGTCGGGCTCACCCACGCGACCGACCGCTTCCGCCGGCGGCTATAAAGGTCTCACTCCCGAGTCATTCCGGCGCCGCGGCCGCGCGGTCGGCGACGACGGCCCCGGCGAGGCTGGCGACGACGCCGGTGTAGTGCCACACGTTCCCCACGTTCGACGCCGCCGCCAGACCGATCCCCCCGAGGAAGAGGGTGGCGGCGACGAGTGCGAGGCCGAGGCGGCGACGGCTCCAGTGTGGGTTGGACATGTGCGATTCCGCCGGTGCTCTTTCCGAGCCTCACCCTTCGTCCTGTTGCTTCGCCGCTTGCGCTTCGTGCCAAAGCGATTCGAATCGCTCGCGGACGTACGGGTTCAGCTCTGCCCCGAACGACAGCGGGAGGTGGAGCCCTTGAATAAGGGCGATCACGTCGCCCAGATCTTTATATCGGCCGACCCCGGTCATTCCCGAAGCCAGCTTCAGTTCGAGGAGCGCCGCGAGCGCGAGGTAGCGGACGCCGTCGATGTCGGTGCCGGCCCGTTGCGGGTCCGGGAAGGCCACGGGTTTGGGTTTGCCGTCGCCCGGGAACTGGCCGGTCACGAGGAACTCGACGCGCTTCGCGGTCGCAGTGTCCTTCAGGTTTTTACTGCCCGGGAAGGGGGGTACGTACCCGAGTCCCTCCAGTTCCGCGTGCAGTTTCGCCAGGCCCTCGGGCGTCACGAGAATGTCGACGTCGTCGGTCGTCCGGACCGCGCCGTGCGCGCTGACGGCCATCCCGCCTGCGACGGCGTAGGGGATGCCGAGCTCGGACAGCCGCGAACTGATCCGCCGCAACGTCTCGAACACCGGGCCGGTTTTCATAAAGAACTGGTCGGCCTCGAGCAGCGCGTGTCTGCCCCCCCGCGCTGCTTCGTGTGGCACCACCATGACAACCATCTAACCGCCGTTCCGAAGGAACGTCAACGTATTTCCGGCGAAAGCGGCTCGCGGGGGTTTGACCATTCCCAGTGGCAACACCGCGCGTCGCCCGCGGACATCCGGGCCGTCGCCTCAGGCTCCGGCTCCGGCGTGGTCGGAGATCGCGCCTCAACATTTGGTCAGCTCCCGCGCCAAAAAAGAAACCGGGACGACCTTTCGGTCGTCCCGGCTCTGTTTTCAATTCGCAATCCGCGATCCGCAGTCCGCGATCGCGGACTACTTGCTCTCTTCCAGGATCGCCGCCCGCACGTTCGCGGGGACCGGCGAGTACTTCAGCGGCTCCATGGCGCTGGCGGCCCGGCCCTGCGACATCGACCGCAGTTCGGTCGTGTAGCCGAACATTTCCGACAGCGGGACCTCGGCCTCGACGACGACCGTGTTGCCGCGCTCCTCGCTGTTGACCACGACGCCGCGGCGGCGGTTCAGGTCGCCGGTCACGTTGCCGACGAAGTCCTTCGGGGTCGTGACGACGACCTTCATGATCGGCTCGAGCAGGGTGACGCCGGCCTTGCCGCAGGCCTCCTTGAACGCGCCGCTGCCGGCGAGCTCGAAGGCGATCTGCGACGAGTCGACGGCGTGGCTGGACCCGTCGACCAGGATGATCTTGGCGTTGATCAGCTGGTACCCGGCGAGGACGCCGGTCTTGGCGGCCATGCGGGCGCCGTACTCGACGGACGGGATGTACTCCTTCGGGATCGTGCCGCCGAACACCTTGTTCTCCCACGCGATGCCGTCCTGCCAGCCGAGCTTCTTGAGCACCTCGGGCTCGAGCGGGGCGCCGTTGCCGTCGGTGCCGTCGAACGGCTCGATGCTCAGGACGGCGTGGCCGTACTGGCCGCGGCCGCCGGTCTGCTTGACGTGCTTGTACGACACGTTCAGGGCCGGCTTGGTGACGGTCTCGCGGTAGCTGACCTTGGGCTTGCCGACGACGACGTCGACCTTGTAGTCGCGCGTCAGGCGGAGCTTGATGATTTCCAGGTGGAGCTCGCCCATGCCGGCGATGATCGTCTCGCCGGTCTCGCGGTTGTAGCTCGCCTGGAACGTCGGGTCCTGGCGGCGGAGGTTGGTCAGGGCCTGCGAGAGCTTGTCCTTGTCGGCCGCGCTCTTGGGCTCGATCGACATGCTGATGACCGGCTCGGGGAACGTGGGCCGCTCGAGGATGATCGGCTCGTCGGGGTCGCAGATCGTGTCGCCGGTCATGGCCTCGTTGATCCCGATGATCGCGACGATGTCGCCGGCCTCGGCGACCTCGCGCGGGATGCGGTCGTTGGCGGACATCTGGAACATGCGGCTGATGTTCTCACGGGTGTTCTTGTTCGCGTTGAGCACGCGCGTGCCCGACTCGAGCTTGCCCGAGTACACGCGGACGTACGTCAGCGTGCCGAACTTGTCGTCGACGATCTTGAACGCGAGCCCGCAGAACGGCTCTTCGGGCTGCCGCTTGCGCTCGAGCTTCACGTCGTGCTTCTTCGGGTCCACGCCGCCGACGCTCGGCATGTCGAGCGGGCAGGGGAGGAAGTCGATGACGCCGTCGAGCAGGCGCTGGACGCCAACGTACTTGTACGCCGACCCGCGGAACAGCGGGTGGGCCTTGAACTCGATCGTGCCCTTGCGGAGCGCCTTGCGGAGCTCGTCGGCGGTGATCGACTCGGGATCGGTCAGGTACTTCTCGGCCAGCGCGTCGTCGAGCTCGGCCACCTTCTCGAGCATGATCGCCCGGTAGTGGTCGTACTTCTCCTTGGCGTCGTCCGGGACCGGGACGATCTTGACGGTGTGGCCCTTGTCCTTATCGTCGCCCAGCTTCTCCGGGATGATCGCCACGCCCTCGATCAGGTCGATGATGCCCTTGAAGTGCTCGGCCTGGCCGTACGGGATCACGACCGGAATGGCCGGCGCCCCGAGGCGGTCGAGGATCGACTGGTAGCAGAAGTCGTAGTCGGCCCCGACCTTGTCCATCTTGTTGACGAAGCAGACGCGTGGGACGTTGTACTTGGTCGCCTGGCGCCAGACGGTCTCCGACTGCGCCTCGACGCCCTCCTTGCCGTCGAACACCGCGACCGCGCCGTCGAGCACGCGCAGCGACCGCTCGACCTCGGCCGTGAAGTCGACGTGGCCGGGGGTGTCGATCAGGTTGATGTTGTACAGCTCGCCGTTCCGCTTCCACTCGCAGAACGTGGCGGCCGAGTTGATCGTGATGCCCCGCTTCTGCTCTTCGGGGTCGAAGTCCATGACGGCGGTGCCTTCGTGCACTTCGCCGACCTTATGTACGCGGCCGGTGTAGAAGAGAACGCGCTCGGAAGTCGTCGTCTTGCCTGCGTCGATGTGAGCGGCG
>DASPKW010000260.1:0-5105 GCA_035627895.1 Tepidisphaeraceae bacterium | reverse complement strand
CGCGTAGTGCGACGGCGCGCAGGCGCGCCGTCGCAGACCGACCGCGGGCGCGCGAAGAAACGCGCGCGACACGGTCACGCCGGTTCGGGGATCAAATCAAATCAGGAGGACGATGGTGGCCAGGCGGGCGAGTGATGCGCTGGGCGGGTGGTCGCCAGGCGGGTCAGCCCAAGCCGCGCACGCCGACGGCGCCGGGCGGGCCACCGACGCGATGTGGAGTGCCGTCGCCAGGCCGGCCGCCTCGTGCGCCGGCGCCGCGACGCGGACCTGCCGGCCGTCGGTGTCCGCGGCGGCCCCGTGGTCCACGCACGTCTCGTCCGGGGCGCCGGCCGGGTGGTCGCCATCGGCGGCGTCTTGATGCGGCTCGGACGGATCAGCCGCGTGGTCGGCGTCATCGTGCACGTGCGCCGCGTTCGACCCGCACGACGCCGCGTGCCGCCCCTCGATCGCCACGTGCCGATCGCCCGACACGCACAACACCCGCCCGCCGGACGACAGGCCGGTGGTGCCGCCGAACGTGGCCGCGAGGATCAGGAGGATGGAGACGAGGGGCTTCATGAAGGTACGTGCAGGCCGATTCTAGTCACCGAACGGGAATGACCGCAAGGCGGGTCCGGTCCCATTCCGCGACACGCCAGACCTCAAAAGGTCAGTGCACAACCCTTTTCATCGGCGGCGGGTCTTCCAGACATCACCGCGATCGCAACCCCGCGACGCGGCCGACCAAACCTGACCCCAACGGAGACTCGTCATGAAAACCCGCCTGATTATCGGCCTCTTGACCGCCGGCCTTGCCTCGACCATCGCCACCACCGCGAGCGCGGACTACGGCCACCGGCACGGCCGGTCCGACCACGGCTCCAACACGCGGTACGTTGACCGGCACAACCACAACCACTACGTCGTCAAGTTCGACCTCCACGGGAGCCGCAAGCTGCACGCCGACTCGCACTGGCAGGCCCACGCGCTGGTCAACGAGCTCGAACGGTATGGCGCGCACGCCCACATCGACGGGCGGCAAACCGTCCACTACCACATGGACGGCGACGGCCGCCGGAGCTTCCATTCGCACCGCGAGGCGCACCGGTTCGAGGACCGCCTGCGGTCGCTCGGGTTTCATGTTCGGCTGATTCACGACTAACGCGGCCGCTTCGACCATCCACCCAATAACGCGAACACCCGCGGAACTCGTTCCGCGGGTGTTCGCGTTCTTACGCATTTCGACACGCGCGCCGCTTGCCTCTTGCGGAATTTTCCGTCCAATACGACCCGCGATCGTTCGTCTAAGATCGCGTGGCCAAGCGGGAGAATAGCTCAACGGTTAGAGCAGGGGACTCATAATCCCTTGGTTCTGGGTTCGAATCCCAGTTCTCCCATCGCCGGTCGCCGGACCGGCTCGCGTCCGGCGTCTCAAACGGTTCAATTCCGGAATGACGATCCAATCGCTGCCGCGGAGCGTCGCGGTCCTGACCTTGGCGCTCGGTGCGCCGTCCGCGTTCGCCGCCGGTGCCTCCGCCGGTTCCGGCGACGTCCCGCTCGTTTGGGTCTTGCCGTTCGCCCTCCTCCTTGCCTGCATCGCGCTGATGCCGTTCGTGCACAAGCACGGGTGGGAGCGGCACTACCCGAAGGTCGCGATCGGCTTGGCGGCGGTCGTCGCGGGGTATTATTTTTTCGTCCGCAAAGACCCCGGCCCGTGGCTCGCGGAGATGCGCGAGTACGTGTCGTTCATCGTCCTGCTGACGGCGCTGTACGTCGTGAGCGGGGGGATCGCGATCCGCATCAACCGCCGGGCGACGCCGCTCGCGAACACGGTGTTCCTGCTGATCGGGGCGGTGCTGGCGAACCTGTTCGGCACGACCGGGGCGTCGATGCTGCTGATCCGCCCCTGGCTGCGGATGAACCGCGGGCACCTTCGTCCTTATCACGTCGTCTTCTTCATCTTTGTGGTGTCGAACGTCGGGGGCTCGCTAACGCCGGTCGGCGACCCGCCGCTTTTCCTGGGGTACCTCAGGGGCGTGCCGTTCTGGTGGGTGACCGAGCACATGCGGCAACTCTGGCTGCTGGTGGTCGGCACGCTGCTGGCGGTGTTTTACGCCATCGACTCGTTGGACCACCGCCGCGCCGGGCGGATTCACGAGGGCGACGCGGGCCCACAGGTTCATTTGTTGGGCGTCCACAACTTCCTCTTCATCGGGGCGGTCATCTGGGCCGTGTTCCGCCCCGGCACGTTCGACGTGGCCGGCGAGATCCGGAACTTGGGCGTGACCGGCGGGCGCCTGGCGGACCTGATCCTGTCGCGTGAGATCCTCATGATCGCCGCGACCGTTGCGTCGCGCGCCGTGACCGCCGGGGCGATCTACCAGGCGAACGAGTTCACGTACGGGCCGATCCGCGAGGTGGCGATTTTGTTCGTCGGGATCTTTTCGACGATGGTGCCCGCGCTGCAGTGGCTGGAGCACAACGCCGAACGGCTGCGCGTGAAGACGCCGGGGCAGTTCTACTTCGCGTCGGGCGCGCTCTCGTCTGTGCTGGATAATGCGCCGACGTACCTGACGTTCCTGCAGGCGCGGATCGGCCGGCTCGACCCCGCGCACGTCGACGAGGTCCGGCGGGTCGTCGCCGCCAACGCCGGCCGCGACCCGGCTGCGTTCGACCGGTCGGGCCTGACGAACGAGCGGACGCGCGGGGCGGTCGAAGCGCTGCTCCGCTACCACCCCGAGAGCGTGCGCGAGGGCACGGTGACGCGCGACCAGGCCGACGTGGCGCTGCTCATCGGCTCGTCGGACTGGGCGCTGTTCGTCCTGGCGATCTCGGCGGGGTCGGTCTTCTGGGGCGCGTGCACGTACATCGGCAACGGGCCGAACTTCATGGTGAAGGCGATCGCCGACGCGCACGGGGCTCCGACGCCCGGCTTCGTGCGCTACGTCCTCCAGTACGCGCTGCCCGTGCTCATCCCGATCTACGTGCTCGTCTGGTGGGTCTTTTTTGCATGATGCTCGGCGAAGTGGCAACGGGGCGCGGCGGGGGTATCCTCTGCACGCGGATTTCAGGCGACAGGCGATCGAAGGCGAAGGAGACTGACCATGGCGGACAAGCGGCGGATCCCGGATTTCACGGGGCAGGATTCGTGGCGGATCTTCCGCATCATGGCGGAGTTCGTGGAGGGGTTCGAGGTGATGGCCGGCGTCGGGCCGGCGGTGTCGCTCTTCGGTTCGGCGCGGACGCGGCCGGAGGACCCGTATTACAAGGCGGCGGAGGAGACCAGCCGGCTGTTTGCGAAGGCGGGGCTGAGCGTGATCACGGGCGGCGGGCCGGGGATCATGGAGGCGGGGAACAAGGGGGCGTACGACTACATCACCAAGGCAAAGCGCCGGCCGCGCGTGGAGTCGGTCGGGTGCAATATCACGCTCCCACAGGAGCAGCAGGGGAACCGGTACCAGACGGTCACGCTCGACTTCCACTACTTCTACGCGCGCAAGGTGATGTTCGTAAAGTACTCGTCGGCCTTTGTCTGCTTCCAGGGCGGGTTCGGGACGATGGACGAGTTCTTCGAGGTGCTGACGCTCATCCAGACGCTCAAGGTCGAGTCGTTCCCGGTCGTGTTGTACGGGCGCAGATTCTGGGGCGGGCTGGTCGAGTGGCTCAAGGGCCTGAGCCCGCACTTCATCGACGTCGAGGACACGGACATCTTCCGGATCGTCGATTCGCCGGCGGAGTGCGTGAAGGTGGTGCGGGACGGGATCAGGCGCCGGTGGTGGAAGCCGCTGGACCCGACGTTGGAGAAGGCGGCGAAGGGCAACGGGGGCGCGGGAAAGAACCCGCTGGAAGGGGCGAAGTCGGCGGACACGGGGGAGGGGACGCGGTACGGGAAGCGGCCAAAGCGGACGGAGAAGAAGCACGCGGACGCGCCGAAGAAGCCGCAGCAGTGATGACTCCCTCTCCCGGACGCGCTACCTGGTGGGACTTGCGAGTGAGGCGTTGCCGCGTCTGGGAGAGGGCGGGGGTGAGGGCATGATGGGGACGTTCGAGAATGACGGGCGGCGATTGGCGTGAGCCGGCTGTATGCCCTCACCCTAACCCTCTCCCAGACGCGGCCATACCGTGGCGCGAAATAGCGTTTTCGGCGCGTCCGGGAGAGGGGAACGGTTACTTCGTAAAGAACCGCTTGATCGCGTAGACGGTGGCCGAGCGCTGGACGGCGGCGATGGACTCGAGGAGGGGGATCTGCTTGGGGCAGACCTCGTTGCAGTTGCCGGCCTTGCCGCAGTCGGCGACGCCGCCGTCGTCCATGAGCGTTTCGAGGCGCTCGTCCTTCAGGGCGGCGCCGGTCGGGTGGTCGTTGAACAGCCGGGCCTGGCTGATGACGGCGGCGCCGACGAACTGGTTGCTCGGCGTGTATTGCGGGCAGGCCTCGAGACAGCAGCCGCAGGAGATGCAGCGCGAGAGGGGGTAGCGGGTCTCCTGCTGCTTTTGCGATTGGGCGGGGCCGGGGCCCAGGTCGTAGGTGCCGTCGATCGGGACCCAGGCCTTGACGCGCTTGAGGTCGTTGAAGAGGCGCGAGCGGTCGACGAAGAGGTCGCGGACGACCGGGAACTTGGTCATCGGCTCGAGCGTGATCGGCGAGAGGTCGGGGGAAACCTTTTCGACGAGGGTGGAGCAGGCCTGGCGCGTCTTGCCGTTGATCAGCATGGTGCAGGCGCCGCACACTTCTTCGAGGCAGCCGGAATCCCAGACGGGGGTGGTGGTGGATTTGCCGTCGGTGGTGGTCGGGTGGGCGGCGATGTACTGGAGGGCCGAGATGATGTTCATCTGCGGGCGGACGGGGACCGAGAATTCCTGGACGTAGGGCTGGGTTTCGGTTTTGTCCCGACGGGTGATGCGGATGAGGACGTGGCGGTCGGGGGCGGACGTTGCGGACTGGGTGGCCGAGGTCGTGCCAGGGTTCATGGTGATCAGATTTTAGGGTGCGCGGCGGGGGGCGGCAAGGACGCGCGGGGTGGACCTTAGGCCTAGGCTCTGTCTGACGACTACCCGTTTAACAGCATCATGCACTTGGTGACGAACGCGAGCTTCACCATGGCCAGGTAGTTGTCGGCCAGCTTCTC
>DASPKW010000259.1:0-6088 GCA_035627895.1 Tepidisphaeraceae bacterium | reverse complement strand
ATCCAGGAGATCCTCCAGGACAAGATCGCCATCGACTACGCCGCCAGCGGGATCGCCGAGCCGGACAACGCCTGATCGCGTTTCACACCGACCAAGACGTCCACGACCCGGTCGCGCACGGCGACCGGGTCGTGCGTCGTTTGGTATGGTGCGCTCGTCAGCCGCAGGTCAACGTCCTGCTGACGCGTTCCGGGGTCCCGGGGGAACGCCCATCGTCCTTCGCGCGTCGGAAACGCGTTGCGTTGCGGCGAACTCCGCTCTAAACTCGTCCCCTTTTCGTCACGCCCCGAACCCTTCTCCACACGCCGATGATCGATGCAGCCATTCCCAAAACGCACGCCCTGGTCGAGGCCCTCTCGTACATCCAGCGGTTCCACGACAGGACGGTCGTCGTCAAGGTCGGCGGCTCAATCATGGACGACGAGAAGGCCCTGTCGGAGATCCTGACCGACATCGTGTTCATGAATTACGTCGGCATGCAGCCGGTCATCGTGCACGGCGGCGGGAAGGCGATCAACGACGCGATGGAGAAGGCCGGGCTGGTGCCCCAGTGGGTGCAGGGGCGCCGGTACACCGACGACCGCACGATCGCGATCGCCGAGCACGTGCTGTGCAACCAGATCAACCGGTTCATCGTCAACTTCATCAACAGCCAGGGGTGCGAGGCGATGGGCCTGCACTCGCTGACGTCTAACGTCCTGATCGCCGAGAAGACGTTCCTCGCGGGCGAGGACGGCCGGCGGATCGACCTCGGGCTCGTCGGCGAGGTCAAGAACGTCAACGCCCGCCTGCTCGACCTGCTCGTCAAGGCCGACGCGATCCCCGTGATCGCGACGATCGCCCGCGACAACGCCGGCGGGCGCCTGAACGTGAACGCCGACACCGCGGCCGGCGCCGTCGCCGCCGCCATGAAGGCCGAGAAGATCGTGGTCGTCTCCGACACCCACGGCATCCGGTCGGACCCGAAGGACCCGGAGAGCCGCTGCCCCCACCTGACGCTCGCGCAGATCCAGGAGATGGTCAAGGCGGGCACGATCTCGGCCGGCATGCTCCCCAAGGTCGAGGCGTGCATCACCGCGCTCCAGGGCGGCGTGACCAAGGCCCACGTCATCGACGGCCGCATCCCCCACTCGCTCCTGCTCGAGATCTACACGGAAGCGGGGATCGGGACCGAGATCGTTCTCTGAGGAAGTTGTGAGTTGCGGGTTGCGAGCGAAGGCGCGGGGGCCTTCCTCTTCTCTCGCAACTGGCAACTCGCAACTCGCAACTACCGCCATGAAGCACTTCATCTCCATCGCCGACCACTCGACCGAAGAGCTCCGGCACGTGCTGGACGTGTCCCGGCGGCTCAAGAAGCAGCACGGGGAGATCGGCCGGAACGACCCGCTGCTGGCCGGTAAGACGCTGGCGATGATCTTCGAGAAGCCGAGCCTGCGCACGCGCGTCAGTTTCGCCGTCGCCATGACCCACCTGGGCGGCAGCGGCCTGCTCCTGCGCGACGAAGAGGTCGGCCTTGACAAGCGCGAGCCCGTGCAGGACGTGGCCCGGGTGCTCAGCGGGATGTGTGACGGGATCATGGCGCGGACGTACGAGCACTCGAAGATCGAGCGGCTCGCCAAGTTCGCGAGCGTGCCAGTGATCAACGGGTTGACCGACCACGACCACCCGTGCCAGGCGATGGCCGACATCCTGACGATCGAGGAACACTTCGGCGAGCTCGAGGACCTGACCGTCGCGTTCATCGGCGACGGGAACAACGTCGCCCGCTCACTGGCCGAGGGGTGCGGGCGGCTGTCGATGCGGTTCGTCCTCGCGTCGCCCGGCGGTTACGAATTGCCCGGCGAGGACGTCGACCGCATCATGGAACGCGTGCCGGAGCTCGACTTCGTCCTCGAGCGCGACCCGACCGAGGCCGTGCGCGGCGCCGACGTGATCGTGACCGACACGTGGGTCAGCATGGGCCAGGAGGCGCAGAAGGCGCAGCGGATGAAAGACTTCCACGGGTTCATCGTCAACGAAGACCTGATGAAGCAGGCCCCGAAGCACGCGGTCGTGCTGCATTGCCTGCCGGCCTACCGGGGGTATGAGATCAGCGAGGCCGTCTTCGAAGGCCCGCAGTCGTTGGTGTTCAAGGAGGCGGAAAACCGCCTGCACGCGCAGAAAGGGCTGATCGCGGTGCTGATGGGGGGGATGTGAGGTCAGGCCGGACGTGGCTTAATCGTGCGCAGCCAGTCACGGAACTCGCGGACGATGGCGTCTTCGCGTTTCGAGTTGACCATGCAGAGGAATCGTTCGAGGTCGGCGATCCTGAGCGCCGGGAAAGCCACGCTCCGGTCGATATGGGAGTACTGCCCGGCTGCGGCCCGTGTGTAGGCGCGGAGCGCCCGCCCGTCGAACACCCAGATCTCGGGCACGCCTAAGGCCGCATAGACGCTCTCGCGGTCAATCTCGTGCGGGCTGTGGTCCATCTCGAACGCGAGGTCGGGCGGCGGGTCGACCGCGAGGTCGATGGTCGTCCGGTCGCCCATCTGCGGCTCGTGCTGTACGTAATAGCACTCGTCCGCTTCCAGCCCGCGTTCCATGTCCTCACGGCGATAGGTCGTCGAGCCGAAGCTCGCGATCGGCACGTCCAACTCCCAGCGGACGCCCTCTATGAATGCGGCCAGGAGCTTCTTCGCCTTTTCATGGTAAGGGGATGGTGCCATGATCTCGAGGGTCCCGCGATCGAACGTGAGGTAAAGACGTTGGCCGGAGCGCTCGAGCTGTCGCAGGAAGCGATCGTAAAAATCCCACGACACGCCCGTCAGAACGATCGGACGTTCGGACGAGCGGCCAACGGCGCGACCGGTCGGTTGCTGGACAGCTAACGTCATGTACACCTCGAGGGGCCTCACCAAGTATATCCGTCACCGCCCCAGCTTGCCCAACTGATTGACCGTCGCCCGCAGGTCCTTCGGCACCGGCGCGACCACTTCGACCCGGACGCCCGCCAGGTCTTCGAAGCGCAACTTTTCCGCGTGCAGGGTGAGCCGGGCGATCAGCGGGCGCTCTTCTTCGCCGCGCGTCGGCACGTACCCGCGCTTGAGGGAACTGAGCATCAGCGGGCCCGCGGCGGGGTTGTAGAGCGGGTCGACGGCTAGCGGGAAGCCGGCGTGGCGGAGGTGGACGCGGATCTGGTGCGTCTTGCCGGTCTTGGGGAGCGCGCGGATCAGGGCGTGGGTGCGGAACCGCTGCTCGACCTTCCAGTGAGTGACCGCGGGGCGGCCTCGCCTGGTGACGGCCATCTCGCGCGGGCGCGTCGGGTGCGGGGCGAGCGACGCATCGACCGTGCCCTCGTCCTCGGTCGGCCGGCCGTGGACCAAGGCGAGGTATTCCTTCTCGACGCGGTTGTTCTGGAACTGGTGCGACAGGTGGCGCTGGGCGGCGGTGTGCTTGGCGAACAGGAGCACGCCCGACGTGTCCTTGTCGAGGCGGTGGACGACGCGCAGGCGCGGATCGGCCGCGCCGGTCGCGGGCAGACCCAGTGCTGCGGCCACCTCTTCGAGCGCGCTGGTGGTCTCCACACGGCCGGGGATGGTCGCGAGGCCGGCGGGCTTGTTGATCGCGATCAGGTCGGGGGACTCGAACAGGATGTCGAACGGGGGGCGGGGCATAGGCGGGGCGGAGGATATCCCGGCCGGGTCACGGTTGGAACATCGGCGCCTTGGCGTACTTCTGCACCAGCGCGACGATCCGCGGCTGCTCGCGCTTGATCGACAGGCTCTGCTGCCACGAGTCGAGGGCGGCCTTGCGCTTGGTGTCGTCGAGCGTCAGGCCCTTTTCGTAGTCGGCGATGTGCGCCGCGCCGATCTCGTTCAGGGCGGGGTAGTACTGCGGGTCGAGCTTGAGGGCCGTCTGGTACTGGCTGATCGCGCCCGCGAAATCCTTCTCGCCGGCGAACGCGTCGCCCATGCGCTTGCGGTGCAGCGGCGTGTCGTTCACGCGCACGAGCTCGGACAGGACGCTCCGGGCCTCGCCGAACTTCTTCTGCTGGATCAGGTTCTCGGCGAGGTACAACTGCACCAGCGTCTGGCTCGAATCCAGGTCGAGTGACTTGCGGTAGGCCGACTCGGCCTTGGCGTAGTCGCCGTTCGCGTCGAGGATCAATCCGAGGTTGAGGAAGGCGGCGGGAGACCGGGGGTCGAGCTCGGTCGCCCGCTGGGCGTACGTCGCCGCCTTGGTGCGGAGGGCCAGCGCCTCGGCCGAGTTCGGGTCCGGGTCGCGGGCGGCCAGGGCGAAATAGACGGTTCCGAGGCTGGTGTTCGACGGGGCGTCGGTCGGCTTGAGGTCGATCGCCCGGGCGTAGCTGCGGGCCGCCTCGTTGAGCTGCTCGAGGAACTGGTACGAGAGGCCCAAGCGGTAGTGGTGGAAGAAGTAGTACGGGTCGAGCTGGACGAGGGCCGCGTACTGCTCGCGGGCGGCCTCGTAATCGGACCGGGCGCGGAGCAGGTCGCCGAGCATCGAGCGGGCCATGACCAGGTCGCTCTGCTTGGCGAGCGCGGCCTGGAAGCTGGCCATGGCCTTGTCGGGGTCGCCGTCGTTGTAGGCGCGGACGCCCTGGACGTACGACTGGATGGCCGTCTGGTTGGCCGGGTTATCGGTCCCCCGAGCGCACCCGACGACGACGTAGGCCGCGACCGAGGCGACCGCCAGCGCGGCCGCGCGGGCGAGGAAGCGGACGGCGGTCGCAGGGGCGGCGGTGGACTCGCGGCTGGTCATTGGGCTGGTTCCTGGGGGGGCGGGCGGCGCGCGGTACGGGACGTGCTGGTGCGGCTGTCGCGAATATACGGGCCGCCGTGCGCGACGGTCAACCGCCCGACCCGCGGCAGCCCGCTAACCTCGGTTGACCCCCCGCGCAGCGAGGTCTACGATCAACATCGGTAACCCGGCCGCAACGCGTGAGATTCCCCGCCGGGGGCCACGGCCGCGCGCGGCCCGTCGCAAAGGAGTGTGTGCGTGCGGCTGTTGATCGCCATCCCCGTCTACAACGAGCGGAAGTACGTCCGGCACGTCCTGGCGAAGGTCAAATCCTTCCACGCCGACGTCCTGGTCATCGACGACGGCAGCACCGACGGCACGGGGGACGTGCTGGCCGAGATGTCCGCCGCCGGCGAGATCCGCCTGCTCCGCCACCCGATCAACCGGGGGTACGGGCAGAGCCTGATCGACGCGTTCAAGTACGCCGACCGCCACGGGTTCGACTGGGTGCTGACGATGGACTGCGACGAGCAGCACGAACCCGAGAGGATCCCCGATTTCGTGCGCGAGATCCGGACCGACCAGTGGGACGTGATCAGTGGCTCCCGGTACCTCGCCCCCCGACAGGAGGACGATCTGCCGCCCGGCGACCGGCGGTCGATCAACGCGACCATCACCGCCACGCTGAACGAATTGTTCTGCTGGAACCTCACCGACTCGTTCTGCGGGTTCAAGGCCCACCGCGTGAGCGCGATGCGGAAGCTGGCGCTCACCGAGACGGGCTACGCGTTCCCGTTGCAGTTTTGGCCGCAGATTTACGAGCACGGCCTGCGCGTGACCGAGATCCCGGTCCGCCTGATCTACAACGACCCCACGCGGCACTTCGGCGGGATCCTCGACGACGCGGCGGTGCGCCTGCAGCACTACACGGACGTCCTGAATGCGGAACTACGGCGCATGTGTCACGGCGCCGCACCCGCCCCCGAGACGGCTTCGAGCGACCAACCCGCGATCTGCAATTGCTTCTGCGGGGAGTAACGGAGTGCAACATGGTCACCTTTGGTGACCACGGAGCTAGGCGCGCGGACGCACGATTGATGAACGCGACCACGACCCCGTCATCCACGCGCTACGCTGATTGGAAGGCCCCGACCGACGACGGCGAGCTGCTGGTCTGGCCCGGGCCGCGCGACCTCGTCGCCCAGACGCAAGAGAACCGACGCACGTTGGCGGATTGTACGGCGCCGGCACAGGGCGTGCCCCTGCGCGAACTCCGCGCGGGCGCACGACGCTGGATCGGTCACACGGCGGACGACCAGCCGCTCGTCGCGACCGGGCACCAGGCCGAGCT
>DASPKW010000258.1:0-3395 GCA_035627895.1 Tepidisphaeraceae bacterium | reverse complement strand
AGTGGGGCAGACATTCTTGTCTGCTCTGTCCCACGTTCCGCAATCGCGTTTGGCCGCACCACGTAGGGGAGCGCGCGACGAACAAATCGCCCGCGAATCGATCGCATGCTATGATCCACGAAGGAGGCGAACCCGATGGTCGCGATCAAGGCCCATTTCGACGGATCGAAGATCCAACTCCCGCCCGAGTTGCGGCACGCCCAGCCGGGCGAAGTGATGATCGTCGTGCCGGACGCAATGGTAAACCAAGCGCCGTCTACACAGGAGTCCGCGCAGACGGTCAAGCCGTCGATCTGGGACGCGTTCGGGAAGGCCCCCGTCCAGCGGACGCGTGAGGACATCGAGCGGCAACTCAACGCGGACCGCGACGAGTGGGACCGCCGGTGATCTACCTCGACTCGAACATCATCATTCGGTTTGTCGAGGGAGTGCCCGCCACCCGTGAACCGATCCGCCAACGACTTCAGGGCGAGGCCGCTCTGGTCACCTCTCGCCTAAGCCGAATCGAATGCCGGTGCCATCCGATGAGCCGGAGCGATGCAATCGTTCTGGGGCTATTCGATACGTTCTTCAGCTCTCCGGAACTCACGCTCGCCACGATCGACGATCCGGTGACCGAGGAAGCGACGTCGATTCGTTCGCGATATCGATTCCGGACGCCCGACGCGATCCACCTCGCATCCGCGATGATCGCCGGCGCCACCGCCTTCCTCACCGGCGACCTCCAACTCACGCAATTCACTGGAATTGCGGTCGAAATCATCTGACCGTCCACATCCCCCCGCTTCGGGCGTATGAATTACGCCATGAAGCGACACGCCCTCCTTGCCGCCGCCATCCTCGCCGCCGCCCCCCTTTCCGCCCGCGCCGCCGACGCGCCCGCGGCCGCTTCGACGACCCCCAAGGTCACCTACGTCGACCACGTCCTCCCCATCTTCAAGGCCGCCTGCCTCAACTGCCACAACCCCGACAAGAAAAAGGGCAACCTCGACCTCTCCTCCTACGCCGGCGTGATGGCCGGCGGCTCCGGGCCCGCCTTCGTCGGCGGCGATCCCGACGCCTCGCTGGTCTACAAGGTCATGACCTGGGCCGTCGAGCCCAACATGCCCCCTAAGGGCGACAAGCTCCCCGAAAAGGACCTCGCCGTCATCCGCAACTGGATCGCCGCCGGCGGCCCCGAGACGTCCGGCTCCAAGGTCGTCATCAACAAGCCCAAGACGAACCTCGCCGTCGTCAATGCGTCCGCCGGTAAGCCCACCGGGCCGATCGCGTTTCCCAAGGAACTTCCCCTCGACCCCGTCGCCGTCGCCAAGCGCCCCGTGACCGCGTCCTCGCTCGCCGCCAGCCCGTGGGCCCCGCTCATCGCCGTCGGCGGCCACAAGCAGATCGTCCTCTTCCACGCCGACACCCTCGAGCTCCTCGGCGTCCTCCCCTACCCCGAGGGCGTCCCCCACGCCCTCAAGTTCAGCCGCAACGGTTCGCTCCTCATGGCCGGCGGCGGCGTCGAGGCCAAGAGCGGCAAGGTCGTCCTGTTCGACGTCGCCACCGGCAACCGCGTGACGGAGGTCGGCGACGAGTTCGACGCCGTCCTCGCCGCCGACGTCTCCCCCGACCAGGCCCGCGTCGCCCTCGGCACCCCCCTCAAGACCGCCAAGATCTACCTGATCGCCGACGGCGCCGCCGAGCACACCATCAAGAAGCACACCGACTGGGTGCAGGCCGTCGCCTTTTCCCCCGACAACAAGTACCTCGCCACCGCCGACCGCGCCGGCGGCATGTGGGTCTGGGAAGCCAACACGGCCCGCGAGGTCTACAACTGCGCCGGCCACAAGGACGGCGTCACCGACGTCGCCTTCCGCGGCGACTCCGCCGTCCTCGCCTCCGGCTCCACCGACGGCACCATCAAGCTCTGGTCCATGGAGGACGGCAAGGCCGTCAAGACCGTCGCCAACGCCCACGCCGGCGGCGTCCTCTCGCTCTCCTTCACCCACGACGGCCGCCTCGTCTCCACCGGCCGCGACGGCGCCGTCAAGCTCTGGGGCCCCGACGGCTCGGCCCTCAAGACCGTCGACAAGTTCAACGACATCGTCCTCAAGTCCACCTTCACCCACGACGGCCAGCGCGTCGTCGCCGCCGACTTCAACGGCCAGATCCGCGTCTACAGCACCGCCGACAACAAGAAGGCCGGCGACCTGACCGCCAACCCCCCGTCCCCCGCCCAGCGCCTCGCCTCGACCGACCAGCGCCTCGCCGAGCTCGCCGCCGCCATCCCCAAGGCCGACGCCGACGTCGCCGACGCCCAGAAGGCCGCCGACGACGCCGCCGCCGCCCTGAAGGCCGCCACCGACAATCCCGCCGAAAAGCTCATCGCCGACGCCAAGGCCAAGCGCGACAAGACGATCGCCGACGCGACCGCGAAGATGACCGCCGCCAAGGAGCAGGTCACCCAGCTTCAGGCCAAGGTCACCGCCAACGCCGAGGCCCGCCAGAAGAACACGCAGACGCTCACCGCCCTGACCGCAGAGGTGCAGGCCCTCCGCACCAAGCTGACCCCGAAGCAGGCCGAGTTGGACAAGGCCGCGACCGCGCTCGCCCAGGCCAAGCAGGCCTCGGCCACCAAGCCCGCCGACGCCGCGCTGAAAGCCAAGCTCGACGAGGCCACCAAGACGCACGCCACCGCGACCGCCGCCCACGCCGAGATCAAGAAGCAACTCGACGCCAAGTCGGCCGCCATCGCCGCCGAGCAGGCCAAGACCCCCAAGCTCGCCGAAGAGTCCAAGGCCACGCAGGAAGCGCTCGCTGCCGCCAAGGCCACCGCCCGCCTCACGCCCGAGACGCACCCCGAGATCATCGAAGCCAAAACCGCCTACGCCAAGGCTAAGCTCGCGTCGGAAGTCGCGACCAAGACCCTCCCCGACAAACAGAAGGCCGCCAAGGACGCCGCCGACCGCCTCGCCGCCGCCCAGGCCGAGGCCAAGTCCGCCCGCGACGCCCTCGCCTCCGCCAAGGCCGAGATCCCCCGTCTCAAACTCGCCGTCGCCAGGTCGGCATTGAATCAGGCGAGGACGAACCTGACGGCCAAGCAGTCCGAGCTCACCCAACTCCAGGAGCAGCTCAAGACCGCCAAGCCCGCCGACCAGGCCGCGATCAAGGGGCAAATCGACACCCTCACCAAGGCCATCCCAGCCCTCCAAACGGCCGTCAACACCGCCCAAGCGGAACACGACAAGACCGCCAAAGACCTCGCCGGCGCAGCCACGCCGAAGGACCCGAAGAAGTCGTAACGTGGGCTCCGCCCAGTAGGGTGGGCACCGCCCACCGCTCGCGCAGCCGACCTCCCTGCCCTCTTATAGCCGCCCCGCTTGCAAGGCGCGTCCGACGGCGCTCGCGCCCCC
>DASPKW010000257.1:0-9541 GCA_035627895.1 Tepidisphaeraceae bacterium | reverse complement strand
GGCAGGACGCTGGCGGCCGCGTCCGACGAGGTGATGCCCGTGGCCCCGGCCCAGTCGTCGCCGCCGAGGCCGGCGACGATCGCGGCCCGGACGGCCGCGACGGCCGCGGCCCGGGCGTCGGCGTCCGGCTGGGTCTGGCCGCCGGCGTAGTCGACGACCATGGCGTTGCGGCGGAGGTCGAGCTTCGAGGCCGCCCCGAGCTGCAGGGCCGTCGCCGTCGTCGACCCGTCGCCGACGGTCAGGACGAGCAGGCTCGCGGGCACGTTGGCGACCTCGGCCTGGCCGGACCCGGCGGACAGGTTCAGGCTCTTGATGGTCTGGGTGCTGCCGGCGACGAACCGCCCGCCGGTGGCGACGGCGACGCCGCTGGACGCGGCGACCGAGCCGTTGACGCGGAGCGTGCCGCCGGTGACGGTCGTCGCACCGTTATAGGTGTTCGCGCCCCCGAGCACCCACGTGCTCGTGTTCGACTTGGTGAGCGAGAGCGTGGCGGCCTGGCCGTTGGAGATCACGCCGGTGATCGCGTTGCCCGAGCTGGTGCCGCCGAGTTGAACGACCTTGTCGAAGGCCGTCGAGCTCGTATAGCTGCCAATGGTGAGGTTCGCGGTCGTCGGGTTGAACGTCGTCGTCCCGGGGCTGCCGGCGTTGTTGATCAGGTTTGAAATCGACAAGTTGTAGCCGTTGCCGCCGGTGACGTTCAGGGTGCCGTTGCCGTAGCCCTGGTTGGCGACGGCCGTCCCGTTCAACACGATCGTGCCGTTGGTACCGGACCCGTTGTTGTTCACGTCGATCGTCGACGAGACGCCGGTGTTGCCGCCGAGGAAGTTCGGCATGGCGATCGTCCCGCCGCCGTCGATGTGGAGGTTGAGGACGGCGTTGGTGACGCCGGTCGCGAGGTTGAATCTGCCGGTGCCCGCGCCTTGAGCGTGGGTGACGGTCAGGGTCGTGCCGGTGCCGGCATTGATCGTCGTCTGGCCGGAATAGTTGTTCGGCCGGGCGAGCGTGACCGACGAGTTCTGCACGACGAGCGAGGCGGTCCCGCCGATCGCGTTGTCGACGGTCTGGACGAGTTGCCCGGCGCCGCTGACGGTGACCGTGTTCTGGCTGACCGCCCCGGCCGCCTGGAGGCTGAGCGTGCCGCCGTTGACGGCGATCGGCGTGTTGCCGAGCGTCCCGGTGACGGCGAGCGTCCCGCCGCCGGCCGACGTCAGGCCGGTGTGGGTGTTGGCGCCCGTGAGCGTCAGGGTGCCCGCGCCTTGCTTGCTGAGGCCCAGCGCGCCGGCCTCGCCGTTGGCCAAGGTGCCGTTGAAGGTGTCGGTCCCGGCGTTGGTGATGATCAGCCAGCGCTCGGCGCCGCCGCCGTTGACGATCGTGCCGGCGCCGGCGAGGCCGGTCGCGGTGAAATCGTGGGCGGAGGCGGTGTCGGCACCGGTGTTGATCTGGAGCGTGCCACCGGAGACGGTCAGCTTGCCGCCGATCGTGCTCGGCGTGGTGGTCGTGATCGCGAGGGTGCCCGCCCCGGCCTTGGTGAAGTCCTGGGCGGTGCTGGTGATCCGGCCGACCGTCAGGGTGCCGGCGTTGACCGTGACGGTCCGCGTGCCGGTGCCGCCGATCGTCACGAGGCCGTTGCCCATGTTGAGATCGTGGGTGCCGTCGGCGAGGCCGGCGAAGGTGAAGTCGCCGTTCCACGCTTGGGCGTTGTTGGTCGAGAGCACCACTGCCGCGCCGGTCGTGTTGTCGAGCGTGCCGCCGTTGACCGTCACGGTACCCGTACCGAGGGCCGAGGCGTTGTTGGCGTTGAGCGTCCCGGCGTTGAGGGTCGTGCCGCCGGCGTACGAGTTGGCGGTCGTGATCGTGACGGCGCCGGAGCCGTTTTTGACCACCGTGCCTGCGGCGATGCCGGACCCGTCGGACGAGGCGACGGTGAAGTTCAGCGCCGAGTTGTTGAACGTGACGCTCAGCGGGCTGACGCTCCCGCCGGCGATCGTCGCGGTGGTGGTGGTCGGGGCGGCGGTCACGCCGTTGACGTTCACCGTGTCGTTGAACTGGACCTCGTCGTCGGGCCAGAAGTCGGTGGGCGTGTGCTCGGCGAGCAGTGCCCAGCTCGGCGTGGGCCCCACGACGTTCGTCGTGCCGGTCGTCCAGACGCCGCCGTTGGCGCCGGTCCACACGGGGACGGCCGAGTTCACCTGGAAGGCGATCGCCGAGCCGGTGTCGACCAGGCCGCCGGACGACTGGCGGCCGACGAGCCCGATCGTCGGGGCGAGCGTGAACCCGCCCAGGGAGAAGCTCGAGCCGGCCCCGTAGCCGATCAGCCGGTTGAGGCCGGACGTCCAGGTCGTGTTGGAGGGGTTGATCGTGACCTGCCCGTTGGCGGGCGTGTTCTTCAATGCTCCGGTGACCAACACGGGGGCGGTGGTCCCGGCCCTGAGGTTGACGGTCGCGTCGCCGGTGAACGTGAGCGACGACAGGGTTAGGGGGCCGGTGCCGCCGTTCCCGTGGGTCAGGACGTTGGCGGCGTCGTCGGAGACGGTGACGGCGCCGACCGTGCCCGTGCCGTCGAGCGTGCCGCCGTTGAGAGCGACGTTTCGGGTGGAGGCGACGGCGCTCGTGTGCACGTACTCGGCCGTAGGGCCGTTGACCGCGATCGCGCTGGTCGAGTTGATCGACCCGGACCCGGACACGAGGAGCGTTCCGTCGTTGACGGCGGTCGGCCCGGTGTAGGTGCTGACGCCGGTCAGCGTGAGCGTGCCGGTGCCGGCCTTGGTCAGTCCGCCGGTCGCCGCAGCGGTGGTGGCGGACAGGTCGCCGATCGTGCCGGCGAACGTCGTGCTGGTGCTGGCCCCGCCGACGCTCAGGATGGTGGCGGCCCCGGCGGTCGCGTTGCCGAGGACGACCTCGGACGTGCCGGCCCCGCTGCTGGCTAGCGACGCGATCACGGGGCTCGCCGAGGTGAAGCGGGCCGTGGCGGTGGTGGCGGTCGCGGGGTTCATCGACAACCCGCCGGCGGTGCTGCTGCCCATCGCCGAGTCGCTCGCGGCGACGAGGGTGCCGGCGCTCACGGTCGTCAGGCCGGTGTAGGTGTTGGCGCCCGAGAGCGCCCACGTACCGGCGTCGCGCTTGGTGACGCTGGTGACGCCCGTGCCGTTGCTGATCACGCCGCTCACGGTGTTGGCCGCCGTCGAGGCCCCGCCGAGGATAATGGCCCGGCCGTTGGCGAAGGTGTTCGTGACGTTGCCCGCCAGCGTCAGCGAGCCGCTGTCCGACCGGACGACCGTGAAGCCGGCCCCGTCGGTCATCGTGATCGTGCCGTTGATCGTGTTGTCGCCGCTGACGTTGGCGATCGCGTACGGGACCGCGCCGGTGCCGTCGTTGCTCGTGAGGAACGTGACGGTGCTCGGCAGGCTGATCCCGCCCTGCAACTGCACGCCGGCCGTTAGCGCCCGGATGCTGACGGGGCTCCCGCCCAGCGCGTTGCTGTGCTGCAGGTTGAGGATGCCGGCGCTCACGTTCGTGGCGCCGGTGTACGTGCTCGACCCGGTGAGCGTGAGCGTGCCCGTGCCCTGCTTGTTGAGGCCGAGCTTGCCCGTGCCGCCGTCGGCGAGCGTCCCGGCGAACGTGTGGTTGGCCGTCGTGTTGACGAACAGCCAGCGCTCGATCGACCCGCCGTTGGTGATGGTGCCGCTCCCGGTCAGGCCGGTCGCGGTGAAGTCGCCGGCCCCGGCGTCGCCGGTGCGGTTGATCTGCAGGGTGCCGGCCGCGACGTTGAGCGTCCCGCCGATCACGCTGGACGCGGCGGCCGCGCCGCTGCTGGTGACGACGAGCGTGCCGGCCCCTTGCTTGGTCAGGCCCTGGGTTCCGGCCGCTTTGATCTCGCCGACGGTCAGCGTGTTCGCGGCGACCGTCACGGTGCGGTCGCCGGTCCCTCCGAGGGTGACGGCGCCGGTGCCCATGTCCAGGCTGGTCGTGCCGGTGAACCCGACGTCGCCGTTCCACGCCTGGGCGTTGTTCGCGGTCATCGCCGTGGCGTTCGTGCTGTCGAGCGTCCCGCCGGTGAGCGTGAGCTGTCCGGTGCCGAGCGCGGTCGCGTTGTCGAGCACGAGGGTGCCCGCGCCCAGGGTCGTCCCGCCCGTGTACGTGTTGGGCCCGCTCAGGACGATCCGGCCGCTGCCCGCCAAAGTGAGGCCGGAGCCGATGCCGTTGACGCCGGCGGACACGGTCAGCGCGCCGGCCGAGTTGTTCGTCCACGTCTGGCTCGCGCCGAGCTGCACCGTGGCCGTGTTGATCGTCAGCCCGCCCGCGCCGGCGTCGACGGTGATCCCGGCGGGGTTGACGACCCGCAGGTTGAACGCGCCGTCGATCGTGACGGGGGCCGTGTCGTTGACGGCGATCGTCTTGACGTCCTGGTCGGCCGTCAGGGTCGCGACTTTCGCGACGCCGGTCGCCCGGACCGGGTTGGCGGCGAACGTCAGGGCCGAATTGGCGTCGACCGCGTTCACGGGGCCGGTCCCGTCGGCGTTGAGGGAGAATCCGGCCGCCGACAGGGTCGCCGCGCCGTTCACGTTCCAGTACGCCGTCGGGGCCCCGCTGGCCGCGGCCAGCGTCAGCCGCAGGACGTCGTTGACGGAGTCGGCGTTCGTGTCGGCCACGGTCAGGCTCGCGGTCAGGCCGTTGACGAGGGAGGTCGACAAACTGAAGTTGGCGAGGTCGATCCCGAGGGCGCCGGTGATCAGGTCGTACGACCCGGCCGTCGCGCCCAGGTTGGCGATGCTCACCCCGTTCGTCCCGCCCGCCGTATACGAGCCGCCGGTCAGGCTGAGCACGTCGCGCGCGGCCGCGCCGACGTCGAACCCGAGCGTCCCGCCGTTCAGGGTCAGCCCGCCGGCGAGCGCGAGCGAGCCGATGAACCCGTCGCGGAGGTCGATGCCGCCGCCGGCGTTCTGCGTGAGCAGTGCGCCGAGGGAGGCGGACTGACCGCCGGCCGTGAATCCGGTCGCGAGCGTGCTGCCGTTGGCGCCGCCGATCGTCACCGCGCTGTTGGCGATCGTCGCGCCGGGCGCGAGGCGGAGCGTGCCGGCGTTGACCGCGGTCGCGCCGGTGTAGGTGTTCGCCCCGGACAGCGTGAGGACGGACGTCGCGCCCGTGTTCTTCGTCAAAGTGCCGGAGCCCGTGATCCCCGCGGAGAGGGTCTGGTTCGCGGTGCCGGCGTACACGAACGCGGCGTTGTTGGTGAGCGGGCCGGCGTAGTTGCCGGAGTTGAGCGACCCGGCCCCGCCGACCGTCAGCGTGCCGGCCTCGATCGTCGTCGGGCCGGTGTAGGTGTTGACGCCCGACAGGGTCAAGTTGCCCGTGCCGGCCTTGACGATCCCGCCGTTCGACACGACGCCCGCGAGGTTCGCGCCGCCCGTGTTGTCGACGCTGATCCGGCGGACCGCGCCGCCGAGGTTCACCGTGCCGGTCAGCGCCAGGTTGTTGCCGCCGCCGGTCGTCGTGTTCAGCGTGAAGTCGTTGTTGACGACGATCGCGTTGGACAGGCTCCGGCTCTGGAGGCGGGCCGTCAGCGCGCCGCCATTGATCGTCAGCGCGCCGGTCCCGAGCGCGGCGTTGTTGCTCACCTGCAGGTCGCCCGAGTTGACAGTCGTGCCGCCGGTGTACGTGTTCGCCCCGCTCAGCAGGACCGCGTTCGGCCCGGCGACCGTTACCCGCGCCCCGGCGGCGCCGGAGATGATGCTGTTGATCGTGATGCCCGCGTTGGCGGCCACGAGGAGGAGCTCGTTCGAGCTGCCGATCGCCACGTTGATGAGGTTCCCGCTGCCGGCGGTCGTCTGGATCGTCAGCGTGCCGGTCCCGGCGTTCATCAGGCCATTGAACGTGTACGTCGCGTTGCCCGTGCCGGCGAGCGTGCCGGCAGCCCCGGTGTACCGGACCGTGTTCACGCTACGGCTGACGCCGAACGATCCGGCGGCGCCGGACACTTCGTAGTTCGCCGTCGCGCTGCTCGTGTACCCGAAGTTCGCCGACGCGGTGCCGGCGGTGTACCCGACGAGGTTCCCGCCACTGAGCGTCGCGAACCGCGTGTCGGCGCCGGTGCCGACCGTCGCCCAGCGGATCAGGCCGCCGCCCGCGCTCGCGTCGTTAGCCAGCCCCGCCATGTTCGCCGCGACCGTGCCCGTGCCCGAGAGGTTGAGCGTGGCGCCGCCCGCCGCCCGCGTGAACGTACCGGTATTGAGCGTGAGCGTCCGCCCGCCGGCGACGTTCCACACGTGGTGGCCCGGGCCGAGGGTCAGGTTGGAACTGATCGTCAAGTCGTTGGCCGCGCCGCTCATGTCGATCCCGGCCGCGCCGAGCGTGAGCGTGTTGGCGCCGCCGATCGCGACCGGCCCGTTGACGCCCCCGACGGTCATCCCGCGCCAACTGAGGTCGAACCCGCCGAGCGTGAGATTGGCGGCGTTGGCGGCCGACAATGTGGCGTCGAACGCCGCGACGTCGAACGGCCCGGGCGCAGTCCCGCCGACCCAGTCGGCGGCGTTCGCGAGGGTGGCCGAATCCCCCTTGATGATCGTCGCCGCGCGAGCGGCGGAAGCGCCGGGCAACGTGACCAGGCCGGCGACCGCGGCCGCGACGGCCGCCACGAGACGTCGTCGACCGCACGACCGCTGAGAGATCCCGTCCACGCCGCCTGTACGGATTTCGTGCTGCAATTTCATTCTCCTCACTCCAATTCCGCCTAACCAATCAGAGCCGCGCAACGAATCGCGACGCCTCTTGGAATCTACCACGCCTGACGCGCCGCAAACTCGAACGCACCGCTGACGGGGCTCGTACCCGGCGCGATAATGAACGCGTGCACAGCGGTTACTCCTTACCTAGCGCCGGAGTTCGCGTTTGAGTTGAGATCTTGCGCCGCTGGCCTTCGATATTTTGCCGGTGAGGCAAATCTCATATGCGGCGCGCGATTTGTGCTGAAGACGTGTGAGGATTACACGTTAGCGCCGACGCCCCATCGCTTGGTGGCGTGCATCTTTGTCCGGGGGCTGCCACCAGGCCCCGGTCGAGCAACCCTTGCACGCCTCGTCGCCCGCGGGCGGCACCGTCGTTGACGATACCGACCTTCACCCCTCAAGGTCGACGGCGACGAGTTGGGCCAGCACGCACGCACGCGCGTGGTCCGGGTCGGGGTGCTCGGACGCCAGTACCCGCGCCACGCGCTTGCGCGGCGTGCCGTCCGGTGACGGCGTTCGGGTCGATCGCGTGCAGCTCGACGTTGCCCGGCAATGGCCCCTAGCACCGAGTCGGAGAAACGGAGTACGCTGACGACGTACCCGGGGGCGGCGACTGGAGGAGCAGGGCGCGGGTCGCGCGCGTCGCGCCCGTCGCTTGCCAACCCTCTGCGCGCGTCGTCGTCAAAACTTGAGTCCGAGGCCGACCGAGAACGACTCGGCGCGCCCGAACGTCGGCGCGTCCTCCCCGATCTTGTAGCTCAGCGTCAGCGCGACGTCGGGCGTGAAGTAGAACTCGACCCCGGTCGTGAAGAAGTTCCGCGTGTGGTCGGGCTCGTCCCCGAGCGGCAGGTAGTAGAACGTCTCCTCCGCGTACACCTGGACCGCGTTCAGCGACAGGTCGGACGCGAGGCCGTTCAGGTGCAGCACCGCGCGAACCCGGACGAACAGGCGGAGGATCTCGTCGTTCGGCGGCGGCGGGTCGCCGGCCTCCGGGGCGGGGCGGTCGAGCGTCTTGCCCACGTCCAGGCCGAAGAACGGTCGCCACTGGAACTCGACGGGCGGCCCGAGCTCGGCCAGCGCCGTCCGGCGGGCGACCGGCTGCCGGCGGAGCCCCTGCCAGATCTCCTCGAACGTGTGGGCCGCCCCGATCCCCCACGCGTCGATCCTCGGCGAGACGATCGCCTCGAGCACGAGCGCCTCGGTGTCGAGGTCCGAGTCGGCCTCGTATTTCGCGTTGACCGAGAAGTATACGGAGGTCAGCCAGTTTCCGGCCGGCCAGTTCCGGGTGACTTGGGTGCCGAGGCGTAGGCGCAGCGCGTCCTGAGACTTCTTGTCTTTATTGTCGTTCGCCGCCAGGTGACCCTCGAACGACAACTCGAAGGTCGGGCCCGCCGAAGACGGGGCGTCGGGCGGACTGAACAGCCGCTGCAGGTCGTACGTCAGGTTGAAGTCTGCGGTGTACTGCACGTCCCCCCCGTCCGGGTCGTCCAGCGCCACCCGTGCCGCCTGGTCCCCGTCGACCCCGTACGCCCGCTGGAGGGACAGGCCCGTCGCCTCGCGGAGTTACGGGTCACGCGGAAGGACGGCACGACCCCGATACGTTCCGGCTCCTGCGCGGCCAGGATTACGCGGTCGGGGTCGACGCCCTGAAGGGCGGCAACGTGATCCCCGCGGCGAACAGCCCGAGCGCGGCCGTGCCGCGGAACATGTTCGCGGTTTATGGCGCCCGAGCAGGCGGCGGGCCACACCGACCGCCTCGACACCCGCACCGACGTCTACGCCCTGGGCGCCACGGCGTACCTGCTCCTGACCGGCCAGCCCGCGCACGACCTGACCGGCCCGCGCCTGGCCGTGCTCCGGCGGATCGCCGCCGGTGCCGTCCGGCCGCCCCGCAAGCTCGTCCCCGACATCGACCCGTCCCTCGACGCCCTGCTGATGAAGGCGCTGGCCGCGGACCCGGCGGGCCGCTACCACTCGGCCGGCGACCTCGGCCGCGACATCGCCGCATACCTCGCCGGCGACCCGCTCGTCGCCCGCCCGCCGACCGTCTCGCAAGTCCTCGCCCGCCAGTTGCGCCGCCACCGGCTGCCGGTCGCGCTGTTCGCCGTGGTCCTTCTCTCGCTGCTCGCGCTCGCGACGTACGCCCACGTCGGCCTGCGCCGCGAGCGGGCCCAGGTGCTCGCCGCCAAGCACGAGCTCGAGCTTCAGGAGCGGGTCGCCGTCCGACTCGCCGCCGAGGCCGACCGCCAGCGCCACATCGGCGAGGCCCGCCTCGCCGACGCGCTGCTCTCCAACGGCGACGCCATGGCGTTGGCCGGCCGCTGGCGCGACGCGACCGCCCGATACCGCGACGCCCACCAGACCTACCGCCGCCTCGGCGCCCCCACCCGCTACGCCGACTGGGCCCTGCTCCAGGCCCTCGCCCACGCCAGGCCGCCGCTCGTCCAGTTCGCCGGTCACGAGTCCGCCGTCCGCGGCGTCGCCCTTTCCCCCGACGGCCGCCTCGCCGCGACCGGCGGGGACGACGCGACGGTCCGCCTCTGGGACCCGCGCACCGGCCGACTCCTCCGCACGCTGGCCGGCCACTCCGCCCCCGTCGGCATCGTCGCGTTCGCCCCCGACGGTCTCACCCTCCTCTCCGGGTCGCGCGACCGCGCCCTGATCACCTGGGACGTTCGGTCCGGCGCCCGCCTGCGCACCTCCCTCGGCCATCGGGGCGAGATCTGGTCGATCGCGTTCTCCCCCGACGGGCGGCGCGTCGCCACCGCCGGCACGTACGAGACCCGCCTCTGGGACGCCGACGCCGGCCGGCCCGTCCC
>DASPKW010000256.1:0-14516 GCA_035627895.1 Tepidisphaeraceae bacterium | reverse complement strand
TTGAAGAACTTGTTCGGGATGCGAATCGAGTTGTTGGAGTTCTGGCCGCTGACGGTGTAGTACGCCTCTCCATTGAAGTCGTAGTCGAGCTTGAGGCCCATCTTTTTGGCCTGCTCTTGTTGTTCCTTGGAGAGGTGCTTGATGCCCTCGGCGAGTGCGGCGACCTTGAGCTCCTCGCGCACCTTCCAGTTGATGAACTGCTCGACGTCGGGGTGGTCGAGGTCGAGGCAGCACATCTTCGCCGCGCGCCGGGTCGTCCCGCCGCTCTTGATCGCCCCGGCCGCCCGGTCGCCGATCTTCAGGAACGACATCAGCCCCGAGCTCTTCCCGCCGCCGCTCAGCTTCTCGTTCTCCCCGCGCAGGTGCGAGAAGTTCGACCCGGTGCCGCTGCCGTACTTGAACAGGCGGGCCTCGCGCACCCACAGGTCCATGATCCCGCCGTCCCCGACCAGGTCGTCCTTCACCGACTGGATGAAGCACGCGTGCGGCTGCGGGTGCGAGTACGCGTCCTTCGCCTTGAGCAGCTCGCCCGACCGCGGGTCGCAGTACAGGTGGCCCTGCGACGGGCCCGTGATCCCGTACGCGAAGTTCAGCCCCGTGTTAAACCACTGCGGCGAGTTCGGCGCGCACATCTGGTGCAGCATCATGTACGACAGCTCGTCGTAAAACGCCGTCGCGTCCTCCGCCGTGTCGAAGTACCCGTACTTCTCGCCCCAGTACCGCCAGCACCCCGCCAGCCGGTGGATGACCTGCTTGGCCGACTTCTCCGGCCCCGTGACCACGTTCCCCTGCCCGTCGCGCACCGGCTGACCGGCCGCGTCCGTCTGCGGCACCCCCGCCTTGCGGAAGTACTTGCTCACCATGATGTCGGTCGCCAGCTGGCTCCACTGGCGCGGGATCTCCGCGTCCGTCATCTCGAACACGACCGACCCGTCCGGGTTGGAGATGCGGCTCGTCCGCTTCTCGTACTCGACCGACGCGAACGGGTCCTGACCGGCCTTGGTGAACCGACGGGTAATCTTCATGGGCGACGAACCATCCTTCCTTGACGGGTACTGCGGAATGCGGGGAGAGGCAGAGAGCGGTTTGCAATGTGACGAGCGACGTTTCTGGGGACCCCGAAAAGCCCACGGAACAAGTTCCGTGGGTTCCACGGGGCCGCTCAGGTCTATTTCTTTAGATACAATTCATACCGGTGCCCGCGCGGCAGCGGCCCCGGCTTCACGACGACATTCGCGACGCTGACCCCCTTATCATCATCGATCGTCACGATCGCCTGCGTCGGCGCCGTCGTCGTCACGACCGTCTTCATGTCCGTGGCGTCGTAGACCGTCAGCGCGCCACCCGGGCCGACGAGATAATTGATCGGGGAGATCGACGACTTGAGCCGCACGCCCTCCGGCGGGGCCTGCGTCCCCGCCCGCGGCGCCGTCGGCACGTCCGTCCGCGGCGCCTGCGGCCCGGTCGCGACCACCGAGTCCGTCTTCATCGTGTTGCACCCCGCGACCCCGACCACGAGCGCCAACAAGCCGGGACACAGTGCACGGGCTTCGCCCGAAACGCCGCCCCGGATGACGCCGCACACTGTATCGATTGTCGATCCGCGTTTAGACATGGGACGACAAGACCTCCTGCCCCGGAACGACGTTCCGGCGCCTGTGCGACTCTGATTCGACTCGGGAGCGGTTTACGGGCAGGTGGTGAAGCGAGCGGGTCCGTTCAACTTACCGTCTGTCGGAAATGTTCCTAGCGCGTCGGCGCGATCGCCCGAACCGCCCGAAAAATCCGTGGTAAATCGCGACCCTCCACCCTCGCCGACACCGACTCGTAAATCGCTCCTGCGACGCCAGGTGCTCCAGCGAACGACGACCGCGAATTTCAGAAGGCGGCGGGCCATGGAGCCGATCGACCCGCCGCCGCTTTTATTTCAGTTAGTCGACCCGCGGCAACGTCAGCCCGGGCTGGTCCTGGTACTTCCCGCGCTTGTCCGCGTACGACACCGCACACACCCGATCGCCCTTCAGGAAGATCAGCTGCGCGATCCCCTCGTTGGCGTAAATCTTCGCCGGCAGGGGGGTCGTGTTCGAAATCTCCAGCGTGATCTTCCCGCGCCACTCCGGCTCGATCGGGGTCACGTTCACGATGATCCCGCACCGCGCGTACGTGCTCTTGCCCACGCAGATCGCCAGGCAGTCCCGCGGGATGCTCACGTACTCCACCGTCTCGCACAGCGCGAAGCTGTTCGGCGGGATCAGCACGTGGTCCTTCCCGGTCTCCTCCGTGTCGACCGTGACGAACGCGCTCTCGCTGAACGCCTTCGGGTCGATCACTTCCGAGTTCACGTTGGTGAAGATCTTGAAGACCGACCCGACCCGGATGTCGTAGCCGTACGAGCTCACGCCGTAGGAGACGCGCCCGGGGCGTTTCGTGTTCTCCTCGAACGGCTCGATCCCGATCAGTTCGCGGATCTGGGTGTCACAAAGGATGGCCATAGGGCGCGACAGAGCCCGGCGAGGGGCAAAGCCAAGCATGGGGCGTGCGCGACCATCTCGGGGGCAGTTGGCGTCCGTGAACTGAACCCCCGGGCGGCTCGCGGCCCGGTTCCTGGTTGCAACCGTCGTCCTGACGGCTGATTGTCTCGTTCGCAAATCCCCGGCCAGAATCACCTCGTCCTGAAGGCGTCCGGCCAAGAGGTGAAAACCTCGCGAGGCGAACCGTTCCGATTCCACACCGATTCACATCGCACAAGCGACTATACACTACATCTGGTATCGGTCAACGCGAACTTTACTAAACGTTGGGGTAGAGATCTTTAAACTCCCCTAACGTTTTGGATGTGCGAGGGTTAGGTTACCACAGGTATTTTCGACCGCGGGGATCGCGTGTCTTGAGCCTTCAAGTTATCCACCGGCTTACGCGCCAAGCCGTGGAAAAGTCGCGCGCCGATATCGGATTCGAGCCCAAATTCCTGACCCATACACAACGGGTTGTGGTACGCACCTACCTGCGGCAGGCGCGACAATTCGGCCGCGACACGTCAGCCACTCTGACGCGCATCGAGGAAACTCTTTAGCCGCGACCCGGAGGGCAAGAGACAGCGCGAGCGCGTGTCGCGCGTACCGGCCTCATGGTCGTACCCATGCCACCAGAGACCTCGCACATTGGCGCGACTGCTGAGTAGAGAGTGCATGCCGAATCACGGAGACCCGACATGACCAAGTCCCTTCTCGTGCTCGTCCTCCTCGCCGCGCTTTCCGCCTCGGCGCAGCCGGCGACTCCCGCCAAGCCCGATTACGCCAACACCCTCGCCGCCAAGCTCGAGCCCACCAAGCTCGTCACCTACCTCAAGACCCCGCAGCGCGAGCTCCGCCTTCACGTCTTCAACCCGTCGGACCTGAAGCCCGGCGACAAGCGCCCGTGCTTCGTCACCATCCACGGCGGCGGATGGGGCGGAGGCGAGCCGCGCCGCATGTACCCGTTCGCCGCCCACTTCGCCGCCAAGGGCATGGTCGGCGTGAGCATCGAGTACCGCCTGGCCCGCCGCGACAAGGTCACCCCGTACGACTGCGTCGCCGACGGCCGGGCCGCGCTCCGTTACATCAAGTCCCACGCCGCCGAGCTCGGCATCGACCCCGCGAAGATCGCCGTCTCCGGCGGATCGGCGGGCGGCCACGTCGCCGCCGGCACCGCGATGTTCGCCGCCTTCAACGCGCCCGGCGACGACGCCAAAGTCGACCCCACCCCCGCCGCGCTGGTCCTCTACTACCCCGTCATCGACACCTCCCCCGCCGGCTACGGCAACAAGACCTGCGGCGAGCGCTGGAAGGAAATCTCACCCCTCCACCAGGTGAAGAAGGGCACGCCCCCGACGATCGTCTTCCACGGCACCGCCGACCAGACGACCCCGTACGCCGGCGCCAAGGCCTTTGACGCCGCCATGCGCGACGCGGGCAACACGTGCGAACTCGTGACCAACGAGGGCGGCGCGCACGGCTACCTCATGTTCGAAAAGGGCGTGTACGATGAGGCGATCGCTAAGACCGAAGCGTTCCTCGAGAAGGTCTGGGGCAAGTAGATGGGCGCGAAAAGGAGTGGACGGATGACCGACCGAGCAGCACGACGGGCGGTCGAAACGGCGCACGCCCAACCTCCCTCTCCCGGACGCGCCACGCCGCGCCGTGCGCGCAAGACCCATCCCCGCGTCTGGGAGAGGGCGGGGGTGAGGGCATACAGCGAACCGCGGGTGCTGCCCGGCGGGTCGATCCTCAAATCGTTCATGCCCTCACCCCATCCCTCTCCCAGACGCGACCGCGCCCCCACCCGAGTCGAAGCACGATGGCGCGTCCGGGAGAGGGGGCCGGAGTCGCGCCGCCGTACCGCAATCCTCCGCCTGATCACAACCATCTTCTTCGCGCTCGCAACCCCCGCCCGCGCCGACGACCGCGAAAAACTCGCCGCCCTCCTCGCCCCCGCGGTCGCAAACTGCGGCGTCGTCACCATCCCCCCCGGCGACTACCGCCTCGACGGCCGCCAGCCGCTGCCCCTCCCTTCGCGCACGACCGTCTTCGCCCACGGCGCCCGCTTCATCCTCCCCGACACGCTCGCCGGCAACGCCCGCGCCGTCCTGTTCGAGGGCGCGGACGTCCACGACTTCGCCTGGCACGGCGGCGAGTTCGTCGGCCACGTCTTCGACCCTGCACGCAAGGACAACCCCTGGGAACCCAGCGCGAGCACCCGCCCGATCGTCATCACCACGACCGAGAAGGGCCCCGGCACGCGCGACGTCCTGTTCCGCGACGTGAAGGCGAGCGACGTCGCCGGCGCGGTCATCACCGTCCAGGGCGTCGGCAAGGGCGAGGCCGAGGTCACCCGCTTCGCCGAGCGCGTCACCGTCGAGAACTGCACGCTCCTCCGCAGCGGCAAGTTCATGTGGGACTACGGCTACCTCTGGCACCAGATCGTCTTCCCGGAAGAGTTCGAGCCGTGGGAGGTCGAGCGCGCCTGGAAGTACTGCCGCCGCGACTTCGTCCGCGAAGGCCTGTCGATCGCCGCCGGCGACGACCACATTCGCTTCGACAACCGCACCAGGCCGATCAAGGCCGGCGCCAGCGCCGACCCGAACTACGCGGTCACCCTCTTCGGCCCCGCCGCGCTCCCCAAACCGCTCGTCCGCGGCCGGCAGTACGTCGTCGTCGAGAGCGGTGCCGACTTCATCAAGATCGCCGACCGCCCCGGCGGCCCCCCAATCAAGTTCGACGCGCCGGCCGAGAATCTCAAGCTCGCCCACGACATGTTCGCCTCCTACTACGCGCTCTACGCCCCGACCGGCTCGGGCCCTGGCAAGGGCGCGGTCGACCTCGTCGCCTGCCGCGACGTCCGCGTGACCGGCTGCCGCCTGAGCGCCCTGGGCGACACCATGCACGTCCAGAAGAGCCACAACGTGGTGTTCGCCAACAACCACATCGTCGGCTCGCGCATGGGCGCGTTCTTCCTGGCCGAGTACTGCAAGAACGCCACGATCACCGGAAACACGGTCGACGGCACCAACGGCTCGCGCGTGATCAGCGTCGAAAAGTCCTGCGAGGACGTGACGATCACCGGCAACACGTTCCGCAACGGCGGCCGGGGCTCCTGGATCAACCAGCCGAAAAACCTCGTGATCGCCAACAACGTCTTCGTCAGCAACGCGACCAAGAACACCCCCGACCCCAAGCGCGGCCGCCGCGCCTTCCAGACCGCCGATTACGAGACCAAGCCCGAGCTCTACGTCACCCTCTACGAAAAGAACGCCACCTACGGCCCCGTCATCATCAAGGACAACATCTTCCGCCTCGGCGACCACGTGGGCACGCCCGCCGTCACCCTCGCCGCCAACGGCAAAGACATCGTCTTCACCGGCAACACCTTCGTGACGAGCGGCGGCAAGGACGCGCCCAAACCCCTCCTCCGAGTCGACCCCTCCACCGACGCCGACCTCCGAGACAACCGCGGCATCGACGTCGAACGCGCCCCCGTCGACTTCAACCACGGCCGGCGGTAAGGCCCGTTCAGGAACGGTCGCGCCCGATCACCCTTGTAGCCGCCCCGCTGCGGGGCGCGTCCAGACGGCTTCGTGTACCGCGCAGATTTCGGGCGATGGACGCTGGTAGAGTGCTTCCAACTCGCGCTTGCAGGTCCGCGTTCGCAAGGGCCGCCGGCGGTCGCTTCACGGCGTCGCGGCAACACTGCACACCCGATGTGGAAGCGCTCTAGACGCGCCCCGCAAGCGGGGCGCCTACAAGACGTCCCGACATCTCTCACCGGCTCGGTCTCGCTCGGCCCGCCTACTGCTGCACCACAAACCCCAACTCCGGCTCCCCTCCCTCGACTTCCCGCACCAGCACGTGCAGCCACCCCGGGTCCCACGGAAACCCTTCGACGTACGGCTGCTTGATCGGATTGGGCGTCGCAAACTGGGCCGCCTGCCGAAACCGCCGGGCCAGCGCCAAGTCGAACGCCCAGCCGCACCGCGGCACGTTCTCCACGAAGGGCCGCCCGCCGATCTTGCCGTCGGGCTGCACGATGATCTCGCCGATGTCGTCGGCGAACAGGTCAGACCTGACCGCGCCCGCGGCAATCGCATGACAGGTCATTGCGGCCGACACGCACCCGTCCGCGTCGCGCCGCTCCGGCCGGTGCCACACGCCGTGGACCAACTCGCCCTGCCTCAGCCACCGGTTGTTGTGCATGATCACGTCGCGCGCCTCGTCGGCACCGGTGATGTCGAACGAGTAGAAGATCGACAGCGCCGTCTGGGCGTCGAACTCGATCGTGCAAAAATACCGCTGGTGCGGCCCGCGAAAGTGCGGCGCGACCGGCGACGTCCCGCCCATCCGGTGGCCCGTGTCCGCCGGTTCCGCGCGGTACTCCAGCGGCAGCGACATCGATGAGTCGGGAAGATTGAGCGGCATGCTCAGCATTCCAGAATTACGGGCCCGACCGTCACACCCACCGGCAGGAGGCCAGCGGTCGCGTTGGTTGCCCGGAAGAGGGCGCTCGTTCGGCGTTCCGTATGCCCATAACGCGAGAACGCCCACGGACTCCCATCCGTGGGCGTTCGCGATATCTGGTCATGACCTGCTCGGCTTGATCAAACCCCGACCAAGTCACCGCGCAACCGCGGGCTTCCGCCGGCGGCTAGGAAGGTCATTCGCGGCGCGATTAGTTGTACGACCGCAGCACCCCGATCACCACGCCCTGCACCTTCACCCGGTCGAAGGGCACGATCCGCGGCTCCATGGTCGCGTTGGCAGGCTGCAGGCGAACGTTCGCACCTTCCTTGTAGTAGCGCTTGAGCGTGGCCTCGCCGGTGTCGAGCAGGGCGACGACCTGTTCGCCGTTGCGGGCCGATTCACGCCGCTCAATCACGACGTAATCTCCGTCGCACAGGTGATCCTCGATCATCGACTCCCCGCGGACGCGCAGGACGTACACGCCGGCCCGGGCCGCGAACATCGTCTCGAGGTCGATCTCCTCGCGCTGCTCGATCGCCTCGATCGGCGAGCCGGCCGCGATGTTCCCCAGCAGCGGCAGCTTGGTCGTCCGCTCCTCGTCGGGCAGCGGCACGTCCGACACGATCTCCAGCGACCGAGCCTTGTGCTTGTCCCGCCGCAGGACGCGCTTCTTCTCCAGCGCCCCCACGTGCTCGAAGATGGTCACCTTGCTGGTGCCGAGTTGGTCGGCCAACTCCTGCATGGTCGGCGCATAGCCGTGCAAGTGACGATAATTGCGAATGGCGACCAGCACATCGAGCTGGCGGGGCGTGAGGTTCATAGTGAGACCTTCCTGCTGCAACTCGCAGCGTTTGGAGGCTGTTTCGGAAGACATTACCCTAACATTCGGCCAGCGTCAAGGGGTTTCTGTAATTTGTCATGCGGGAGTCCAAAGAGGGAGTGCGGCGAGGGCACAGAGACGCAAAGGAGTCAAAGAGAACAACGGAGACGAGAGGGCGCCTCTCGCGCCGCTCGCCAGCGGTCGCTTGGCGTCGTCGCGGCATGCGGGAAGCGTGCGGTTCCTCCCTTCATTACCCCTCCGGCGCTCTTTGCGTCTTAGCGGCTCCCTCCGACCCACTGAAGTCCAACCCCCGACCGAGCCGATAACGATCACGTATGGATCCGCTCGTCAACGCCGCCGTCAATTTCACGCAGGCCCGGACGATGGCCCGGGTGCAGATGGCCGTCGCCGCCAAGGTGATGGACATGGAGCGGATGCAGGGCGACGCGGCGGTGCAGCTGATCCAGGCCGCGAGCAGCGGGGTCGCCAAGTCGGGCGACGCGCTGGTCGCCGCCGCCACGGGATTGGGCGGCCAGCTCGACGTGTACGGCTGAACTTTACCCCCGGCGGCCGGCCAATGGATTGGCGGGCGACATGCCGGGTTTGCGTGGGGTGCGTCAGTGAGGTTCGCTGACTGCGGCGCGGAGCGCGGCAGGTCGCGGGTTTGAACGACAAATGTGCCGTCGTGTGCCGCGCCCAGGCGCGCGCGTACGACCGCCGCGGAGCAGCGGCGCGGGCACCGATAAAGGAAGGAGATTCAGCAGGGATGTTGAATCAAATCGACGATCGGAGAATCGGACTGGCTGCGCCCGCGCCCCTGGGCGCGCACGACAGCGACTGGTGCGTCGGCGAACCGGCGGGGCGGTGGGACGTCTCGTTCGGCGCCCGCGTCGCGGAGAAACTCAAACAGTGGCTCCGGCTCGAGGCCGCGCAGACCGTGGCGCGGCGGCCGGTGATGAAAGTGGTCGCGCGGGAGCCGGTGGCCGTGCGCAAGGCGGCATAGCCCCGATTCGCAACTCGATGAGAGTTGTCATAGCCGCCGGCGGAAGCCGTCGGTTGCGCCCTTTCTCCGGACAGACCCTTAGCGAGCGCCTCGGGACGCGCCACGCAAGCGGGGCGGCTACAAGAGGCTAACCAAGCTTCGCTCCTTCTTTGCGCCCTTCGCGTCTTTGCGGCCTTCTTTGCCCCCTTTGTAAAAACAGACGACGGCGAGCCCCTCTCGGGACTCGCCGTCGACGTTTTAGCAGGTCGCGGCCGCTCGTAAGCCGAATTCTGTTCCGCCACTCGCGTGGCGGGGCGGTCATTTCTCTTGGCCCGACGTTGCCGCCGGGCTCCTTGCGGCCTACCCGCGCCGTCTTGATCGCTCCGGGCCAGAGCTCGACGCGTATTTGGCCTTGCTGCGGGTGGGGTTTGCCGTGCCGCCCCTGTCACCAGGAGCGCGGTGCGCTCTTACCGCACCGTTTCACCCTTACTGGGGAGTTGCGAGTTTCGAGTTGCGAGTTGCGAGTGAGGTCTTCCGCTCGCAACTATCAACTCGCAACTCGCAACTCCCCAGCGGTTTATTTTCTGTGGCACTTTCCGTCGGATTCGCCCGGCTTCGCCTTTCGGCTGGCCGGGCTTCTCCGCCTCGACGTTATCGAGCACCCTGCCCTGCGCAGTTCGGACTTTCCTCACCGGGCCTTTCGACCCGGCGCGATCGCCTCCGCGACCGCGACCTGTGTTGCCATGGTAATCGGACGAACGGGCGGTTGCGAATGTTCGGGTTGTTGGTCCGGGGCGTCCGAAGTGGTCGATAAACCCGACGTCGCCCCCGTGGCTCGATACGCCTCTGACCGGAGCTTCTGACGGATGGACCCCGACCTGCTCGCCCACATCCCGTTGTTCGCCAAGCTCGCCCCGGCCGAGCTCGCCGACCTCGCGCAGCTCCTCAAGGAACAGCGGTTCGCCGCCCAGCAACCGGTCTTCTGGATCGGTGAGGAGGGGAGCGACTTCTACCTCGTCACCGTCGGCCGGCTCGCCGTCTGCTACCCCGACGAGGCCGGGCACGAGATCACGCTCGCCATGCTCGGCCCGGGCGACTTCTTCGGCGAGATCTCCCTGCTCGACGGCGGCCCGCGCACCGCGACCATCCGCGCGCAGACCGACTGCATCCTCCTCACGCTCACCCGCCACGACTTCCTCACCTTCCTCCAGCGCCACCCGGCGGCCGCCGTGCACATCCTGACCGTCCTCGGCCAGCGGCAGCGCGAGATGCTCGAAAAGCTCCGCGGCGTCAAAAACGTCAACGAGGTGTTCGAGGAGAAGTCGACCACCTGGCAGCGCGTCGCCGACATCATCGCGATGGTCAGCGCGAGCCAGCCGTTCGTCCTGTTCCACGTGTTCTTCTTCGCCGGCTGGATGATCGTCAACGCCGTCCTCGGCGAGCGCGCGTTCGACCCGTACCCGTACCAGCTCCTGACGATGGTCGTGTCGCTCGAGGCGATCTTTTTGTCGATCTTCGTGCTCGTCAGCCAGAACCGGTCGGGCGAGAAGGACCGCATCCGCGCCGACCTCGACTACCAGGTCAACCTCCGCGCTCACCTGGCCGTGATGCAATTGCACCAGAAGATGGATCGCATCGAGGCGGCGATCAGCGGCGAGGCGAAGCCCGGGCCGACGTCGGCGGCGGAGCGGATGCTGGGGATCACGGGGAAGGGCGAGGGGAAGTAGAAGGAAGGCCGCGACGACGCGAAGCGACCGCGTGGCGGCCGTTCGGGCGAGGACGTTCGTCAGACACCCGTCACGACCTCGAGGACTTCGACCGCGGGGTCCCCGTTGCAGTAGATCGTCCCCAGTCGCCCGTAGAGGGGCTTGTCGGTCTTACACCCCATCCATTTGAGCACGGCGCTGTCCGGCTCGAACTTCAGGAACCACTTGGGCTGGATCCGCTGGAGGATGTTGTGCCGCAGGAGCAGCTCGCCCATCGGCGTGCGCTGCTGGAAAATCTCCTGCCAGACGGGCTGGGGGACGTACTTCAGGTCCAGCCGGATCAGGCCGAACTCGACGACGGGCGAGTCGCCGACCGGGCGCGGGGCGGTCAGCGTGATCTTGCGCGAGTAGAGCGTCCCCTCGTAGTGCATCTCCTTGACCTGGAGCTCGAGGAACGCGTTGTAGTGCGCGGTGAGCGTGAGCGTCATGTGCTTCTCGTGCACCAGGAGCGTGCGGTACGGCTCGGGCACGTCGTCCGCGGCGACGACGGCGGCGTCGAGCGCCAGCCCAGCGCACCCCACGAACCCGCTCGCGAGCTCGGCGAACGCGTCGGCGGGCGTGGTGAACTCGGCCAAGGGTTGGGTTCTAAGAAGGTTCATCGGGGGAGGGATTGCGAGTTACCGTTGTTCTTGCCGCCGACGTCCCACGTGTCATCCCGAGGGTATTCCCGAGGGATCTGGCCCGGAACGAAGGGGCCCGTTGCTTAGCCGATCGGCCCTGATGTTCGGGGCCAGATCCCTCGGAGTACCTCGGGATGACGTGAGGGACAGTCATCGCGGTATCTACGCCGTTCACTGCTCACCGACCCGCCACATGCAACTTCTTCACGTATACCGCACGTTCTGGAACTGCGGCTCGAAAAACCGCGGCAGCAGCGAGTCTGCCCGCAGCAGGCCCTCGCGGGTGAGTTGGATCGTGTCGCCCGTGAGCGTCGCGGCGCCCTCGGCCTCGATCGACTTGAACTGCTCGGCGAACGCCTTGGTGATCTCGACGCCGAATTTGCCCTTGAAGTACGCCGCGTCGAGCGTGCCGGTCTTGAGCTGGAGGATCGTTTCGCGGATCAGGCGCTGCTTGTCGGTCACGGGCAGGGCGCGGTTGATCGGCAGGCGGCCGGCGGTGATCGCGTCGACGTAGTCGCCCCACTGGTCGAGGTTCTGGTAGTGGACGCCCTGGAAGTGGCCGAAGCTCGCGACGCCGGTCGCGACCAGGTCGGCCCCGCGCCAGAGCGAGTCGCGGTAGACGAACCCGGCGTGGCGCTCGGGCTTCACCAGCGTGTAGGCGCTGCTGACCTTGTACCCCGCGGCCTCGAACTGCCGGAACGCGTAATCGACCCACGCGCGCTTCTCGGTCCAGCTCGCGATCGGCGTCTCGGTGTCGCCGTGATCCTTGGCGTCCTTGGCGATCTTCGTGTTGTACGGGACTTCCATCTGGTAGATGGTCACCGAGTCCGGGTCGAGGGCGATCGCCTTCTCGACGGTCGCCTTCCACTTCGATTCGGTCTCCCCGAGCATGCCGGCGATCAGGTCGATGTTGACCTGGTTGAACCCGACGCTGCGGATCCAGTCCCACGCGCGGTACACCTCGGGCGACTTATGGGCCCGGCCGTTGATCGAGAGGATCTCGTCGTCGAAGTGCTCGACGCCCAGCGACAGGCGGGTCACGCCAATCTTCTTGATCGTCTGGAGCTTGCTTTCCTTGAGCGTGCCGGGCTCGCACTCGAAGGTGACTTCCTTCGCCGCGTCCCATCGCCAGTTCTTGTTGATCCGCTCGACCAGGCGCTCGAGCTGCGCATTGGACAGGAACGACGGCGTCCCCCCGCCGAAGTAGACGAACTCGAACTGCCGCCCGCCGAAGCCGGGGCGGTCGGCGTAGAGTGCGATCTCCTGCGACAGGGCCGACAGGTACGTCTCGACCTCGTCCGCGTTCTTGTCGGTGTAGACGCGGAAGTAGCAGAACTTGCACCGCTTCCGGCAGAACGGGATGTGCAGGTACAGGCCGAGCCGCGCGTCGGGGTGCCTGGGCGGCGAATCGATCGCGGCGATGGCCTGGGTCGCATGATCGGGCGACCAAGCGGAGAAGGGCGGGTAGTTCGAGATGAAGTAACTGCCGACCTCGGTGCGCTTGGGCTCCTGCGGCGGCTTGGCTTGCTCGAGCGTGACGGGCATGAAGTAAGGCCTCGCGACAGCGACGTACGACAAACGAAACAACACGGCCCGAAGCCGCGGGGCGCGTCGGTGGGTGAAACCGGAGTGCCCCAGACGTAGGGAGATACCACCATCGTAGGGCGCGGGTTGAAGGATCGGCGCGGCAGTTCGGTGGGTTCGTTTTGTGCGGTCGGTCGGGGCGTGGCGACCGGCGTTGAAGTGTGAGCAGTGACGGTTGAGGCGGTTGGGGAACGGTGGGTTCGTTTTGTAAAATGAGCGGTGGCGGGGGCGGTGGGTTCGTTTCGTAAATTCGCTTGGTGGGGGGCCGGAGGGCGTGCGATGTTGCGGTGGGTTCGTTTTGTAAAAACGATGTGCGCGGGAACGCTCAACCGGGGCGGCGCTTCGGGGGCGGAGCCCGTGCGACTCTGTCCGGGCATGTCCGGTTCGGCGCGCAGCGGGAGCGTGTTCATCACTATTACGGGGGGTGTCCCGCGCGGGTGGTGTGGCCTGCGCACGGAGTTGGGGTTGCGGTGCGCGGGGCGGGATTTTGTTTGCAGAATCTGTCCCGGGAGGGTAGCGCACCGGTGGTGACGCGAAGTAACGTGGACGCACCTCTCGAAGACTGGTCGTGGTTCGTCGCGCCCGAAAACCTGACGCGCCGCGCCGACCCGCGCGAGTACCTTTCCCGCACGGAAAGTCACAGCGGACTCACTCCGGAGCAGGACCTTGCGCGAGTCGCCACGAATTACCGCGAAGGGGATCAGTGGTGGGAGTGGGAATCGGAGTACCTCGGCGGCCCGTGCGGCGGATTGGCGGTCGTGCGCAACGGCGAGGTCGTATGGGCGTACATCGCGTGGATGACCGTGACTGCGGCCTTTAAGCCGCGCGGTGAGTCAGGTTTATGATCGAACTGGTGGGAGTGGTGTCAACGGTCGGGGGTGTCGGCGGCGCGATTGGGGCGCGAGGGGCCTCACGTGCACCTTCGGTGCGACCGCTAAGTACATCCTTGTACTTCGAGCGCCGGGTGCGCGAGCGGTGGGCAGTGCCCACCCTACGGGAGGTCACGTGCGGGAATTTTCGGGGTCGGATTTGCGCACCTGCCGCCTATACCGCTTCGGGCTCGTGCCGACGTACTGCTTGAACACGCGGATCATCTTCACCGCGCTCCCGAAGCCGGCCTCGGCGGCGACGGTGCGGATCTTGTGGTTCGTCCTGGCCAGGATCTCCTGGGCGTGTTTCACGCGCCGCGTGTTGATCTCCTGGAGGATGGTCCGACCGAGCGAGGCTTTGAAGCGGGTCTGGAGGCGGCGGAGGGAGAGGCCGGTGGCGTCGGCGACGTCGCCGAGCTGAATGGGGCCGGTGTAGCCGGCGATGATGAAGTGGAGGGCGCGGGCGACCTCGACGTCGTCGACCGCGAGCATGCGGGTCGAGTCGCGCTCGATGATGCCCTTGGGCGGGACCAGCACGGGGCCGGTCGGGGGCGCGCCGCCGATCATCAGCTTGTCGAGCAGGGCGGCGGCCTCGTACCCGACGCGCTCCTGGTCCGGGTCGATGCTCGACAGGGGGGTCTGGGCGGGGATGCACCGGTACTCGAAGTTGTCGATGCCCAGGACGGCGGCCTGCTCGGGCACGGGGATGTCGGCGTCCTCGAGGACCGACAGGGCGCGGACGGCCAGCGCGTCGTGGACGGCGAGCAGACCGACCGGGAGCGCGCCGTCGATCGTCTTGAGCTCGCCCAGCGCCTTGAGGGGGAAGCTGCGGTAGGCCAGCCCCAGCGCGTCGGCGGCCTGGCGCATCGCCGCGCCGCGGCGG
>DASPKW010000255.1:0-35404 GCA_035627895.1 Tepidisphaeraceae bacterium | reverse complement strand
GCGGCAACGACCGGCTCGTGGCCTACGACGGGCACGACAACATCGACGGCGGGGCCGGGGACGACTTCCTCCAGGGCGGCTTCGGCAACGACGTGCTCACCGGCGGCCCGGGCCTTGACGTGCTGCGCGGCGACGACGGCGACGACCTGCTCAACGCCCAGGACGGACTGGCCGACTCGCTCGTCGACGGCGGCGCTGGCAACGACACGGTCCGCAAGGACCGCACGGACTCGGGCAGCGGGACGTAGTTCGCATTTCACCGCAGAGGCGCAGCTGACGCGGAGGGGGCACAGAGAAGACCGGTCCCTAACGGGCCGACGTCTGACGGCAAAGAGGAAGGTGGCGGTGGCGCGGGCGAGAGTTGATCACCAGGAAAAACCGACGCGCACGTGCACGCGGCTGTCCGGCGTGGTCGCGCCGGGCGCGTCCAGGTCGGTGAGGGGAATGCCCCAGTCGACGCGGACGGCGGCGTTCTGCTTGAATTGGAGCTCGACGCCGAGGCCGATGCCGACGAGCGTTTCGTCGTGATCGTTGTTCCCGGCGTTGAAGGTCTGGCCGGCGTCGACGAAGGCGAGGAAGATCAGGTCCCAATCGGGGCGGGCGTAGGGGCGGTCGGGGGCCCAGTGGAAGGGGGCGGCGCGGGCGAAGAGCGGGCGGGGGTTCGGGTTGATCGGGAGGCTGCGCGGGACGTGCCAGCGGTACTCGGCCGAGGCGAGGAGGGCCGAGTCGCCGGCGGCGGAGGCCTCGTCGTACCCGCGGACCGAGTCGAACCCGCCGAGGACGTCGCGCGCGGTGGGGATCAGGCGTGCGCCGAACGCGGTCTGGGCGCGGGCGGATAGGACGACCTCGTGGGCGAGGGAGGACTGCGCCGCGCGGAACCGTTCGGGCATCAGCAGCGGCTCGAGGAAGAACGAGTGGGTGATCTTGCCGCGGAGGACGACGGCCGAGCCGTCGGCGCCGGGGCGGCCGAGGGCGTCGAGGTCGGACCGGCTCGCGCCGGTGAAGCGGCCTTCGACGAACAGCTCGGCGTGGGTCGATTCGATGTCGCCCTCGCGCGCCAGGCGCAGGCCGGCGTACGGGACGACGAAGTCGGCGCTCCCAGATTGGCCGGCGTGGTCGGCGCTCGCGTGCTCGTAGCGGACGCCCGCGACGGCGTCGACGAACAACTCGCGGCGCTGGAACACGGTGGCGATGATTTCCGCGCCGGCCGTGTAGCGCGTGCCGTCGAACGCGGGGCCGAGGGCGAGCGCGACGTCGGACGCGGCGAACTCGGTGAACGAGCCGTACACGCGGCCGCGCACCGTGCGAGTCGGTGAGATCGGGAACTCGTACGCCACCCGCACGTCGTGGTAGTCGTCGAACCCGGCGGTCGTGTAATCGATGGACAGGACGTCGTCGCGGGCGGTGAGCTGATTGTGGACGAGCGCGAACCGCTGCCGCCACTCGCGCGTGTCCTTCGTGCCGGTGTTGGACGTCTCGGCGGTCAGTGTGAGCGGGTCGGTCTCGGTGACGACGTAGTCGAGGATGACCTCGCCGGGGTAGCCGGCGGACGAGACGGCGACGTCGACGTGGCGCGCGGGGTGGCGGTTGAGGGTGAAGACGTACTCGTCGAGCAGTTCGCGGCGGACCAGGTCGCGGCCGGGCTGTGCGCCGACGGGGGAGTTGGCGGCGATCCACGCGTACTCGGGCGCATTGGTGCGCACGGGTTCGGCGGGGCGGTGGGTGGCGCCGGCGGTCGTTCGGACTTCGCGGACGCGGCCGATTGAGATCGTCAGGCGGGCGCGGGGGACCTCGTGACCGGCGGCCATCGCGACGGCCTGGTCGTCGGCGGGGGCGGCGTGCACGCCCAGCACGCCGCGGGCGTTGAGGAAGCGGCGGACCTGCTCGTTGATCGCCCAGATCGCGCTGGGGTGGTAGAGGCCGCCGGTGCGCGAGAGCTCGTCGATCGTGGTCTTTCGCACGGCCGCCCCCGACGGGGTGAAACGGAGGTGGCGGTTGTCTTCGCCGACCTGGGCCTGGACGGCGAGCCAGCGGCGCTCGAGCGCGGGCGGGACGACGAACGTCTCGTCGATTTCGCCGAGTTCGATCGGGGCGGCGGTGATGGCGGCGATGGGCGGCAGGGCGGGGTGATCGACCTCGTAGCGGACGTCGAATGCGCCGACCTTGAAGACGGCCTTCGCGTCGGCCTGGCGTGCGGCGTCGACCTGCGCGGCGACCCGGCGGGCGTCGGGATCGGGTGGCGTGTCGGCGCGCGTCGTGAACGACGACACGAGTCCGAGAATGGCGAGGGCGAGCGTGGCCCGGCGGGGTGCGATCACGGCGGTCAATATCGCGGGGGCGCGAATGGAAGTCATGTCCGGGCGCGCCAAGACCACCAGATATTTCGGGGGATCTGGTTAATCGGGGGGGCGGGCGGGTCGATGGGGTGAGAGGCGGGTCGGCGTCGGGTTGAGCGCCGAGTCACGCAATTCACGGGACGAGCTCCGCGGGCGCGCGGCCCACCGCGCGCCGCGGGCGGATGGCGCTTGCGCGGTACGGGCCGTGCTAGACGTTGGGAAGCACTGGAGGCCTTGAGATGTACCGCCGCCTTTGTACGACCCTGTTCGTTGTGGCTTCGTGCGTCGCCGTGATGCCGCTGGGCGGGTGTTCGCACGCGACGACGCGGAGCGAGGTGGTGGCCCGGCCGCTGGTGCGGAGTGAGCTGGAGTACACGGCGCGGCCGCAGCCGATGCTGCTAATGGATGCGGGGGACGAGCTCGGGGAGCGGCTGTTCGTCGACCAGTCGGTCGTGCGGACGACGATCAAGATCGAGACGGCGGACGTGTCGCTGATCGAGTGATCCCGGCGACCCCGCTTCGGCGGGCGGGTCGCGCAGCGAGCCCACCCTCACATCCCCAGCGAATTCAATCCACCCCGCGCCGGCGCGCCTTCACGTCGCTCCGGCGCTTCTTGCTTTGCAAGCGGCGCTCCCGTGCGCGGCGCGAGGGCTTGGTCTTCTTGCGCTTGCGCGGCTCGGGGGCGGCCTGGGCGATCAGGGCGCGCAGGCGGTCCAAGACGGCGGTCCGGTTGCCCTCCTGGGTGCGCTCGGTCTCGGCGACGATCGACAGCTCGCCGGCGGCGGTCAGGCGCGAGCCGGCCAGCTTACGGAGGCGGTCGAAGGCGTTGGGGGACAGGCCGACGATTGCCGTGAGGGGGAGCCAGAGCTGGGCCTTGGTGTTGACCTTGTTGACGTTTTGTCCGCCGGGGCCGGAACTTCGGGCGTACTGGATGCGGAGGGCCTGCTCGGTGGTCCAGGCGCCGTGGCCGAGGTCGAGGCGCGTGCCGGTCGGCTCGGGCGGCTGGCGCGGGGGGTCGGGAAATGGGGCGGCGGGGTCAGTCATCGTTTTGCCCGCGGGTGTTGGGGCCGGGTGGGGGCGCCTGGGCCGGCTGGGCGTCGGGGGCGCGCTCGCGCGCGGTCAGGCGGATGTGGCGCGTGAGCGTCGCGGCAAGGATCGTGAGCAAGAGCAGGACCAACGTGATCCGCAGCCAGAGGAGGGCGTGCTCCGGCGGGCGGCCGCGGGCGGTCAGCAGGAGCGCCAGGCCGAGCGCGACGATCCCGATGCCGACGTGCGCCAAGGCGTACGGCATGCTCGCCCGGAACCGCTCCGAGTCGTAAACGTCCCACATACGCTGGAGCGTGACCGCGCCTGACAGCAGCAGGAGCACGGCGCACACCCAGACGACCCGCCGGAAGACCCAGCGGGCCTTGCCGAACACGGCCATCTGCTGCTCTTTCTTCAGGTCCTCGATGGCGACGGGGACGACGAACTCGAAGAAGAGGGTGCCGCCGACGACCAGGGTGGTGCAGACGACGTGGAGCCAGCGGGCGGTGACGTAGAGGATGTGGCGGAGGGCGTCGTCCATTCGGCGGGGAGTTGTCAGTTGCGAGTTGCGAGTGAGGAGTTTCGCGGGAGAGAGGAACCGCGCACCCATCTCTAACGCCGGCTCGCCGGTTCACTGCCCGGGGGAAACCGGCGCCGGGGGCCGGACGTCCGAGGGGGTGTCGGAATGTAAGCGAGGCCACGCCTTGATCGCGCTCGTGCGGACGAAGTTGAGGGTGGAGGCGAGCAGGATGAGGGCGAACATGAGGCCGACGTTGACGGCCATCCACTTCTTGTGGCCGGCGCGGGGCTGGGCGGGGGCGAGGAGCCAGAGCGACACGGCGATAACGATCAGGCCGAGGAGGGCGTGGCCGCCGAAGAGGCCGTGGGCGAGGCCCTTGGGCGTGACGAGCTTGTAGTCGGGCCAATAGCGGAGCGTGTTGTAGACGCCAGTGAGGAGGAGGAACGTGATCGACGCGTGGACGATGATCTTGAAGACCTTCCGGCAGCGGAGGAAGACTGCGTCCCGTGACCCGGCGTCGGCCTGGGCAAGCCCGGCGGGGAGGACGAACCGGATGAACACGGCCCCGCCGACGGCGCAGACGGCGGCGATGACGTGGAGGTAACGGGAGGCGACGACGAGGATCGGTTCCATGGCGTGTGGTTCTACGGGATGAGATGAGGGCCGCAAAGACGCGAAGGCGCGATGGAGGGTAGCCGCGCGGGGGCGGGTTGGCCAATTTCGAGGGGACGAATGGATGGGTGCCGTGGCCACGCGCCCGGCGGTCCACGATTCTCCAAAACGGTGCTTCGAGATCCGCTCGGCGCGGTGTCATAGCACCCGGGGATTGTGACTCGTATTGCCCGGTGCCCTGTACGGGCTATAAGAGCGGCGGCGGCGGGGCGGGTAGATTGGCGGCGCGCGAGGAACGGGTATGCCCAACGCGAATCTGATGGTGTCGATCGGGATCGTGGCGGCGCTGCTGCTGACGATCGGGGGGCTGGTGTGGTACCTGAAGCGGCGGCGGGCGCGGCTGCCGGGGGTGTGCGGGAAGTGCGGGTACAACGTGACGGGCATCCCGACGTTCACGTGCCCGGAGTGCGGGTCGGACCTGCGCGAGGTGGGGATCGTGCAGGGGACGGGCAAGGGCATCAAGCCGTCGCGCGAGGCCGTGGCGCTGGGGGCGCAGCTCGGGGCGTGGACGGCGTTGTACGCGGCGCTGTACGGCTTTCTGGGGGCGCACTCGTACCCGAAGAACCCGGCGGCGCTGGAGAAGCGCACGCTGGAGTACGGGCTGATCGACGCGTACTGGTGGCCGTACGACGGGAAGTCGACGCACCAGGTCGTGCTCAAGTCGGGGTCGACCGGGTTCGAGACGGTGACGGTGACCGAGCGGCGGCAGGCGAGCTTCCGCGGGTGGCGGCACGCCCCGGTCGTCAACTGGACCGGCAACGCGCCGCCCGTCGCGCTGGACGAGCTGGAGATCACGCTGGACATCGAGCCGGCGATCGACCCGAACACGCCGCGGGTCGCGACCACGCCGCTCAAGATCGACGCGCGGAATTTGGCGAACGTGACGTGGACGTACGAAGACCCGACGACGGCGGGCAAGTTCCTGTCCGGCTCCGGGCCGCTGCCGCCACTCCCGCCGACCACGGCCCCGACGACCGCGCCGGCCGCCAACGCGCCGGTGCCGCTCGACGCCGACCTGATCCACCAGTGGATCCGGCACAACGGGGTGATGATCGCGTCGAACCGGGTGCGGGACGAGGCCGAGGCGCTGTTCGCGCTGATCCTGGAGACGATCAAGCCGCAGCAGGTGACGTCGCGCGTGCCGACGACGGGGCGGCTCGAGGCGATCGTCGCCGGCCAGCGGGCGAACTGGATCGCGATGACCGGGGACATGCAGGGGTACCCGTTCGCGTCGAGCCGCGGCGTGGCGCAGGACCAGTACGGCCCGGCGTGGAGCATCTACTGGCTGAGCATCCCGTTCGGCCTGGGCGTGTACACGTACGGCGCCAACTGGATCTGGTCCCGGCACCGCAAGGTGAAGCGGCGCAAGCGCCGCGAGGCCGCCGCGGCCGCCCCGCCGAGCAAGCTGCTGGGCGACCGCCAGCAGTCCAAGACGCTGACGATTTTGTTCACGGACCTGAAGGACTACACCGCGCGCACGTCCGCCAGCCCGCGCGGGGAGCTGCTGGACATGCTCAAGGCCAACCAGCAGATCGTGGAAGTCGCGGTGCGGCGGAACCGGGGCAAGGTCATCAAGACGATCGGCGACGCGTACCTGGTCACGTTCGAGAGCGCGACCGACGCGCTGCTGGCGGGCCTGCAGATCCAGCAGGGCGCCGCCGACTACAACCGGGACGCCCCGGCCGACCGCCGGCTCGAATACCGCGTCGCCGTCTGCACGGGCGAGGTCCTGTTCACCGGCGGCGACGTGTTCGGCACGCCGGTGAACCTGGCCGCCCGCGTGCAGGCCGTCGCCGAGCCGGGCGAGGTGTACTTCACCGAGTCGACGTTCCACGCGATGAACTCGCCGGACGTGACGAGCGAGGAAGTCGGCGAGCGCGAGCTGAAGGGCATCCCGGGGGCGGTGCGGCTGTTCAAGGCGGTGGGGAAGGAGCGGGCGTAGATTTCCGCGCGACGGTCGCGGTGCGGTGATATGATTCGGCTATGTCGCGGACGCAGACGTCAATCGGCCCCGAGGACCACGGCCGGCGGATGTCATTGGCGGAGTTCGACCACGCCGAGGTGAAGGAGGGCCACCTTTATGAACTGGAAGGGGGCGTGATCGTCGCGTCGGACGTTCCGAAGAGAAAGCACCTCGCGCAGGTGATGGCATTGCGGCGGGCCCGGCTGTTGTATGACGCGGCGCGTCCCGGCGTGATTCACTCGGTCGCCGGCGGTGGCGAGTGCAAGTTGCTGATTCCCCCGAACGAGTCGGAGCGACATCCGGATTTGACCGTCTACCGTACGCCGCCGCCGCCCGACGAGGCGATCTGGTCGACTTGGATTCTGGAGATCGTCTTTGAGGTCGTGTCGCCGGGGTCGGAAGGGCGCGACTACCACGACAAGCCCGGCGATTACCTCGCCTTCGGGGTGCCGGAGTACGTCATCGTCGACGCCGAGGCGGAAATGGTCACCGTGATGACGCGTGCGGCGCAGGGTTGGTCGCGTCGTTGGCTAAGGCGGGGCGACGTGTACGAGACGACCCAGCTCGAGGGCTTCGCCGTGCCCGTGTCTCAGTTGCTCGATGCCGCCCGCGACGCGGACGAGCGGTAGCGCCAGGCGACGGCCTTCCAATACGTCGACGCGAAGCGCGCGCGCCGTCCGGCGACCGGGCGGTATCATGTCGCCCATGCCCAATCGCATCGCCATCGGGGTCGTCCTCATCGGCCTGGCGCTGTCGGCCGGCGCGCAGGAGAAGCTGTCGGTCGACGTCGCCGTCTACGGCGGCACGCCGGGCGGGATTGCCGCCGCCCGGGCCGCGGCGCGCGGCGGGGCCGCCGTCCTCCTGATCGAGCCGACACGACACGTCGGCGGGCTGACGACCAGCGGCCTGTCGCACACCGACTTCCGCACGTACGAGGGGTTGACCGGCGAGTTCCTCACGTTCAGCCGGGCCGTCGAGGCGTATTACCGCGACAAGTACGGGGCCAACTCGGAGCAGGTGAAGGAGTGCCGGCGGGGCACGCACGCCGAGCCGCACGTGAACGAGCTGGTCTTCGATCGGCTGCTCGCGGAGGGCGGGAAGATCGCCGTGCGCAAGGAGCTGGCGCTGCGCGACGTGGCGGTCGTGAAGGCGGGCGAGGTCGGGCGGATCGAGTCGGCCACGTTCGCCGGGGACGGCGGCGGGACGGTCGCGGTCGCCGCCAAGGTGTTCATCGACGCCACGTACGAGGGCGACCTGATGGCGAAGGCCGGCGTGAAGTACCGCGTCGGCCGGGAGGGCAAGGACGAGTACGGCGAATCGCTGGCGCCCGACGCCGCGGACGCGCAGCTGCAGGCGTACAACTTCCGCCTGGTCATGACGCCCGACCCGCGGCTCAAGGTCGACGTAAAGCAGCCGGCCGGGTACCGCCGCGAAGAGTTCGCGGACGTCGTGCCACTGCTGGGCAAGCAGATCAAGCGCACGTTCGGCTACCCGGGCGCGTGCGTGTTCAAGGCGCAGATCCCGCTGATCCCCAACGGCAAGTACGACATCAACGACGTCTCCGGCGGACTCGTGCGGCTGTCGATGCCGGGCGAAAACCTCGAGTGGCCCGAGGGCACCCCGGCGGCGCGGCGGACGGTGTTCGACCGCCACCTGGCGTACAACGTCGGCCTGCTGTGGTTCATCCAGAACGACCCGGCCGTGCCCGAGCGGTTCCGCAACGAGGCGCGCGACTGGGGCTGGTGCAAGGACGAGTTCGTCGACAACGGGCACCTGCCGTACCAGCTGTACGTCCGCGAGGCCCGGCGGATGGTCGGGCGCCACGTGTTCACCGAACGGGACACCGCCAACGCGCCCGGCGACGCGCGCACGGTCCACCACCCGCAGGCCATCGCGACCGGCGATTACGGCCCGAACTGCCACGGCACGAGCCACGAGGGCCCCCGGTACGGCGGGAAGCACACCGGCGAGTTCTACAAGCACGTCCCGCCGTACCAGGTGCCGTACGGCTCGCTCGTGCCGAACGAGGTGGGCAATTTGCTCGTGCCCGTCGCCGCGTCGAGCTCGCACGTCGGGTTCTGCGCGCTGCGGCTCGAGCCGGTCTGGATGTCGCTGGGCGAGGCGGCGGGGACGGCGGCGCGGGTGGCAGTCGAAGGGAAGACGGACGTTCGGTCGGTCGACGTCGCGCGCGTCCAAGCCCTGCTGCACGCCGGCGGGGCGGCGACGGTCTACGTGTCAGACGTCCCGCGCGAGTCGGAGCTGTTCCGGGCCGTGCAGTGGCTGGGCGCCCGCGGCGGGCTCCACGGGTTGAACCCGCCCCCGCCCGGCGGGCCGCGCGGGAAGAACATCGAGGGACAATACTACCAGGCGTTCCCGGGCCACGCGTTCGAGGCGGAGAAGGTCTCCGAGATGGCGCTGGTCGAGAAGTGGGTCGGCCTGATGTCGGAGGGCCGGCGGGCTGCGGCGAAGGCCGAGTCGGCCACGTGGGACGGCTGGACGCGCGGGAAAGTCGCGGGGCGGTTGTACGAGATCGCCCACCCGTGACGAGATGCCAGGACGGTTTGGCGTCGTGATCGGTTACCATTCCCGCCATGACCCGCGCCGCCGCCGCCGTCCTTCTCGCGCTCGTCCTTTCGCTCTCGGCGCGCGCCGCCACGTTTACGATCACCGACTTCGGCGCGGCCGCCGACGGCAAGTCGGATTCGACGGTCGCGATCGACCGCGCCGTTGAGGCGGCGAGCGCCGCGGGCGGGGGCGTCGTCCGCGTCCCGCCGGGCACGTTTCTGACTGGCGGCGTCGAGCTCCGCTCCAACGTCACGCTCCAGGTCGACAAGGGCGCCACCCTCCTGCTCGACAAGAACCCCGCCCGCTATCGCGTCATCCGCACGCGGTGGGGCGGGGTCGATTGCCACAACTTCGCCGGCCTGATTTCGGCGAGGGACGCCGACCGCGTCGCGATCACCGGCGAGGGCAAGATCGACGGCCAGGGCGCGGCGTGGTGGCCGTGGAAGAAGACCGAGGCGCATGGGCTCCGCCGCCTGCGCGACTTGGCCCAATCGACGGACGACGCGAAGCAGCGCGTGTTCGGCACGGCCCGCGACGCGCTCCGCCCGCCGCTGGTGCAGTTCGCGCGGTGCACGAACGTGACGGTCGAGGGCGTGACGCTGGCCAACGCGCCGATGGCCGGCGTCCACCTGCTCGAGTGCGACGGGGCCGCGATCCGCAAGGTGACGGTCGGCGCGGCCGGGCCCGACACGGACGGCGTGCTGGTCGACTCGTCGGCCCGCGTGCGGGTCGAGCGGTGCTCGTTCCAGACGGGCGGGGACGGCGTCGCGCTCGCCGCCGGGTTCGGGCTCGCGGCGCGGCACTCGTACAAGCCGACCGACGCCGTCGTGGTGCGCGACTGCGAGTTCAAGCTCGGCCGGGCGGCGGTCTCGATCGGCCCCGACTCCGCCGCCGGCGTCCGCAACGTCCGCGCCGAGAAGCTCACCCTCGCCGGCAACATGCGCGGCCTGCTCCGGATCGCGTCCGACGCCGGCGCGTCCGGCGACGTCACGGGCGTGGCGATCTCCGACTGCAAGCTGTCCGACATCTCCGGCCCCGTCATCGAGATCGCGTGCACCGACGCCCCCTCATCCGCACACGCCGGACCCGGGGCCTTAAGCGACCGGCCGGATTCTCCCATCAAAGCCCCCAAGATCTCCGACCTCCAGATCTCCAAGCTCACCTGCGACGGCGCCCGCGACGCGATCAAGGTCCGCGGCCACGCCGGCTCACCCGTCACCAAGCTCGTCTTCCGCGACGTCGAGATCACGCGGGCGCAGACCGCCGCGAGCCTGCGGCACGTCGCGCACGTCACGCTCGACACGGTCCGCCTGTCGAGCAAGTCGGGCCCCGCGCTCACGCTCGACCGCGCGGCGCACGTCGCCGTCGACCACCTCCGGGCCGACGCCCTCCCCAAGTCCGGGCCGATGGTCGCGCTCAAGAACGCCGCGCACGTCGCCCTCAAGCGGCTCGCCCCGCCCAGGAACACCGAGACGTTGCTTCAACTCGCCGGCCCGCAGACGAACCACGTTTCCCTGGCTGACACTGACGCGAAGAACGCCAAGACCGTCGTCGAGAAGAAATCCGATCTGCCCGCGGACCTCGTGCTGACGGTGGAGTAACTCCTCTTGACCGATCGCGCGTCCACGTCCGTCGTGGCACGGACTACCAGCCCGTGAGACCGCTGGACGCCGCGCACTACGACCGCGACTCGAGCCGCCTTTAACTTCCGGGAGCCGCCATGCCGCACCTCTACCTCCTCGTCGCACTAATCCTCACCGCACGCTCCTCCCACGCCGCCCCGCTCCAACTCGCCACCGACGGCCGCGCGGCCCACCCGATCGTCGTCTCCCCCAAGGCCACCGACGCCCTCCGCGCCACCGCCAAAGAGCTCGCCCGCTACCTCGGACAGATCACCGGCGCAACCTTCGAGATCAAGGAAGGCGACGGCTCGGCCGGCATCGTCCTGGGCGCCATCGCCGACTTCCCCGACCCCGCCCTCGGACCCGCCCTCACCCTGAAGAACACCGTCGACGGACGCGAGGCCTTTGCCATCCGCACCGAGCCCGGTCGCGTCCGCCTGATCGGCCGGACCGACCTGGCCGCCTCCCACGCCGCCTTCCGGCTGCTCGAACACTTCGGCTGCCGGTGGTTCTTCCCCGCCAAGGAGTGGGAAGTCGTCCCCCGGTCGCCCACGCTCACGGTCGAACTGAACGTCGACGACCGCCCGAAGATCCTCTCCCGCCGAATCTGGTACGGTTACGGCTACTTCACCGACGCCCCGCCGAACCAGCGGAAATGTCAGGACGACTACATCGCCTGGGCCCGCCACAACCGCATGGCCAGCTCGCTGCCGATCCACGCCGGGCACGCGTGGCAGAACATCATCCACAACAACAAGGGCCGGTTCGAAAACCACCCCGAGTATCTCGCGCTGACCAAGGGCAAGCGGCAGGGTGAGATGCTCTGCGTGACCAACGCCGACGTCCGCCAGCTCGCCGTCGATTACGCCCTGGCGCAGCTCGAGAAGAAGCCCGACCTCGAGATGGTCTCGATGGAATGCTCGGACGGCGGCGGCCACTGCGAGTGCGACAACTGCAAGAAGCTGGGCGGGCCGTCGAACCAGGTGTTCGATTTGGCGAACCACGTTGCGCGCGCGGTCGCGGAGAAGTACCCGGGCAAGTTCGTCGGCTGCCTGGCGTACAACGAGCACGCCGAGCCGCCGACGTTCGACCTCGAGCCGAACGTGTACGTGCAGATGACGGCCGGGTTCATCCAGGGCCGGTACACGTACGACGAGCTGCTCGAGCTCTGGCCGAAGAAGTGCAAAAATCTCGGCTTCTACGAGTACTTCAGCGTTTGGCTGTGGGACTTCGACCGCCTCCCCGGCGGGCGCGGGGCGGACGTGGCGACGATCGCCAAGCAGATCCGCCGGTACGCCGCGATCGGGGCGACGAGCATGGACGCGGAGTCGGGCGACAACTGGGGCCCGCACGGGCGGGGGTACTACGTGGCGAACAAGCTGCTCTGGAGCCCCGACTCCGACGTCGACCACATCCTCGCCGACTTCTACGAGAAGGCCTTCGGCCCCGCCGCCCCCGCCATGAAGCGCTATTACGAGCGCGTCGAACCGGCCCGCTTCCGCGAGGACGACGACCCGGCCGCCAAGGCCCCGCCCGCGCGCGGGCCCGACGACGCCTTCTTCCGCGGCCACCCGTCCGCCGCCGACCGGATCTTCTCCCGCCACACCCTCGCCCTCGCCTACCGCGACCTCGCCGAGGCGACGGCGCTCGCCAAGGACCGCCCCGACGTCCTCGCGCGCCTCGACCACCTCAAGCAGTACCTCCGCTTCAACCACCTCTGCTGGCTCCGCGACCGCGAGACCGACAAGGCGAAGAAGAAAGGCCTCGCGCTGGCCGTCGTCAAGCACGCCTACCGCACCCGCCACTCCTACATGAACCACTGGCAGGCGATCTACGCCAGCTACGTGCCGAAAATCACCAAGGATTTCGATGAGCCGACGTGGGACCCGAAGGACAAGACCCGCCCCAAGGCCTGGCAGGACGCCGCGCCGGTCACGCGCGAGGAGACCGAGGCCGACTTCCGCGCCGGCCTCGCCGACTTCGTCCCCCAGCCCGTCGACGAGCGCGCGTTTTCGTCGGACGTCGTGCCGGCGAAACTGCCGGTCGCAGATTCGAAGTTCAAGCCCGCCGCCAGCACGCAGGCCTACCAGGGCGCTGCCCGCTACGCGCTCTACGCCACCGACTCGCTCACGATCCCGATCGACGTGACCGTCGGCACGATCGCCTGGTACCGCAACCGCCCCGACGCCCGCTACGCGCTGACCGATTCGGCCGGCAAGACCGTCGCCGAGGCCCGCCTTAAACTCACCGGCGAACCCGTCCACCTCGACCTCAAGGTCCCCACGCCCGGCCTCTATCACTTCACGATGAACGACTCCGGCGCGGCCTGGCGCATCACCGCCCCCGCCGGCCAACCCGCCACGATCCTCCTGCCCCGCGGCAAAAAGCTCTCCCACCAGGGCCACATGCAGCGGATGTTCTTCTACGTCCCCAAGGGCACGAAGACGCTCCACTACTTCTGGGCCGGCGGGCCGCACACGCTCCTGGGCCCCGACGGAAAACCGATCGCCGACGTGAAGACCTCCGGCGACCACGTCTCGATCGACGTCCCGCCGGGCGCGGACGGCCAATGCTGGTCGTTCACCAAGCTCGCCCTGGGCCACCTGTACTTCTTCAACGCGCCGAACGTCCTCGCCGCGTCGCCGCAGGCGCTGCTGCTGCCGAAGGAACTCGTCGAGACCGACAACCTGAAATAGGTGCGCGACGCGTTTCGACGGGCTCAGCGGCGCACGGCGCGCGCGAAGCCGTTCTCATATAGCCGCCACTTGTGGCGGGACGGCGCAGTAGTCGGAAAGCCCCTTGATTCGCGAACGAACCCCCGGGAACACGTTTCCCCGCCACAAGTGGCGGCGGGCTATATGAGGGATCGCTCTCGCGTCGAAGCGGCCGTGAGGGCGTCGAACGCGGTTGCGCGATCATTCCACTCACCCGCCCGACCCCTCGCCCAACACCCCCCCGAACCCCCCGAGCGGGTGACGCCGCAACCCGAGCGTCGCCAAGAACCGCTGGAACATCGACCGATACCACCGCGGGCGCGCCACCGTGATCGCGCGCGCCTCATCCCCCGCCACGACCGACCGCGCCCAAATCTCGATCCCCGCCTCCTGGTACCGCAACAGCGTGTGCGCCAGATCCACCTGTGGCGAGCCCGCCTCCGCCTGCACCAGGACGACCCGCCCGATCCCCCGACCGCGCAACGTCGCCGCCGATGGGAAATCCGTCGGCAAGCTGATCGACCGATTATCGAACGCCCCGGCGTCCACCTCCCCGGCCGGCCCGCGCCGCCGCGCGTCGAGCAAGAACGCCGGCGGCGCGTCCGCCGCCAAACGCCGCGCGGCCTCGCGCATCGCCGGTCCCAGTTCCACGAGCGCGCGCAGGATCGCCGTCACCGTGACCACTTCCGCCTCGCCCGGCGCGCCGTTGTATAGCGGCACCGGCCGATACCCGTCCCGCGCGAGTTCGGGCGCCGTGCGCGCCCCGGCCTCCCCCGGCAGGTCGAGCACGAGCGCCGTCCGGCCGTCGGCGCGCCCGGGCGCGCCCTGCGGATCCCGTACGGCGTTTCCGGCGGAGCCCGTGTCCTCTGCCCCGGCTTGTTCGAATCGGTCCTCCGTCGCGTGCGCGAACAGCACCGGCTTGGCCCAGTCCGACCACACCGACTCCGCCGGCGCCCACATCTCGAACAGTTCGTCGCGAAAGCTCATCCGGCCACCTCCTGCACCAGCACCTCCGCGTCCCACGCCTCGAAGTCGATCGTCGCCTTGCCCGTGACTCGCCCGTACGCCCCCGCCGCCAACCCGTCGACCACGTACACGCCCACACATGGAAACACCGGCCCGATGGGCGACTCCACCGCCGCCGTCTCGAACCGCCGCTGCGCCACCCACCGCCCGGGCCGGAGCCGCGCTGCCCACGCCGCCCGCCGCCACGCGCCCGGCGGCGTGATCGCCCGCCCCGCCACCGCGTCCCCCCTTATTCCCGTACGCCGCCTTGATCACCCACCCGTCGTCCGTCCGCCACGGCGCGTCCCGCAGCTCGCGCGTCTCCGGCAGCGCCGCCCGCCACGCCGGCACGTCGAACGGGAGGTCGTCCCAGACGAGCGGGAGGCGCTTGCTCTCCCCGATGATCGCGCCGGCCGGATTCGCCACCGGCGTGCGGCCGCCCACGAGCAGCCGCGCCCAATTGTCGCCGCCGCGCACGCCCGGCAGCCACTCGGATTGAAAGAATCGCACGACGGCGCTCACCGGTTCGAAGCCCTCCACGCCGACTCCTGTGGAATCGGATTCGAGGCGCAGCCGCGAGTCTGGCGAGCCGCGCACAAGCGCCCGCGCGTCCGCCGTCCATCCGAGTTGCCCCGGCGCCACCCGCACCGCGCGCATCCCCCGTTCCTCGATCCGCCGGGCCAAGTACGACACGACCTGCAAATCCTCCATGTACCCCGGCGCCCACAGCAGCGCGACGAGCGCCCCGTCACCGGCGCGCCGCGCAATGCCCTCAACCAGCGCCCCCGCCGGGTCTCCCGCCGGCCCGTATCCCGGAGACGCGTCCGCCAGCAGACGCGCGAGCTCCCACGCCTCCGCGTACCCGCCCGGCACGTCCGCGTTCACCTCCGACGCGCGCCACCCGTCCGGCGTCGGATGGAAATCGAACCGCATCACGCGCGCGGCGGTCGGCGTCACCTCCGCCCCCTCGCCCAGGCGCGCCAGCACCCGCCGCAGCGCCCGCGGCACGCCGATCCGCTTCTGCAAGTCCGGCCGCGCCATCACCGCCGCCTCCACGCGCACCGTCTCCGCGTAAAGCGCCTCGGCCGTGCGCGCCAGACTGTCCCACTCGCCGCGCCCGAGCAGCAACGGGAACGGCGCGATCACCCGCACGTCCCCCACCTGCGGGTCCCACTTGCACCCGTCCAGCGCCATCCGCCGGCGCACCCCGGCGAACGCGCGCGGCGCCATCGCCGGCCCCGCGCGCACCACGTCGGTCCCATTCGTGACGGCAATGCTCATCGCCACCTCCCCAGCCAAACGACGTAGCCGACCGCGAGCGCGGCGAGCCCGACCGCGGGCGTCACTCCCGCCCACAGCCACCCGGCGCCCGCCCGCCGCCACGCACGCTGCATCGCCACCGTTGCCACCGCGACGAGCGCCGCCGGCCAGCCGATCGTCACCAGGTCGCGAACCGTCGCCGCCGCCGACTCGTACGCCCCCGCCACTGCACGCCCGAGGATCAACCCGCTCGCCACCAGCGCCCCAGCCATTCGCCAGCCTGACGCCAGATCCCGTTCGATGGCGATCGCTTCGGAAGCGCCCGACAGCGCCTCAATCCCGATCCACACCGCCGCCCACGCCGCCAGCCCCAGCGCCGCCGGCCCGATCGTCATCCAGACCGTCGCCCCCTCGCCGACGTTCGCCCCCGAGTACGCCAGCGTCGCCCCGAGCATCGCGCCGGCCAGCGCGACCGCCGAGGCGTCGTCCCCGCGCCCGACGACCTCGCGCGCCGTTCCGATCCCGGTCACCGAGCTGACCCACGTCGACAACCCGAGGACCGCGACGCCGACGCACGCGAACAACGCTTGATAGCCCGGCGACCCGCGCACCACCCCAGCCGACCACGCCGCCAGCACCGCCCACAGGATCGCCAGGCAGACGACCGGCGTGATCAGCAGAACCACCCGTGGCCCACGCCGGCGGCGCCCCGGCACGCGCCCCGCCCCCGCGAGCGTTCGGGCCCACCCGGCCGTGACCCCCGCCGCCGCGACCGCCGACACGAAAAACAGGAGGATCTCGTCCCCCGAAAATCCGTCGTGTTCCAATTCGTTTGCCGTGCTCCTTCCGGGCGCCCCGCGCCGGTCTGTTGGTCCTGACATCGTAACGCCTCGCGCGATACCTCCTCCGATAAAAATCGTGTCCCGCCCGTGCCGGACCGCCTCTCATGGCCCCCCACCGCCCTCTCCGATAACCTGATCAAAGCCTGTTCCGCTCTCTTCTCGCCTTCGCGCCCTTTGCGACCACCATGCCCGACTTCTTCAAGAAAAAGCTCAAGTCGTTCGTCCGCCGGGCCGTCCCGCTCAACCCGCACACGCTCCTCTCCGCGCTCCACGCGCCCCAGAAACTCGCCGAAGAGCGCCCCGGCAAGCTCACCTGGAAGCGCCCCGCCCTCGCCCCCCTGCTCTCCGGCCAATCCTTCCCCCTCCCGCCGTCCACCCTCCGCATGGGCTACGGCGACGACGACGCCGACTACCTCGCCATCGGCCAGCGCACCGCCACCACCCTCCGCAAGCTCCTCGCCCCCACCGGCGTCACCCTCGGCGCCGGCACGCGCGCCCTCGACTGGGGCTGCGCCTCGGGCCGGGTCCTCCGCAACTTCGAGCCCGAGGCCCGCGCCGGGTGCGAGTTCTGGGGCGTCGACCAGGACTCGCCCCACGTCGACTGGTGCAAGGAGGCGCTCTCGCCGCCCTTCAAGTTCGGCACCTGCACCGCCTACCCGCACCTCCCCATCGAAGACAACCACTTCAACTTCATCTACGCGATCAGCGTCTTCACCCACCTCGTGCACCTGATGGACGGCTGGCTCCTCGAGCTCCGCCGGATCCTCGCGCCCGGCGGCGTCGGCATCTTCACCGTCCACGACGAGCACACGTTCGAGTTCTTCCGCGACAACCCCGGCCACCCCCCGCAGTGGATGCAGGAGCACTACAAGGAAGGCATCACCGGCGACCTCGACATCCACATCCTCCGCCCGGACTGGGGCCACACGCTGACGTTCTTCAAGTCGGATTACCTGCGGAAGGATTGGGGGAATTACTTCGAGGTCGTGGACATCGTCCCCCGCGCCGAAGTGTTCCAGACCGCGGTGATCGTACGCAAGCGGGCGCGGTAGCGAACGGTTCGGCAACGGGTGCCTTTCCGGGTGCCGTGTTCAGACCCGCCGCCAAGAGGCTCGATCTCGCGCAAGGGTTGAACGGCGGGGATGAGCATGCGGAACCTCGAACGGACTTCGACGCCCGCATGCTCACCCCCGGCGAATACCGTTACCCCATATCGAGCACCGTCAGCGCCGGGTCTGAGCATGGCACCCCAACCCGTGTGCCGACGTCACGTCGACGTGACCGCACCGCACTCCGGACACCTCCCCGCCGACGCCCGCAAATCGTACCCGCACGCCGGGCAACACCCCGCCTTCGCCCGCGTCCTCCGCCGCACCCGCCGCGAGATCCGCACACCCGGCGGGACCGCCGTCACCGCGCACACCGCCCACAGCGGCACGGTCCACGCCACGTAGTACGCCAGCCCGAACCCGTCCACGAACAACTGCCCGCGGCGGTATCGGAACCCCATCCGGCGCTGATCAACAGGCGGATCGTTCGGGTCGCCAAAGGCCGACTTGTCGGGGAATTCCCAGTCCGCATCCACCTTGCCCGCCGAATCGCGCGCCACGCCCGTGAACATCGCCGGTCCCGGCGGCTGCCAGTTCCGCTGCCGGGCGAGTCGCAAATCTCCCGCGACCGCGCACAGCTCGTACCGCACTCCCGACCCGATGGGCCACGAGAGCTCCGTCGCGCGGAAGAGCGAAAGGATCCAGAGCGTCGCCGCGATCAGGAACAGGATCAGGCACGCGCCCGGAACGCCGGAGAGGATCGGTGCACCGACGCCATCCGGGGCGTCGCTTTCAGCTTCCGCACCCGGCGTGGACGAGCGCTTGGCGCGCCGCGCGCGACGCCGATACGTCAACCCCCGCGCCAGCACGATCAACAGCAGCGCGACCAGCCCCCCGCCCATCGCTGCCGGCGCCCACCGCGCCATGTAAACGGGCGGGTGTTCCGGCACCGTGATCACCGCATCCTTGTGCCGTTCTCCCCAGTTCGCCAGCCCTTCGTACGCGATCCGCCGGATCGGGTAATGCGTCACCTTCCACTTCCCGTCGGCCCCGGGGAACCGGATGTCCATCCCGTCGGGCCAATACCAGTCGGCGTGCACGAACGGGTCCGTCAGCAGCCCGCGCAGCGCCGCCGCGTTCTCTTCCGACTTCAGCTTTGCCAGCACCACCGCCCCGTTCCGCCGGTCGGCCGGGTCGGCCGACTTGATCCACTGCCGCGCCTTGGCCTCGGTCCGCTTATCCACAAGGATGTTGAGGAACTGGGGATAAGTCCGCTTCGTCGCCGGGAACGCCTCGGACGTCGGGCTGATGTAAAGCTCCATCGACCCCGCGTTGGCGTCCGTCGGCCGCGCGGACTCCGCCCGCAGCCGCGGCAGGATCACGGCGACCGGAATGCGCTCGCCGTCCAAGTCCAGCATCGCCAGCGACGACCCGTTGTGGTTCAGCGGGAGCGGGTTGCGGTTCGGATCGTGGCGCAACACGTACTCGCACGCCTTGTACGCCGCGGTCAGCCCGGCCGGCAGCGTGCCCATCCGGGTCAGGTACCGGTCCGTCCGGACGAGGAAACACACGTACTCCGAGCCGACCGCGATCGCCGGCTGGCTCGGCGCGGCGACCACCAGCGTCGTCCCCACGTCCACCGGCCGCCCCGTCCCACTCCCCGGCTTGATCGTCTCGGTCACGCGAACCGTGAACCGCATGATCCCCACCCCGTCGGCCGTCACCATCCCCGCCTGCCCCACCACCCCGCGGACGATGACGTCCGAATCCGCCACGGTCCACTCGACGTTGTCCTCCGGGATCGGGCGCAGGTACGCGCGCGCGGGCGTCGCGCCCAGCGCGATGAGCGCCCAGACGATGCAAAGGATTGCCGGCCCAGCGCGAACGTAGTTCATGTCGTCTACGGTTTGGAAGCGCCGGCAAAGAAAAGGTTGCGGCGCCAAACGCTCAATAACAAGCCGGGGCACAGTGCACGGGCTTCGCCCGAAGCGCCGCCCCGGATCCCGAACCGCCCGAGCCGCCGATTTTCCTCACAAAACCCCAAAAACCTCGCTAGTGAAATCCGGCACAATCCCCGCTATCATCCGACCGCTTATGCCCAAGATCACCGTCGACGGCAAAATGGTCGAGGCCAAGGACAAGCAGATGATCCTGCAGGCCTGCCTCGACGACGGTCTGCAGCTGCCGTATTACTGCTACCACCCCGGCCTGTCGATCGTCGCCTCGTGCCGCATCTGCCTGGTCGAGGTCGAGGGCATCCCCAAGCTCGTCCCGTCCTGCCAGACCCCCGTCCGCGACGGGATGGTCGTGCACACCAAGTCGCCCAAGGCGGTCGCCAACCAGAAGCAGGTCATGGAGTACCTGCTGATCAACCACCCGCTCGACTGCCCAGTCTGCGACCAGGCCGGCGAGTGCCTCCTCCAGGACTACTCCTACCAGTTCGGCCGCTCGCAATCGCGCTTCGAGGAAGACAAGCACAAGAAGGCCAAGAAGGACGTCGGCCTCAACGTCCTCCTGTACAACGACCGGTGCATCATGTGCACGCGGTGCGTCCGCTTCACCCGCGAGGTGACCGGCACGTGCGAGCTGTACGTCGACGGCCGCGGCCACAAGGAAGAGATTGACATCTTCCCCGGCAAGCCGCTGGACAACCCGCTGAGCGCCAACGTCGCCGACATCTGCCCGGTCGGCGCGCTCCTCGACAAAGACTTCCTCTTCAAGCAGCGCGTCTGGCTCCTCAAGCAGACGCCCTCGATCTCCCCCATCGACGCGGGCGGGGAAAACATCTGGATCGAGCACAACGAGGGCGTCGTCTACCGCGTCAAGCCGCGCTACAACGCGGACGTGAACACCTGGTGGATTACTGACGACACGCGCTACTCGTATAAGGTCATCAGCGACCCCAAGCGCCTCGTCCGGCCGATCCGCACCCAGTACGGCGCGCAGGTCGAGACCAAGTACGACACGGCCGTCAACGACGCCGTCGCAGGCCTCAAGGCCGCCGCCGCCGAAGGGGGCCCGGGCTCCATCGCCGCCGTCCTCTCGCCCATGATGACCATCGAGGAGGCCTGGCTGCTCGCGACCGCCGTCCGCTCGATCGACCCGCAGGCCGTCCTCGCGATCGGCCCCACCCCCACGACCGGCGCCGACCAGGTCTTCAAGCACCACCTGACCGGCAAGGAAACCTTTCGCATCCAGGCCGAAAAGGTCCCCAACGCCGCCGGAGTTCGCCGGGTGATCAACCTGCTGGGCGGCCCGTCCGCCACGTGGGACGACCTCGTCGCGGGCACGGCCGACCACGTCAAGAAGCTCAAGGCCGCGTGGATCGTCGGCGGGTACCTCTCGAACTGGATCCCCACCGACGCCAAGGCCCAGCCGGCCGTCTTCAAGAAGGGCTTCCGCGTCGTCCAGGACACGCTGCCCAACGACCTGACCGCCAAGGCCGACGTCGTCCTGCCGATGGCCTTCTGGGCCGAGACCGAAGGCACGTGGGAAAACCACGCGGGCAAGTTACAGGCCTTCATGGCCGCCGTCCCCGCGCCCGACGGCGTCCGGCGCGCCGGCGACGTCTACACGAGCGCCCTGGGCCGCACGACGAAGTATTCTGCCGAATCGATCCGCACCGAAATCGGCGGCGACCTCACGAGCGTCACGCTCCCGTCCGAGCGCACCGAAGAGCCGGCATACGAGTTCGTCGACCTCTGAGCAGAGAATTAGCCACGGATCAGCACAGATGTGCACGGATAAGACGCGCCTTAATCAGTTCACCGAGTCGATCATCGGATGCGCGTTCACCGTCGCGAACAAGCTCCGGTCCGGCTTCCTCGAGAAGTGTTACAAGAACGCCCTCGCGATCGAGCTGCGCAAGGCCGGGCTGAGCGTGTCGGTCGAGCACCCAATTCCCGTCCTGTATGACGGGATCGTGGTCGGCGAGTATTTCGCAGACCTGCTGGTCGAAAATTCCGTGATCGTGGAACTCAAGGCGGGAAAGGGATTCGACGAAGCGCAATTTGCCCAATGCCTGCACTACCTGACGACCACCGGCAAACCGATTTGCCTGCTCATCAATTTCGGTCAGCGGGTGGATGTGAAGCGCTTCGTCGGGGCTGGTTTCGGAACCGCCGATGCTTAATCTGTGACCCATCTGTGACCATCCGTGGCTAATTGGATCTGACGCATGCTCGACTGGATCACCTCCATCCCCCCCTGGGTCTTCATCGCCGTCATCGCCCACCTGGTCATTACCGGGACGGTCGCGTACCTGATCCTGCTCGAGCGCAAGGTCGCCTCCTGGACGCAGGACCGCTTGGGCCCCAACCGCGTCGGGCCGGCCGGGCTCCTCCAGCCGATCGCCGACGGCATCAAGATGCTCGTCAAGGAGGACTACCGCCCCCGCCACGTCGACAAGGTCCTCTTCACGCTCGCCCCGGCCGTCATGATGATCACCGTGATCATCTCGATCGCCACCATCCCCTGGGGCGGTTCCGTCCAGAAGTCGACGATCGTCCGCATCCCGCCCGACGCCACCACCCAAGTCTCCCGCACCGCAGTCATACAGGCCGCCATCCCCGCCGGCGCAACCGTCGTCCGCGAGGTCGAGAACCGCAGCCCGCTGATGCGCTACACCGGCGAGCTAGAGACCGGACACCGCGTCGAGGTCACCTACCGCTGGCCCTTCCAGATCGCCCGCCTCGACATCGGCGTCCTGTTCATCCTCGCCGTCCTCTCCCTAGCCGTGTACGGCGTCGTCATCGGCGGGTGGGCCTCCAACAACAAGTACTCGTTCCTCGGCGGCCTCCGCGCCACCGCCCAGATGATCTCCTACGAGATCCCCCTCGGCCTCGCCGTCATCGCCGTCGTCATCATGTTCGGCACGCTCGACCTGCTCACCCTCGTCGACCGCCAGGCCACCTACTGGGGCGGCTGGCTCCCCGCCTGGAACGTGTTCGCCCAGCCGATCGCCTTCCTCCTCTTCCTCATCTGCATCCACGCCGAGGCCAACCGCGCCCCGTTCGACCTCGCCGAGGCCGAGCAGGAGCTCGTCGGCGGGTACCACACCGAATACTCCTCCATGCGGTTCGGCCTGTTCTTCCTCGCCGAGTACGCCGGCATGATCACCACCAGCGCGATCTGCGTCGCCCTGTTCTTCGGCGGCTGGCACCTCCCGTACCTCGACAAGATCTGGCCCGCCCTGTCCGGCGTCCCCAACCCCGACGGCACGATCGCCACCGCCAACATCGGCGCCACCGAATCCATCCTGATCGCCATCTTCCGCGCCGTCGTCCTCTACGCGAAGACGATGGTCTTCATCTTCATTTTCATGTGGGTCCGCTGGAGCCTGCCCCGCTTCCGGTTCGACCAGCTCATGGCCCTGGCGTGGGGCGGCCTCATCCCGATCTCGCTCGCCGTCATGGTCGTCACGGCGATCGTCGTGTTCTTCTTCGGCGGCCACCGCGAGATGATTCCCCTGCCCACCGGCGAGTTCTCGCTCGGCCCCATCCCGGCCAAGATGGCCCTGTGGCTCTTGATCGCCAACGGCCTGCTGCTGATCGGCGTGGCGATCGCCAAGAAACTGATCCCTCCCGGCCCGGACACCAACCGCAAGGTCGCCATCCCCGGCAGCCGCTTCACGAACACTCCCCTGCCCGCCGGCGTGAGCCCGACTACCACCACGCAGACCGTCGAGAACGTCCCGTCGTAGGGTGGGCACTGCCCACCGTTTGCTCACGGAATCGCCATGAAAGACGCCGACGTCATCGAGCTCGCCGAGCCCCGCATCAGCTACGCGGACCAGTTCTACGTCCCGCAGGTGCTGATCGGCCTGGGCACCACGCTCAAGCACATGTTCAAGGTGCTCACCGGCACCGACCGCGTCATCCAGTACCCCGAAGAGCGCCGCGAAGACCTCCCGGTCGAAGACGGCGGCATGGAACTCGACACCTACCGCGGCGTGCACCGCCTGAACAAGGACGAGGAAGGCCGCGTCAAGTGCGTCGCCTGCTTCATGTGCAGCACGGCCTGCCCCGCCCGGTGCATCCACATCGAGGCCGCCCCCAGCCCTTGGCCCGACCGCGAAAAGTACCCTCAGAAGTTCGACATCGACGAGCTCCGCTGCATCTACTGCGGCATGTGCGAGGAGGCCTGCCCCGTCGACGCGATCGAGCTCACCCACGAGTACGACATCGTCGGCCTCACCCGGCAGGAAATGATCTTCGACAAGTCGAAGCTGCTCAAAATCTACGACATGACCGTCAAGGGCGAGCCGATGTGAATCGCGTTCGCATCGCCCGCACCGAACCCCCCTTTTAGCCGCTCCGCTTGCGGAGCGCGTCCAGGGGCGCCGCCCGCCCCCTTACTCCTCCGCGTACGCCTCCCGCTCGAACGGGTTGTCGTGATACGCATCCCCCCGCCGCACCCAGATCCACGCCGACGCCAGAAAATACGCCGGAATGAACAACGGCCCCCACCGCTCGACCTGCCGGACGTGCACGCGCTCGTGACTCCGCGTGCGGTCGTGTGTCTCCGCGTCGCGCGCAATGACGACGTGCCCGAGCGTCATCGCCGCCGCCCCGCCCGGAAGCGGCACGAGCTTCCGCAGCACCCACGACGCGAACCCGCCCCACACCTCGAGCACGCCCGTGTGCACCCGCGCCCGGCCGCCCGTCACAAGCGTCAACACCGCCGCGCCGAACCCGACCGCCGTCGTCGGCAGCGCCCAGAGGTATGCGAGCGGACGGACGATTACCGGCAGCGGGCGGAGTGGCATTCGCAGCGTTATAAGCGCTGATCTCCATCAACGCGTCCCCCCTGTCATTCCGAGGTACTCCGAGGAATCTGGCCGGCACATCGGGGCCCGATCGACGTTGGCGGACTGCGTTCGAAGACGAGTCGCCAACGTCGTACGGACCTCGCTCCGTTTCGTCATTGGTCATTCGGGCTTCGTCATTGATTCGTCATTCGAATTTGGTCATTCGTCATTCCCGCAACCCGTCACCCCACGCAGAATCGGTCCCCAACCCCTTCAGCGCGCCCCCACTTATCCACGACAAACCGTCGCGCCACCCCCCTTGGACCCCGCGTGGAAAACCTGTCCCACCCTGGCGCGTGTCCGATAACGAACTCGGCCGCAGTCGTCAGGCGCGCGACGTGATCGGACCTGCCCTGATGCGCCCGCCGGGCGCCCCGAAATCCGCGCATCAGGCGAGCCAACAACCCGTCCACATCAAGGGTCCGATAAGGACGCCTCCAACCCCATTCGCCCAATGGCCTTATCGTTCTTCACCCACTTTTATCCACAATGCGCCAGGACGCACCACCACGGATATGACTCCTAGACTTTTGCTCATCTACTAATGGCTGTACATTACGCGACCCGTTGTCGACCCGATCCTTGACTTGAATCTTCGAGGACTCGGTAGCCGGGGATACAAGACGTGAGTCGGACGAGAGAGTGATCGGACGAATTGGCCCGATCGCGAGAGCGAATCCGCCGATCGCGACCCCAACCCGGTCGCCGGAAACCCGAAAGGCGTTCGTCATGAAAGTGATCTGCAACCGTGGCGCCCTGCTCGAAGCGTTGACCGTCGCCGGGACGGTCGTGGCCAGCCGCACGCCCAAGCCGGCCCTCCAGTGCGTCAAGCTCACGGCCGAGGGCAAGTCCCTCACCGTCAGCGCGACCGACCTCGAGGTCGCCATCCGCTACACCGACCACCAGGTGCAGATCGACGAGCCCGGCGAGGCCCTGGTCCCGGCCGACAAGATCCGCGACATCGTCCGCGAGTCGGTCGACGACACGATCTCGATCGAGACGACCGGCGACCAGGCCCTGATCAAGGGCGCCGACTCGCAGTTCAAGATCTTCACGCAGGCCGTCAGCGAGTTCCCGCCCGTGCCCGACTTCGAGGGCGAGCCGCAGTTCACCATCCAGGGGGCGGCGCTCAAGCAGCTGATCGGCCAGACGCTGTTCGCCGCGGCCAAGGAGTCCAGCCGGTACGCGTTCAACGGCGTGCTGATGCAGGCCAAGGCGAAGAAGGTCGTGCTGGTCGCGACCGACGGCCGCCGCCTCGCCCAGGCCAAGGGCGACCTGGTCTCCGACAGCCTCACGAAGGACGGGGCGAAGGCGATCGTTCCTTCGAAGGCGCTCACGCTGATCGAGAAGCTGATCGACGACCCCGAAGAGGCCGTCGGCTTCCAGATCAAGGAGAACCAGATCCTGGTGCACACGAGCAGCGCGACGCTGACGAGCAGCCTGGTCGAGGGCCAGTTCCCCCCGTTCGAGGACGTGATCCCGCGCGACACCGACAAGAAGATGACCGCGTCGACGGCGGACTTCCTTGCCAAGATCAAGCTGGCCTCGCTCCTGACGACCGAAGAGAGCAAGGGCGTCCGCCTGACGTTCACCAAGAAGGGCCTGGTCCTCTCGAGCCGCAGCCCCGAGTCCGGCGAAGCCACTGTGAACTTCCCCGCCAAGTTCGAGGGCACAGACGTCGAGATCGGGTTCAACCCGACGTTCCTGATCGAGTCGTTGCGCGTGGTCGACACCGACGAGATCACGCTGGAACTGACGGCCCCTAACCGCCCGGGCCTGCTCAAGGGCGGGCCGGATTTCCTGTACGTCATTATGCCCGTCAATCTTCAGTAGGGTGGGCTCTGCCCACCGATCGGGTGAAGGCGCGCGATGTCCACGACGTTGCGACTCAATCGTCCGTCGTTGTTCGCGCTCGCATTTCTAGTTGCCGGCGCGGTGAGTTTTGCCGTGCTCGTCACTGCCATTGGCGAATCGCCCGGAAAAGTGGCGGTGACCGGCCTTCTCAATGTGTGTTACTTGGCGGCGTATCTCGCGCCAGCGGCTGGGCTGTGTCTCGCCTTCATGGGCATATTCAGTTCGAACGGCCGGTCGGCCGGCGTCGTTGTCTTGATCGCGAACGGGGCGCTGTTGGCGACGATGTGTATGTTGCTAGGCCCTCCACGGCTGTGACGCTTCCTCCCCCATGCCCCCCCGCCCCGACCCCACCTTCATCGCCTTCCAGCGGATGGCCCGCCACAAGCAGACGCGCGCCCCGCAGACCCAGCCCGTGGGCGAGGCGCTCGTCTCGTTCTTCAAGCAGAACATCGAGAAGAAGCACACGAAGGTCGGCAAGCTGACCGAGGCCTGGATCCGACTGATCCCGCCGACCCTCTGCGACCACTGCACGCTCGACGGCATGCACCGGGGGACGCTGACGGTGCTCGTCGATTCGTCGTCGCACCTGTACGAGCTCAAGCAACTCCTGCTCGCCGGCCTCGAGCAGCAACTCGTGCTCGCCTGCAAATCAGCCGGCCTTCGAAAGGTGACCCTGCGGGCAGGCCGACCGGCGGACGTGCCGGACGAACGGCCGCGGACCGATTCGTAGCGCGCGTCCGTTTCGAGACCACACGCGCGCACGGCCCCTTCCCGCAATGTCGATCCTCCCGTACGCCGACGAGTCCACTCCCAAGCCGCCAGCCCGGATCGATTTGGCCGTGCTGGTGCTCGCCGGGATCCAGATCGTGTTCGCGTTGCTCGTGTTCGTGCCGTCGGTGAACGAGGTACTGACCCGCCGGTACGAGTTCGACCCGCGGCCGGCGGCGCACGTGCAATTCGCCGCGCACGCCGTACGGGCCCCGGCGGTGCTTGTTGGGTACCTGACCGTGTCCGGACTGCTGGCCTACGCGGCCACGCGCCGGCCCGAACGCCGCCGGCGCGCGTACCGGTTCGCCATGCTGGTGATGGCGGCACACTTCGCGATGATCTGGCTCGCGGTCGTGGCCCTCGCCAGCGCCCCCCACTTCCGGACGTGCTGGGTCGTCGTGGGGCGAACGCCCGACCTGGTCGACTGGTTCATCTTCAACCCCGACCTCTGGTGGGAGCTCCACGCCGGCCTGCTGACCACCAACTTCGCATTCTGGGTCGCCCTGGTCCGACCGTTCCGTCCGCTGCCCGCCCAGTCGGCCGCCTCCCCCAATGACAATTGACCATTGACCATGGACAATTGACCCCTCATGTGCGGCTTCGCCGGCATCGTCTCCTGGTCCCACCGCCACCGCGTCGACCGCGCGGTGCTGGCGCGGATGAACGCGCGCATCGCCCACCGCGGCCCCGACGGCGAGGGCGTCTGGCTGAGCCACGACGGCGAGCCGACGCCGGCGAACCCCCAGGTCGGCCTCGCCCACCGCCGCCTCGCCATCATCGACCTCGACCCGCGCGCCAACCAACCCTTCACCGACGACCGCGGCCGGTGGGTCGTCTACAACGGCGAGATCTACAACTATCGCGAATTACGCCGAGAGCTCGAACGCCTCCTGCCCAACTACCGCTGGAAGACCGAGTGCGACACGGAGGTGCTGCTGGCGGCGTACGAGGCGTGGGGCGACAAGTGCGTCGAGCACCTGAACGGCATGTTCGCCTTCGCGATCTGGGACGGGGCGAACGGGGAGCTGTTCCTGGCGCGGGATCGGATGGGGCAGAAGCCGTTGTATTACGCTTACATCAGTACCGACGGAGAGCCTGCCGACCTGCTTTCTGGCCTGTCCTATTTCCCCGTTGGCGATCGTCCCGGCGCACCGCAGTGCGTCGCGTTTGCCAGCGAGCTCCCCGCGGTTCGCGCCGCGAGCCTCGCGGACCTGTCTCTCGACGAGTCTGCCCTGACCGGCTACCTCCACTTCGGCTACGTGGCCGCCGGGGAATCCATCTATCGGGGGGTCCGCCAATTGCCGCCCGCGCTGACCGCCCGGTGCCATGCCAGCGGCGCTTCCGCGCGCCGATACTGGCCACCCGCGGACACGAACGCCAACGCCCCCGGCCCGTCCGACGGCATCGCCGTGATGCGGACGCGCGACATGGTGAGGCAAGCCGTCCGGCGGCAGCTCGTGGCCGACGTCCACGTCGGCTGTCTCTTATCCGGCGGGATCGACAGCTCGGTCGTCGCCGCCGGCATGAAGGCCACGGCGGCGCCGGGCCAGGAAGTGTTCACCTTCTCCATTGGGTTCGACGACCCGCGATACGACGAGAGCGAGTACGCGCGGCACGTCGCCGCGCACCTGGGCACCACCCACCACGCGTTCACCGTCCGCCCCGACGCCGTCGAAGACCTCCCGCGCCTGGCGGCGGTCTTCGGTGAGCCGTTCGGCGATTCGTCCGCCCTACCCACGCACTACCTCGCGCGCGAGGCGCGCCGGCACGTGAAAGTGGCGCTCGGCGGCGACGGCGGCGACGAACTGTTCGGCGGGTACGACCGGTACCGCGCGATGGCCCTGGCCCGCACGCTCCGCCGCACGCTCTCGCCAGTTCCGTTCGCCCTGCTGGGCCCCGTCGTTGCCCGGCTGCCCGGTAGTACGCACCCCAAGTCGCGCGCCGCCCGCGCTCGGCGATTCTTCGCGTCCGTCGCGAAGTCCAACGCATGGCGGTTCGCCGGTTACCATCGTCTTTTCGACGGCGATACGATTGTACAGCTCCTGGGTCCCCCGCTGAGCTTTCCCGCCGCCCGCTCCTACGGGCCCACGCACGCCGATCGCATGTACTACAACTTCGGGGAGCCGCACCACAACTTTTCCGGTCGCCCCGCCGACCGCCTGCGCGACCCGGTCCGGGCCGCCCTCGCGCTCGACCGGATCTTCTACCTCCCCAACGACCTCCTCACCAAAGTCGACCGCGCCTCCATGCTCCACAACCTCGAGGTCCGCTCCCCCTTCATGGACCACGAGCTCGTCGAGTTCGCCGCCACGCTCACCACGCCGCAACTCCTCAACGGCGGCCCCAAGCGCATGCTCCGCGAGGCCTTCGCCGCCGACCTCCCCCCCTTCGTCTTCAAACGAAAAAAGATGGGCTTCGCCGTCCCCATCGGCGAATGGTTCCGCGGCCCCCTGCGCGCCATGCTCCGTGACCACCTCTTCGCCACCGACTCCTTCGCCCGCGCCCACTTCCACATGCCCGTCGTCGAGCGCCTCATCGCCGAACACGAGGCGGAACGCGTCGACCACGCCCAGCGCCTCTACGCCCTGCTCATGCTCGAACTCTGGTGGCGCACGACGCGGGCGGACGCGCGTTGACCCCTTGTAGCCGCCCCGCTTGCGGGGCGCGTCCAACGGCCCCCGCCGATCCAAAGCGCGACGCCCGACACCGGCGCGCTACCCCCGCCACGACCAAAATTCCGGAAAATGTCCGCACCCCGTCGCCCCAGCCACTCACTGTGCGCACTCCCCACCACGCCCGCGTGACACCCCCCGTAGGAGAGACGACCGCGCTCTTTGACATCCCGCCGATCCAACCCTGCGCGACCCGTTGACCCGGGAACCGATCGGTACCGAAAAGTACCGAAAAGTACCGAAATGTCCCGCTTTCCCGAGGCTGTAAACCCCTGCTAACTCCCACCCATCCAATCACTTAACCGACTCCGACCCTCACCGTACCTCCGATTCGACGAATCTTCGCAGCTCCGCCAGCTCCCGCTCGTACCCCGCCGACAAGATCGGGAACCGGCACCACGTCTTCGGGTCCAGATTCTCGTCGTCCAAATGAAAGCTCGGCGCATACCGCTCGCGCTTCCATTGGTTCCGGCAGAACAGGCGGAAAAACCGCTCCACCCAAATCAGCAACTGCTCCGGCCCGTGCTGCGGGAAGATCGACCGCATCACCTGGTACACCTCGATCGGCGTGCGCTTGTCGCGGATCGCCGCCCGCTCGATCGCGTCGAGCAAATCGTACGGCATCAGGTCGTCCTCGTCCGTCTGATGCTTGTCCGGCGGCCGGAGCTCGGCCGTGGGCGCCTGCGCCGTGATCGCCCGCAGCGCCGGCACCGGCGCGAACCCCTCCGGCCCCGTCTTCTCCAGCCACCGCAGCCACGCCCGCAAAAAGTTCTTGTCGATCCCCGCGACCGGCGACAGCCCGCCCGACGTGTCGCCGTCCATCGTCGCATAACCCACGGCCGCCTCCGACCGATTGCTGGTCGCCAAAATCAGCGCGTTCTTAATATTGGCGAGCATCCACACGCTCGGCGCGCGGACGCGGGCCTGGATGTTTTGGAGGGCGATGTCGTCGGTCTGCCAGGCGAGCTTCCGACCCAGCCCGCCCTCGACGATGCGCACGTACCCCTTCACGAGGTCGCCGATCTCGAACTCCCTGTGCGTCGACGCGACCGCCGCCGCGACCGCGCGGGCGGCGGCGCGCGTCACGGGGCCGCTGTTCTCGGAAGCCTGGTACGCGGTCGTCAGGAGGACGCGCATGAGCGCGTCGACCTCGGGGTTCTTTCGGTCGGGCAGATCCGGGGCGGCGCTTCGGTCGCTGGTGCCCCCGCCGCTTTGCCCCGGCTCGTTCGCAATGCCCTTGATGTACGCGATTTTCGCGAGGAAGCCGTCCATCCCCAAGTCCGCGACGCCCATCTCGACCATCCCGCGCACCAGGCAGCAGACCGCCGCCGAGTCCGCGCCGCCGCTCAGCGACACCACGAACCCACCGCTCCGACTCTTCCGCATGTAGTCGAACAGCGCCAGCGCCTCGGCCCGCGCGAACTCCTCCTCCTTCACATGATCCCCATCCTCCCACGGCGCCCCGCGCAGCACCCACGGCTCGATCTTCGCCGCCGGATACGCGAACGGCGCGCCCACCCGGTCCGACCGATCGTTGTCGATCGCCGGCGTGAAGCTGCTCGTGCGGGCCTGGGCCATCCGCGTCGCCGCGACGTCCACCACCGCCGTCGTCAAGTCGAAGTCCTTGAACGTGAACCGCGGCCCCTGCCCGACGAGCTTCCCGGCGCTCGCGATGACCGCCCCGCCGTCGTAAATCGCCCGGCCCGACTCGTTGCCCACGAGGTTCGCGTACACGTAGGTCACGCCGAACGCCCGCGACCCTTCGAGCACGAACCGCTTGCGCACGTCGAGCTTGCCGAACGCAAAGTGCGACGCGCTCGGGTTCAAAATGACGTCAACTCCCTCCAGCGCCAGCGCCCCGCCCGGCCGCTTGGCGACCCACGCGTCCTCGCAGATCTCAAACCCGATCTTCACCCCGCCCACGTCGAAGTGGATGTCGCCGATCGCGTAGGTCTGCCCCACCCCGTCCGCCCCCGGCAGCACGACCTGCGACACGATCCCCGTCGGCCAGGGCTTGAACCACCGCGGCTCGTAGTGGATCCCGTCGCCGGCGAGGAACCGCTTGGCCACGAACCCGAGCACGCGCCCGTCGGCGATCAGCGCCGCCGTGTTGAACAGCGCGTTCTGGTGCAATACCGGCAGCCCCACCGACACGACGATGCCCCGCGCGAACGGCGCGACCTCGTCCCGCAGCACGCGCCACGCCATCTCGGCGACGCCGGGCGAGTGGAACGCGTCCTCGCACCCGTACCCGCTGACGCACAACTCGGGCAGACACAGGATCGACACGCCCTGCGCCCGGGCCGCGGCGACCGCGCCGAGGACGCGGTCACGGTTGCCGTCCCAATCGAGCGGCGTCGTGTTCACGACCGCGGCGGCGAGCTTAATGAGCTGCATGAAGGAATCCTTTCGCGTACCCCTTGCGATGACCGTCCCTCATTGTCATTCCGAGGTACTACGAGGAATCTGGCCGGTCTCTCGGGGCCCATTCGACGTTGGCGATTAATCCTCGAACACGATCGCCGAACGTCGGACGGGCCTCATAATTCGCGGCTAGATCCCTCGGAGTACCTCGGGATGACAGTCAGGACGGGTCAGCGTGGAGCCGTCGTTTCACGTCGTCGCCACGCCTTCGCCGGCCGGGGCCCACGACCCCGCCGGCTCGGCCGGCACGCCGCGCGCCTCCAATATCAAGCGCGCCTTCAGATCGTACAACGACTTCTCCAGCCCGACGGGGTACGTGTGCGGGTTCACGAACCGCTTCACCCCGCCGTGGAACCGCGCGAGCTGTTCGCCCGTCCGCTTGCGGCTGACCGCCAGCTCGGGAACGTCATACACGCGCTCGCCGCCCCGGAAGATCGGCGCCAGCAGGTCTTCGTACGGCGTGCCCGCCGGGATGCGTTTACGCCGAGAGAAATCGAGCGGGTCGACGATGGTCGCCTCGCCGCGCGGGGCGTGGTGCACGTCGTAGATCATGTCGGCGGTCGCCTCCGCGCCGGCGGGGCCGTCCAGATACCTGCGCACCTGCTGCACGCCCGGCGTGCTGATCTTGATCGCCTGCTCGCTCAACTTCACCTTGTACTGCCACGGGTCCGCTGGCCCGCCGCGCGTCGCCGCCAGCTTGTACACGCCGCCCAGCGCCGGCTGGTCGTACGCGGTTACCAGCTTCGTGCCCACGCCCCACGTGTCGATCCGCGCGCCCTGGTCCTTCAGGCTCGCGATGATGTTCTCGTCGAGGTCGTTGCTCGCCAGGACCTTCGCCTTCGGGAAGCCGCCGGCGTCCAGGATCTTGCGCGCCTCAATGCTCAGGTATGCGAGATCGCCCGAGTCCAGGCGGATGCCGACCATCTCGTGCCCGCCGGCCCGCAGGCGCTTGCCGACCTCCACCGCGTGCCGCACGCCGTCGAGCGTGTTGTACGTGTCGACCAGGAAGACGCAGTTGTTCGGCATCGCGCGGGCGTACGCCTCGAACGACTCGAGCTCGGTGTCGAAGCTCATGACCCACGAGTGGGCGTGCGTCCCCGCGACCGGCACGCCGAACAATCGCCCGGCCAAGACGTTGCTCGTCCCGTGCGCCCCGCCGACGTACGCCGCCCTGCTTGCGGCGAGCCCGCCGTCAATTCCCTGCGCGCGGCGCAGACCGAACTCGACCACGTGCTCGCCCCGCGCCGCCAGGCAGACGCGCGCGGCCTTGGTCGCCACGAGCGTCTGGAAGTTGACCATGTTCAGCAGCGCCGTCTCGACGATCTGTGCCTGCAGCATCGGCCCGCTCACGCGCACCAGCGGCTCGTGCGGGAAGACGACCGTCCCCTCGGGCGCCGCGTCCACGTCGCACGCGAACCGCATCCCGGCGAGGTGGTCGAGGAACGGCCGGTCGAACAGCGGGCGGTCGTCGTTCCCGCGGAGCGTTTCGAGATAAGAAAGGTCGGCCGGGCCGAAGCGGAGCGTCTCGAGGTAGTCGATCGCGTACGCGAGCCCCGCGGCGACCGCGAACCCGCCGCCGAACGGGTTCTTCCGGTACGTGAGTTGAAAGACCGCCTCGCGCTGGTGCCGCCCGAGCTTGAAATACCCGTACGCCATCGTGAGCTGGTACAGGTCCGTGAGCAGGCCGAGGGTCGGGCGGTAAAGGTCGCGGAGCAACGGCATCGGCGGACTCCTTGTTGGTGTAAATAGTACACTAAGCCGGCACGGGGTCAAGTCCGCCTGAACGGGGTAGGCGCGCGAAAGGGCCGTGGCACTGAAGTGCCACGGCCCGTGTTGTGATCGATCGATTACTTGCGCTTGCCTTGCGATTTACCGCCCGCGCTGTTCGGACGGTAGCCCCACTGGTTCACGGGGCCACCACCGCCGCCACCGCCGCCGCCCTGGCGCGGCTTGAACTTGCCGCCCGGCTTCGCCCCGCCGCTCGCCTGCGGTGCGCCGAACCCGCCGGGCTTGGCGAACCCGGGCTTGGTGACGGGTTTGCCCGCCGGCGGCTTGCCGTAGGTGTTCTGGCCGACGTACCCGCCCTTGGCCGACGCCGGCCGGGGGGCGGGCCTCGGGCCGTGTTGCACGTGTCGCGGCGCGGGCGCCGCTTGTTGCTCGATCGCCGGCCCGTGGACGCGGGGCCCGGTCGTGCCGGCCGTCCCGGCGCCCGGGCGGCGCGCCGGGTCGCGGTGGTGCGCCGCCGGCGCCGCCACGCGGGGCTTTTCGTTCGGCCGCGCGCCCGACGGTCCGCCGAAGGACCGCTGCGGCGGCCGACTCGCGCCGCCCTGCTGCCCACCGCCGGGCCCGAACTTCCGCGGCCCGCCCTTGTGCACGCCGACGGGCGGCTTCATGAACGGCTTGCCCGCGCCCGGCCGCGCCCCGCCGTGCGCCGGCCGGTCGTGCCGCCGCGGCCGCTCGCCGGCGCGCTCGGCCTCGCCGATGTCGTCGTGCGACCGATCGCCGGCGTCGTTTCGTTGCTCGTCCCCGTCCGCGGGCGCCGGCCGCGCCTGCCTCGGCTCCGTAGTGCGCTGCGGCTGCCGCTCGCGCCGCTCGCCCTTGGCCGGCAGTTCGGTCGGCTGGTTCGGGTCTCGCGTGAAGTCCGGCCGCAGCACCGGCACGCGCTTGCCCAAAAGCTTCTCGATGTCGCGCAGGTACGCGCGCTCCTCGCCGTCGCAGAAGCTGATCGCCGTGCCCTCGGCGCCCGCCCGGCCCGTCCGGCCGATCCGGTGCACGTACGTCTCGGGCACGTTCGGCACGTTGAAGTTGATCACGTGCGTGATCTCGTTGATGTCCAGCCCGCGGCTGGCGATGTCCGTGGCCACCATGACCGGCGGCTTATCGCCCTTGAACGCCACCATCGCCCGCTTGCGCTGGCTCTGGCTCTTGTTCGCGTGCAGCGCCGCCGCCCGGATGCCGAAGTTCTCCAGGTGCTTCACGACCTTGTCCGCCCCGCGCTTCGTGCGGGTGAAGACGAGCGTCCGCCCGGTCGCGTGGGCCTTGATGTAGCTGACCAGCGCCGCCGGCTTCTGCGGCGTCTCCAGGTGCAGCACGGCGTGGTCCACCGTCTCGGCGGCCGTCCCCGTCCGGCTGACGGTGATCGTCACCGGGTCGACCAGGATCGTGTCGGCGAGCTTGCGAATGTCCGGCGGCATCGTCGCGCTGAACATCAAGCTTTGCCGCTTTTCCGGCAGCTTCTGGACGATCTTGCGGATGTCGTAGATGAACCCCATGTCCATCATCTGGTCGGCCTCGTCGAGCACGA